>JBLIRL010000015.1:0-26787 GCA_049472275.1 Thermoplasmatota archaeon | reverse complement strand
CGCCCGGTACATGAACAACCGGCCGTGCCGCGCCTGCGGGGGGGCGAGGCTCAAGAAGGAGGCGCTGTGCGTCACGGTGGGCGGGCGGGCGATCCATGCCCTCACCCGGCTCTCCATCGGCAAGAGTTTTGACGGGAAAGGGTACAGGGCCACGAGGACAGATCCCTCGGAAGCGGCCCGGACCATCAGGGAGATCCTGAAGTACGGTTTCGAGAATATCAGATCGAAGTTGAAGGAGGAGGACTATCTTCGCTCCAGGCGGTCCGAGCCCTGGAGGGATGCATTGAGACCCATCGACAAGGACATCTTCGTCCACCTCAGGACCCTCCAGGAGGACCAGGGCATAGAATCCGTTCCAAGGGATTCTGTGATGCCCGGCATAAGCCCGTTCCAGCTGGAGGAATCCCTCGAGAGGCTTAGCAGGTACGGATACGTGTTCCTTCTGAAGGGAGGGACCCTCGTCAAGGTGGTCAGGATCTTCGATGGCGAGGATATGGACGGATGATCATTCCTCCTCAATCTCCGCGGGGCCGGATTTCCTCCAACCCGCGGCATCCCAGTTCCTGGAAAGCTCCGCCTTGAGACCGGGGCCCAGCTCGAGTGGATCGATCCTGTTCTTCCTTATGAACCTCTCCACCCACCTGATCCTTCTTTTCAGACCCGCACCATTGGCGTTCTGTATCTCCAGCCCCGGCCGCTTGTTGACCTCCAGGACGACGACACCCCTGCCCTCGGCGATCGTAAGGTCGACCCCGACGAATCCGAGCCCCATGCAGCCACCCGCTTCCGAAGCGGTCTCCATTATTTCCTCCCACATGTTGAACCTGAACCCTATCAGGGTCTTGCCCGATGTCGGATGCCTCCTGATGTTCTTTCTCATATAGGTGGCGGATGTGATCCTTCCTTCTGCGATTGATATCCCGGCGCCTATGGCCCCCTGATGGATATTGGCGCGACCTCCGGACATCTTCGTAGGGAGTCTGGTCATTGCCATTACCGGGAAACCTCTGAATGCCACGATCCGGATGTCAAGGAGGCCCGGGGTCTGGAGCTCCCTGAGCTTCCTGCTGACCACGAGCCTCTCCTCGACAAGTGCCCTGTCGGGTTCCTTCTTGGTGTAGATCCCGTCCATGATCCTCTTCGCATGCCTGATCAGATATCCCTCCTCCACTCCCTTGCCCGAGGTAAGGATGTATCTTCTGGCCACTCTTCTGTTGACTACAAGGACCCCCGAACCTCCGTGTCCCCTGGATGGTTTCATCACGAAGCATCCGTCCGAACCGGTCATCCAATCGGAGAACCGGACAAGGTCGTCTTCCTCCTCGAGGACCATATAGGTCCTGGGGATCGGGACACCCGCTTCGGTCAACCTTGCCTTCTCCTCTATCTTGTCCACGGTCTCCATCAGTTCCTTCGGATTGTACTTGTCGATAAGGGCCTTCCACTGCTCCTTCGTCAGGATGTCCCTGCCTCCGTACCAGGAGAGGGGAAGTTTTCCTTCCTTATCCCTTCTTATCCTTCTCTGAACCTGCTTGAACCTGTTTGGCCTCTTGCTCATCCCGATCAGGTTCTTCCTTCTCCTGGGGATTGTCCTTCTTGCCAACTCTCATCCTCCTTGGGGCTCTGCCCATCCTGCGACATATGCCTGTCGGCCCCTCGTCATCGTCATTGTATCGTGTGTATCACCCGCTCCCCCGGTATCCTCTCGAGTACCATGCCCTCTATCTGGAAGGGAGCCAGCTTCTGCGCGGTCGTAACGGCGAGCTTCAATTTCTGTTCGTTGCTCGAGAAGATGCGGAACAGCACATCCCCTCTGTCCACCTGGTGCCCGTTCTTCTTCTCAAGTATGATGCCGCCAAGTTTGTCATGAGGGCAGCCAGCAGCCCTCGCGATCCTCACCAGCTTCTTGTTGTGTATCGATGATACGTAGCCTCTCTGGGCGGACAGGATATCGGCGGAATATTTCCCGATCGGAACATCCTTCGATGTTATGTCCTTGATTTCGGTTCCCTGCGCCTCGATGATCTCCCTGAACTTCCTGAGCGCCTCCCCGCTCTTGAGGAGCTCGTCGGCCTTCTCCTTCCCATCCCCCGCGTAACCACTCATCTCGAGTATGATCCCGGCAAGGGATGTGGCTTTTTCAATGGCCGACGAGGAGGGCGGATCTCCCTCCAGGATCTGGATCGCTTCCATGCATTCGAGTGCGGGACCGATATTCCTTCCGACGGGCTGGCCTCCGAAGGTGATCGCGCACTGGACATTGATCCCGATCTGCTCGCCTATGTCCATGAAATCCCTTGCGTACTTCCTTGCCAGGTCCACAGAGGTCACCTTCGTCTGCGGACCGGTTGGAATGTCCATTAGCAGATGATCCGCTCCCACGGCCTTCTTCTTGGCCAGAACGGATGCGATCACCTGGGAGTATGGGTCTATTGAGAGAGGGTACTCTGCTCGGATTATGATGTCATCGGCAGGAGCGATGTTGACCCCCCCGCCCCAAGCGATCGTACCGCCTGTCGTTTCCGCAATCTCCTTGATCTTCCATCCCGGCAGGGTGACGTTCGCCACGGTCTCGAGGATGTCAGCGGTTCCTCCGGCAGATGATATGGCCCTTGAGCATGTCTTCGGAATGTACAATCCCGCGGCTGCCACGATGGGAACCACTAGAAGAGTGACCTTGTTCCCCGGAACCCCGCCTACCGAGTGGAAATCGAATATCGGCTCAACGTCCAGATCGATGGTCTCTCCGTTGTCTACCATGGCCAGTGTGAGGTCCTTTATCTCCCGCCCCGTCAGGGGGTTCATGTAGGTTGATGTCACGAAGGCGGACAGTTCCACATCGGATAGCCTGTGGTTCGTGATCTCTTCCGTGAGGATGTTGATCTCCTCCTTGGTCAGCTCCACTCGGTCCAGTCTCTTCTTGATTATCTCAATTGACCTGGGTCTTGTAACCGGGACCAGCCGCACCTGGTCGTCTTCAGAGACCCCGAGAGAGCCCCTTCCTTTCTTGAGTATCCCGAGGTCGTTTGGTCTGACCACTGAATCTGTGATCTCAACTATGGCGATTATACTGTTCTCGCCGCTCGAGACCTTCACCCTGTCGAGCGACCTCAATCCAAGGCCCACAGCGTCCTGTCTGTTCAGGATGACTGTGTATTCCCCCGTCTCGAGGTCGATCTCCGTAACCCTGAAGTTCGATGGCGTTCCGGCGGCATCCAGATCCTTGTCGTTCTTCACCATGATCATCACTCTCCGTTTCATTCAAGCCACTTGAATCCGGTCCTCCTCTTCTCGAGGGCTACGGGCCCTTCCATCCCGAACATCTCCTTGATAACCTCCGTGGCAAGATAGGGTGATACGATGCCCATCTCGGTAGCAATGGCGTCTATGTATTCAGGAGGTGTTGCATCGAATACCGGGTTCAGGATCCGTGCTCCGGGGAAATCCTCCGGGGTCATGGGATCGGCAACTTCCGCCGGCCCCCTGTCCTCGATCTCCACGAGGGAGCCGAGAAGCGTTTCCCTGGAGAATTTGAAAGTCTCCGCGCAAACGATGAAAGGGACCCTCGACTCGTGTGCCGCCAGTGCTATCTGGGAGGTTCCGATCTTGTTGATGACCGCGCCATTTGCCGTGATCGTGTCCGCGCCGACCATTACCACATCGATCTCGCGCATGAAATGACGGACCGCCGAATCCACGATCATCGTCACAGGGACCGACCGGTCAAGAAGCCATCTTGCGGTCAGATGTCCCTGCCTCCACGGTCTGGATTCCGTGGAGTAGACCTTTTCCACCCTTCCGTCATCGAAACCCTGCTTGATCGTTGTCAGGGCTGCCATGGAATTGCAGTGCGTGAGGACCGTCGAGCCCTTGGGTATCCTCTTGCTTCCGACCTCCGCGATACGCTCCCTTGCCATTATGGCACTGTCCACGAACTCCTTGGATTGTCGGGAGATCATAGCCTTCATGGAACTGACATCTTTCCCGGTCTCGACTCCTCTTAGGGTCAGAAGGATGCCGTTCCTCAGGGAGACGGCCGTGGGTCTGGTTGAATGAAGTCTCCTCGCAATCTTCACCAGTTCCTGGAGGAAGACTTCCCTGTCGTCCCCTTTCCATGAATCCGCATAGACCGATATGGCTTCGGATGCGGCCCGGGCGATCTTCCCCGCCCCCCTGATCGACATGTCCCTGATGGAACCGGCAACTCTCTCGACCTCTTCAACTGAGGCATCCATGGACTCTCCTCCTTTCACGGGATGACCTTGAACATGGGGCCAAAGGCGGGAATGATGTAGTCACAGTATTCCAGAAGCTCCTCCCTGCTCGTGATGTCCGTCGTCTGGCCCAGACGTTCGGGCCTCCCTCTCTTCCTCAGCGAACGGAGGATCTGTGCGATCTCCGGATCGCTCTCGGAAGATATGCATGGCCCGGATATGCCAACAATGCTGCCTGCGTACTTCTCCGCCGATTGAGCGAGAAGCTCCTTCTTTTTCGGTATGTGAAGCAGGAGTACCATCGACCCCGGTTCCGGCGAGGATATCACTTCGAGCTTCAGATACCTGTCGATCCAATGGAACCGGTCCGTTATGGCTATCTTCCTCCGCGGGCCCGGTGGAACGAGGCTCCACTCCTCCTTCCTGAGGTGCTGGAGAGCATTGACGAAGATATCATCGTTCCCGTTGAAGAGCGGGTCGATCCTGGTCGCGACCATGACATTGACCTTCTCCACATTGAGGTCTATCCTGTGGATCGATCCGTTCATTTCCTCCCTGGCAGCCATAGAACCCGAGTCTATGACCACCGTCGTCGTGGGTGTCCTCATGAGCGTGGCGGATGAGGTATCGTTTTCCCCTCCTTCCTTCCTGCCCACCACCAGCGGTATCAGCTCGAGTTTCCTCGAGCCGAAATCCTTTCCCTTCACAGCAGCTCCCGTATCCTCGGTTCTCGTATCCTGGCCCTGTTCCGTCATCCTATCACACCACATTCAGCTAACAGCTATTTGAATTGATTGCATCCTATGCTTCGTGCTTCTCGGAGCCATCCCTCACCTTGACGGCAGCACCGGTCCTACCTTCCACCATCATCCTGGAGCACACCGATGCCCTGCCTACTGCGTGGAGCCGGTCATCCCTGCCGACGACAAGGACATCATCACCGGCTCTGATGTCCGGATCGGCATCGGTTACGAACTTGCAGAAAACGTTGTACCCCTTCGAATTGAACTCCCCCGTCCCATCCTCGACCACCACCCTGAATTTCGGAGATCCGCTGCTCTCGTGTAACCTGGATGCTGCCGTCCATCTGAGATTGAAGTGTCCGTCCTCGGCCCTAAGGGAGAGGAGATGAACCTTGCTTTGGTCATCTCGAACCTCGAGAACGTTGCGTATCTTCCCCGTTCTCCTTGATGTGACTATGCTTACTGCTTCTGGTTCGGGGAGGATTATCTCATCGGCCCAGCTGCTGCCGATCCTGCCGAACTGCATCCGCAAGATCGATCTGACCTTCAGGAGGTTCAGGACCATGTGGTCGTTCCTTCCTCCCTTCACGGGGGGCGCCCCATCACCGTCCCATTCCTTAATATCATCGAAACGTTCGATCATCTTATGAACAGCGTCTTTCATATATTCGCTCATCTCGCTGTCCATGCCTCCCACCGGAGGGAACACGGATTGGGACACTGGATACATATCCTCCATCTCGAACGGTATCGCTCCGAAAGGAGTTGAGATCAAGGTATCATATCCTTCCGGTCGTTCCGACCACATCGCATTTTGAACTTTTATCGAGTGGATGACCGTCCAATCCTGCAGCATGATCGCCCTTTTCTTCCCGGACGGATTCTCGTACGTCGAGAGTCTGCGTTCCATTCTTCTGAACTCCGGGCGAGAAAGGCATAGGCCGGAGGATGCCATGAACCTCCTCGTGGTCCTGGGGGAGTTCTCCTCGAGGAGATCTTGATGCTCCCTCAATCGTCTCACGGCCGCGAAAAGGGACGGATTGGAAAGGGCTGATCGCTCGACCACCTCCCAGAGCGTGCCCTCCTTCAAGGATGCCCTTGTTTCCCTGAGAACCTCCCTTAGCGTCCACATATTATGACGGGAGACCAGCCCGGTCCTGTCACTCCGCTCCATATCGAGAAGATCGTCAGGGTCCCTCCTCGAACACACGGGGCACGAACAGGGCAGTGTGGTCATTTCCTTCAAGTGAAGGGTGCGGTGACGGGTCATGTAGCGGTCGTCGTTTGCGAACTTCGCGTACGAAGCCGAATCGAACAGATCGCACCCGAGTGCGACCGCGAGGGGCAGGATCATGGGATGGCCCGCACCGAAAAGATGGGCCGGAATCGTCGGACCGAGTCCCGTCTTCGAGGCAGCTATGACATCGACAAGAAGACGATAGTCATAACCTTCCATGATCGGGACCACGCCCCCGATGGGAGCGTACCCCACTCCGAGGTCGTAGACGGACCTGCCCGATCTCATTCTGAGATCGGCGAACCTTCCACCCTGTATAGGAACCGCGACCTCCATGTTCCCGTTCACTTCCAGGGACGCCCTTGCTCTTTCAAGGGTGATCTCAAGGTCCCTCGCCGCTTCCTCATGGCCGCATCCCGGAACGGTGAACCTGTCGAGTATGGTCCCCACATCGGACCCGATCGAGTTCTGGAACCTGATGATCTCAAGTGGGTCCACATCCACCTCGTTGCCGCCCTTTCCCCCGTAGATATACGACTGGAACGTCCCGGAATCCGTCATGATGACCCCAGGAAACTCGAAGAATTCGTGGAGCCCCTTCTCGAGAACTTTGTTCCGAAGATCTTCCGATCTCCTGATGATGTAGGAGTTCGTTATGATCATTCCGAACCCGAATTCCTCGAGCAGTTCGACAGGGGGTATGCCGGCCCCGGAAGCCATTCTGTTCGGGTTCACGACCGGCATCAGCTCCGGTGTCTCGACCTTCCTTCCGTTCACCGTATATATCCCGGACCTGCCTGCAAGGTCCGTTTCCCTCACCTCGAAGCTCGAGGTCTCCCTGTCATCATCCATTTCGCCCGCCACCTCCGCTCAATTGTCCAGAACCTCCGGGTTCACAAGATTTTCAGGTCTCCTTCCGGAAAGGACATCCATGATTCCATCGATCACCATGAATGCCATCTTCCTTCTCGTGGATACGGTCGCCGATCCCACGTGGGGCACCATGGTCACATTTTCGAGTGTCATCAGAGGACCGTACACCTCCGGTTCCCTCTCGAAAACATCCAGTCCGGCACCTCCGATCCTTCCCTCGGAGAGGGAGGTGTACAAGGCTTTCTCGTCGACGACTGGACCTCTGGAGGTGTTGATCAGAATAGCGTCACCCTTCATCAGGGAAAGCTCCCTCTCGCCGATGAGGTGATGCGTTTCCTCCGTCAGCGGACAGTTGAGGGAAACATAGTCCGATGCCGAGAGAAGATCGTCAAGATCCCTGAACTCCGCTCCGTACCTCTCCTCGATATGCGGTTTCCTGGTCCTTGAATTGTATAAGAGCTTCATATCGAAACCCATGCCTCTCTTGAGGACGGCCTCTCCTATCTTGCCTGCTCCAACCACTCCGAGCGTGGCGCCGTGAACGTCACTTCCAAGGAGCAGGTTCGGGCCCCAGGTCCTGAACTTTCCGCTTCGGATGTACCTGTCACCCTCGGCAAGCCTCCTGGCGCTCGCAAGGATCAGGCCCAAGGCCAGGTCCGCCGTGGCATCCGTCAAAATCCCCGGTGTGTTGAGGACCGGAATTCCCCTGGATGTTGCATCAATAACATCTATATTGTCGAAACCCACCGCATAGTTGCCGATGACCTTCAGGTCCGGGGCCCTGTCCATGACCTCTCCGTCTATCCTGTCGCTGAGAAGGCATAGGATACCATCCTTGTCATCGATCCTTCCCAGCAGTTCCGACCTTGGCATGGGGGAATCTTCCTCCCAGATGTCGAGACGGGCGAAGCTCCGCAGTCTTGCCATGCCCTCTTCGGGCAGGACCCTTGTAATCAGCAGATATGGAAGATCGTCATCGGTCATCGGAACACGTCCTGGAACCGGGATTGCAGGGGACCGAAGCTGACCAAATTATAATAATGATTGCCCTTATACGAATCCCCGTTCGGCCCGGTTCAGGCCAGTATGACGGAGGTATGAACATGGTTCTAACTGGATACAGGAACGCGCTGGAGCTCAGGGAATCTGGATATGCGCCGGTCACCGCCAGGGAAGCACTGGCAGGCGAGATCATCCGCATGATGAAGACAAACAGGGAGAAAGGCCACACAAAGGAGGATTCCATGGCCCTCCTGTTTCCGAGGACCATCGTGGACCATGAAGTGATGGAAAGCCTGGTCGCCGCTCTTCTTGGAGGTTCACATATACTGCTTTTCGGCCCATCCGGTACAGGAAAGACGAGTCTGGCAAAGGAGCTGTGGAAACTCTTCCCAAAGGAGGTCTACGCTGTCGAGGGATGTCCCGTCCAGGACGATCCGATGTCGGTGATCGATCCCGTATTCTCAAGAAGGGTGAAATGCTGCCCCTCCTGCGAGGAGAGGTTCGGCATACCCGGAAAGGAGTTCGATCCCAGGGATGTCGATCCCAGGAAGGTCCCGGTCTCCATCATTCGATTGAAGGAGGGTTTCGGTCTTGCCCGGGTTCAGGGATCATCGGAGGTCTTCCCTGACAATCTCACCGGCGTATACAACCTTCACAAGCTCCAGGAGATAGGTGATCCCACGAGCCCGTTGATACTCGAGCCGGGGAAGCTCCTGCAGGCCAATCGCGGTCTGCTCCTGGTCGACGAGGTGGGCAAGCTTCCCCTTGGGACCCAGAACGTCCTGCTTCAGGCCCTCCAGGAGGCGATAGTGACCCCTGCGAAATCCAGGGAGACCTTCCCGGCGAGTTTCGTTGCCGTTACCACATCGAACCTTCGAGACCTGGACGCCATCAACGAACCTCTCAACGACAGGCTGTCGAACATCTACGTGGACTACATCAAGGAGCACATGAAGAACCGTTCCATACTGGAGGTGGCCAGGGACCATGAGGTAAAGGATGTGTTCTTCCCTGAGATATACCTTCACGCTGCGGTATACGTTGTGGAATCATGGAGGGACCTCTCCGTGGATATCCCGGAACTTTCGGAGGTGGGTTCGAACAGAACGATCCTCGATACGGTCTCGAGGTCGGTCGCCTACGCGGAGATCGACGACAATAGCTCCATAACACCAGACAACTTCAAGAAGGGCGTTAGAGACGCCCTTTACGGAAGGATAAGGGCCAGGGGGGGGGATTCCTTCCTCCGCAACGAGGAGATCGTGAGGGAGTTCCTCGAGGGCAATCTGGAACTGTCAATGGAACGAGGCTTCCGTCTGTACTGGTGCACGTTCTTCAGGAAGCATCTGGGATCGAGCGTCCAGAGAGCAGAGAAACTCGCAAAGGCCCTCTCGTCAAACACGATCCCCGGGGGCGGTGACGGCGACCTGATGCGGGAGTTCGTTGCAAAGATGGAGAGGTGGAGGGTTCCCGTGACCGACGAGGAGATGTTCGCCAAGGTCGCGGAGATAATGAACACGATGAAGGACTTCGGCTGCAAAGAGGCTTGATGGAGGCATTTCGGCTTGTCCGAGGATCAGGAGGTCCCATACCCCCATATCAGGGGAGAAGGCGTCGTCCTTCCGGATTGCTCCAAAGGGGTCTATGCCCCCTTCAGATTGACCGCCAGCGAGAAAAGGGAGCTGATCAGGGAGGTTGCCCAGAAGGGTCTTCGCGGGATAGACGATTTCCTGTCCAGACCCCCGCAGGGCGGCTCCGTAGCGGAAAGGATGGCTGAGATAAGGAAGCGCATATCCGAGCAGCTCGAGCAGGTCCAGACAAGAAGAAGGGGCGCACTGGAAAGCGAGATCAAGAGATTGATGAGGAGAGGCCAGGCATTGAGAGAAGGGGTCGAGGAAGGATACATAGATGATGACAGCGCCTTCAGAAGGTTCTCCTCGGAGGAGATAAGGGGAGAGATACTGGGAAGCGACCTCATAGGAATCCTGGAGGGGAGGATCGGCACCGCAGATCAAACTAAGAAGACCTGTTTTCTGATGAGGTTACTGGGAACCGTCAGGAGGTTCCTGCTCTGGCTGATCTCCAGGCTGCTCTCGGTCCTCGGAAGGTTGAAGACCTTCTTCAGAAGGGTATTCACCACCGACGGGGAAAGGAGGCGCAGGTCCAAGAAGAAAGGGAAAGGCGCGATCGTACTACCTTTCCCGAGCCTTTCCATGGACCTCGATCGATGGAGAAGTCAGATGGATAAGAGGATCGACGAGGACGAGCATCTGCAAAAGGCCGTGAACAGGAGGCTCTCCGACCGCTACGGATACGATTCGGGCGTCATAGAACTGAGGAGGTCCTACGATCCAGAATGGTACAGGGAGCAGGCCCGAAAGGTCCTCGAGGAGGAGGTCAAGGAAACCGCTGACAGAAAGATGGAAGAGATCGAAAGGATGAGAAGAAGGGATAGCAGGGAATTATCCAGAAGGATGGAGGAAGAGAGGAAGATCAGGGAGGAGCTCATGAGGGCGGAGAGGGAGCTAGGCTCGGGTATGGATGAAGCTCTCAAAGAGGCGGACAGAATGACCGCGGAGAGGATGCGGACCGAGCTCCTGGAGACACTGGCATTCATGGGTTTTGTCCGGAGGACCGAGGGAGTGGATAGACTGGAAGAGGCCTCAGTTCAGTGGGAGATCACCGAAGCGCTCGTGGAGAAGTTCTCCGAGTTCATATTCGCCGAACTTATGGAAAGAAGCGCCGGCATGAGGGACCGGAGGGGGCGGCAGATATCGGATGCCGGTGTGTACGAGAAGGCCAGGATGAGAACAATCGCCGAGGAACCAAGGATGGACATTCTGCAGACCCTAGTCAACTCGAGGGTCAATCATCCCGGGGATCCCTCGATCGAGCCGTTCGATGTGGTGGTCCATAGGGAGATCACCACATCGGAGCTCCATTGCGTCATCCTGGTTGATGTGAGCGGTTCCATGGAGGAGAACATGAGGCTGGAAGCAGCCAAGAGGTCCGTCCTTGCCCTGTCACAAGCCGTGAAAAGGGAGAATCCCAGGAACAAGGTGGATATGATTTCCGTCTCAACCCGGGCGAAACCCGTGACCCTGAAAGAGGTCATGTCCCTGGAACCCCACGGTTTCACCAATCACCAGGAAGGATTTGCCCTGGCCCGGGCCATTCTGGAGGGTTCCAGATCCGACAGGCATATGATATTCCTGATCACCGACGGGCTGCCGGAGGCATATACCGATGTCTCCGGAGAACCGGTGGCCGGTGATCTTGTGATGTCCATGGACCTTGCACTGGCAGAGGTAAATGCACTCAAAAGGATCCCCGACCTCCATTTCGAGATGTTCCTCCTGGAACCGGAGGATGAGAGGTTCATATCGGCCGCCAAGAGGATCGCCAGGGCCGGGGACGGCAATGTCATAGTTGCCGATCCGCAGGAACTTGCCTACAAAGTGATCGGAGAGTTCATGTCCACGGGCCGACCGCTTGAAGGTATCTGATATCTCAGGAACGAACAATGACCGTCAGGAATATGAAAACGGCGAGTCCGGCCCCGAGCACGAAACCGATGAGGGCCATCAGAGGTTTTAAAAGGGGCGCGGCGACCCAGTGGACGACACCTATGAGCGTATCGTCCGGATAGCTGGCCCGGATAATGAAATTGAAGAATATCCAGAAACCCCAGATCACTATCCCCGAACCCAGCATCGGGATGGCAATCAACTTCGATCTCTTCTGTCCATACTTGAAGGTGAACAGACTTGTAAGAATGGCAACGGTTGCGAACGTCATTAGAAATGAGAACAGCAGGTACGTGAAAGGATCGTTGTGGTACTCATGTTCCGAGTTATCGTCCTCAGCGGCCATCACGGGAGCGGCGGAAATCAGGATCAGCGAAATGATCAAGATGATTGAAATATTAATAGCCCGAGCTGTCATGCCTTTCGGCACTCCTGTTGAAGGTAGGTCCGGCGCCATGCCAAGCCTTCTTCGGGAACACCAGAAAGGGCAAGCCCCTTCAGGTGAACTTGATCCCGGTGAGGGTCTTCGTATCGATGACCCCAGGGATTGACCTAACCTTCTCGACCACGATCTGACCCAGGGTATTGAAGTCTCTGGCCTCTATCTTTGCGATCAGATCATATTCCCCGAACAGAGGATGCAGCTCCACGATCTCGGGTACGTTCATCAGTGCCTTGAACACATCATGTTCCTTCGCTGGTGCGGTGCTTATCAGTATGAAACCTATCACCATCTGCCCTCACCTCTTTGACCCATATGGAGGAATGCTAATATACTTTTCGCCGCGGGCCATATTTCGCCCAGATAATAATAGAATTTTTTTCAACATTATTCGCATAATATCATGGTATTATGAATTGTATTCTTTGGGCGTTGCCCATAGATTAATTAGGGTAGTTTCCATTACCCCTCACTGCATAGAGGGGCCGGGAATGGCTCTTGGCTGGTGAGGACCGTTGAGCAAGAAGATAAAGATCGGTATAACAGGATTGCCAGGGGCCGGCAAGACCCACGCTCTCCGCAAGGTCGTGGAGATGCTGGAGCTGGAGGGGATAAAGGTGGGAGGCATGATAACCGATGCTATCTTGGAAAAGGGCAAGAAGGTCGGATTCATGGTCCAGGACCTTCTCACCAAGGAAGAAGGGGTCCTTGCCCATATAGATTCCAAATCCGAGGTCAGATTCCTCGATTACGGTGTGAACATGGACATGCTCGACAACATCGGCGTCATGGCCATCGAGAGGTCCATAGACATGGCGGACGTGATAGTGATCGACGAGGTGGGGAAGCTCGAGGTGGAATCGCATAACTTCGTGGAGGTCGTCAAGGACGCTCTGGAAGCGGACAAACCCCTCCTGCTGACACTCCACAAGAAATCCAGGAATCCCCTTCTGCAGGATATCAGAAGGAGGGATGATGTCAGGATCCTGGAGGTCACCCCCATCAACAAGAACATCCTCCCATACAAGATAATCCCCCTGATCAAGGAGGAGATCGGCGCCCGCCCTATCCATGAACTCTACTGAAATCTTTCTGAAAAAGGTCCAATCGGACCTAGACATCTATTAATATCATCTCATGGTTACCGCAAGCCAGATGGTCAAGTGGTACACCATTCGTTACAACTCGTGTACAGTAATATACTTATAGGTCTTCTCTGGATGAAAACGTGTAGGAGACGATGGACTGACAATCCTATCGGAGGAAAAGCATATGGATCGATCAACTGCATATCCCCACGCCTGGTTGCTGGCCACTGGCATGCTGCTCGTTTTGGTTGCAGCCGGAATAGGCGGATACGTTTTGTATAAATACGCAGACGATGTAGGCGTCGATCAGCTGATCTATGATACCTGGCTCAACGAGAAGAGGGACCTCTTCTCGAAGCTCGGGGAGTTAACCGCCCCCGTGGATGAGCTCGGGAACCCGCTCAGGGATGATTACATCACCCGGTCGGGTGGAGGTCAGCTGAAGTGGCAGACCACGCTTTTCGAGGCAGAGGGCGAGTACGTGTCCTCTCCCGCGGTCGTGGACCTGAACAACGACAACGACTACGAGGTCGTGGTCGCTTCGGCCGGCGATTACATCTATGCTCTTGGGCCTGATGGCGAATACTTCTGGCAGAACCCTTACGGTGATGACATCATAGACTACCTGGGTCAGACGGCCGGTACTTCCGGTCTCGACTTCGACCCGCCCCATATCATGTCATCGGTCATCGCCGCGGACGTCAACCTCGGAGACACCCCCGAGATCATCATCGGTGTGAAGGACGGTGCTCTCTGTATCGGCGCCGACGGTGAGAAGCAGTGGAAGAAGGGACTAACGACTGGATACTACTTCTCCACCGCCTGTATCACCGATCTCGAGGGTGAATGGACAGGAGAGAAGGAGGATCTCGAGATCGTCCTCGCTTCCGACGATGAGGGAAGGAGAGGCTGGCTCGAGGCCTTCGAGGTCGATGGTGGTGCCATCTTCAGGGAAGAGGCACCCACCGGCGGTGAGGGCGGTCTGATAGGCTGCTCGGTGGTCGCCCACGACCTCGATGGAGACTTCTGGGACGGTCCCTTCCTCGTGAACCCCGACGTTTCCAAGGAGAGGGATACCGAGCTCATAATCGGTAACCACGACAGGGGTCTGAGGATATGGGTACGCCAGGGAGAGAACGCTGAGGGCAAGCCCAACTACGACGAGACAACAAGCGGATGGCTCGGAGGCCACCAGACCTACGCGACCACCGCTGTCGCCAACGTCACCGGGACCCCGGATACGGAGCTCTTCGTCGGCTGCTCCGAGGGATACCCAAGGACCTGGACCGGATGGGGCGGCAAGCTCTACGTCTACACACCCGACGGCAAGAAGCTTTGGGATTATTCCACCGGAAGCTCCAGGGCATCCATCTTCAGCTCCCCCGCCATTGCGGACCTTCAGATAGCCAAGGATGATCCCGAGGAGAAGCATCTGGACTACGAGGTCATCTTCGGAGCCGACAACGGCATGATGTACGTGATGAACACGGAGTTCCACTCTCTGCTCTGGTCCTTCGATACCGGCGGAAGGTGCATGTCGTCCCCTGCCATCGCGAACATAGACAACGACGATGAGCTCGAGATCTTCATCGGGTCCGACTCCGGCAAGGTCTTCGCATTCGACGGTGATCCGTCCGATGGTGTGGACGAGGGAGTACCGTACCCGGGAGACGGTCCGAACCAGGACGTTCTCTGGGTATACGACACCGGCAACCCCATCGGCATCTCCTCTCCAGTGGTCGCGGACATAGACCTCGACGGAATGCTCGAGGTCGTCATCGGCGACCAGGAGGGACACGTCTACTGCATCGCAGCCGGCGGAAGGTCCGTGAAGGGACAGCAGGACTGGCCCGAGTTCCACCAGAACCTGAACAGGACCGGCTTCTACAATCCGCAGACCTCCTACGGCGTCGATGTCTATCCCAAGCTCGACGAGTTCGGAAGACCCGACACCATGGTCAAGTCCATCCAGCCCGGCAGCTTCGTTACCTACAACCTCACGGTGGAGAACACCGGAAAGGGCATCACAGAGATAAACCGCGACAAGATATTCGTCAGGATCGAGCAGGATTCCGTTCCCGAGGGATGGTCCGCATGGCTCGATACGCCGCCCGACAGGGGTAACGACAATCCGGATTATGTCAGACTGGCATCACAGGAGACCGCACCCCTGATGCTCTGGGTCTACGCCCCATGGGAAGGCGACATCGGAGAGATGGCGCGTATCAACGTGACGGCCAATTCGTCGTCCGACGAATGGGCCGAAGATACGGCCACGACCCTATCGGTCCTTGACCTGTTCGTGGACTTCGAGCTGTTCTACCTCAAGCAGGTGGATCAGGATGTACTATCCCCGCTCGTGGGACGTAAATGGGACAAGATCAATCCTGGTGCTGAGGGTCTCTACACCATATCCATCAACAACAAGGGCAACCTCAACGATACGTACATGCTGACGCTGTCGACACCGCCGAGGGATGCCGGATGGAACTGGTACTTCCTTGAAACTGGAACACTGAACGCCTCGGCCTCACTGACCGCGGGTATACTTGCGGACCAGTTCGGAGGAAGGCCCGGGATGACCTTCACCGTGAAGGTGGAGTGTCCGATCGATGCCACAAGGGACACGAAGATACCGATATTGCTCAAGGGTGTATCGGTCCTGTCCCAGAGCTCCGATATCGAGGAGATAACCAGGAGCGACGAGCTGATAATGTGGGTCGGTGAGCGTACCGAGCTTTCACTGAAGATCGAGGACTCGACCAAGTATGTCGATCCCAACGGGACCGTGGAGTTCTATCTCCTAATCACGAACCTCGGTAACAAGGACGTCATCAACGTCCTGCTTAGCGTCGAGGGTAAGATCTCGGGATGGACCGTTCAGTTCCCCGAGGAGCCCATACCGGTATACCAGGGTCAGACCAAGACCATACCGGTGAGGATCCGCGCTCCCAATTGGGCGAGGGCAAACAGCAAACTCGTACTGAACATGGTCGGGGTGATTGAAGGTGCGACGAACTTCCGGGCCACGGCTCCGTTGACGGTGATCGTCAACCATGTGTACGATTTCGATGCCGTGGTCATCGAGAAACAGGGAGTTTCCATCGATCCGGGCAAGACCGTATGGTTCACCATGCAGATATCCAACCTCGGAAACGGTGATGACCTCATCAAACCGTCAGCCTACGAGATCCTCCTCGACTGGAACCTCACCTTCTACAACAAGGAAGGTTTCCAGAAGTACGAGGTGACACTGGATTACGAGGCCAATATCTTCCTCAACGGAAGGATAAAGATACCCGAGGATACCAGGACCGGTCTATACGTGGTCGGGGTGAACCTGACAGGTGAAGGATCGTCGCTGGTGGTATATGTCAAGGTGTTCGTTAACCAGACATTCGACCTGAGGGTCACATCGATAGACAACGACCACAACATCACCGCCAACATCAGACCTGACCAGGAGAAGCCCTTCGTCATCAAGGTGGCAAACAAGGGCAACGGTCTCGAGACCATCACCATGAGACTCGGGGCGGAATACGACCCCACAAATGACGCGATGGGAGTTCTGTACGATGGATGGGAGGGGAAGTTCGTCGCAGTTGCGAACACACCGGACTTCACGACCAACATCCGTCCATACGACTTCAGGGAGCCGATAGTGATATCCAACCTGGTGTCGGATGTCTATTACACTCCGAACTTCACCGCGGCTCAGGCTTCAGGGACCAATCTGGACGAGATCCGTGAGATAACGGTCGTCCTCGACAAGGGCCAGACGGCTTGGCTCCACCTTACGCTGAAGGCACCTGCCTTCGAGGTGGGTGAGCCATCCGGCACCGGCATCGAGGTATCGGGCTCCGGAATCGGACCGAAGGATTACGACGTCACCCATCTGACGCTGTTTGTCCTGTTCCCCGATCTGGAATTCGTCGGAAAGGCCGAGTTCTCGGGCGGTTCGTCCGACAACTACGATGCGAAGGTAGGGGACGTCCTTACCATCATCGTGAGACTGGTGAATTCCGGGGACATACCCGCCGAGAACGTCGATGTCCAGCTCCTGATCGACGGAGTGGAGAAGAAGACCTCCACCCTCAGAACGATCAAGAACGACACGGAGGACGTGAAGACGGTGATATTCTCCTGGGTGGCAGAGGCTGGCGAGCATGACGTAAAGGTGATCATCGATCCCAACAACAATGTCATTGAGAGCCACGACCAGTTCACCCGCGGAGGAGAGGGCAACAACAACGAGCTGAAGGCCAGGGTAGAGGTCGAGGGTTCCTTCGTCGTGAAGGAGCTTGTGAACGACTATCCGATAGTCTCCACCATGCTCATTATACTCCTGGCGATTGTGATACTCGTCGGAGCGGCCCTGCTCCTGAAGGGAAGCAAGAAGATCTGAGTCGGAGAAAAGTTCCGACCCATGGGGGGCCCCTTGCGGGCTCCCCTTTTTTTTTTTAAAAAAATTTATATGGCCAGAGCTATCCTGAATGATCATCCTGCATGTAACCCGGTTCGTTCCCTTTCAGGGTACCAATCTGTTGCGGTCCCTCGGGAACAGCACGGTCTCCCTGACGTTGGGAGCCCCTGTTATTATCATTGTCAATCGCTCGGCCCCCAGACCCCATCCGGAATGGGGGGGCATTCCGTAATCGAAGGCCTTGGTGTAGAATCCGAAAGCATCGGGATCGAGATTCTGCTTCCTCAACATCTCCTTGAGGAGCTCGGGTTCATGAACCCTCTGACCCCCCGAAACCAACTCCTTCTCGCCGTAGTTGAGATCGAAACCGAGAGAGAGTTCGGGATCGTCCGGATGCGGGTGTATGTAGAACGGCTTCAGCTTCATGGGCCATTCCGTCACGAAATACAAGGACGGCCTGTCCTTGGCTATCTCCTTGAAACCCTCGAGCGGTATATCATCTCCGAACTCGATGAGCCTCGTTCTGCCAGTAGACTCGTCCTTGATCTCGAGGCCGGCCTTCTGGAGCTTGTCGATAACGCAGGTGTACTTCAGTCGCGGGAACGGACGTTCGGGGGATACTATGGACTGGTTCAGGATCTCGAGGTCCATGAAGTTGTTGTTCAGTACGTTGGAATAGACCCTCTGGATGACCTTCTCGAGGATCTCAAGGCTGTCCTCGAGGTTGGCATAGGCCATCTCTATGTCGATGGAGGTGTATTCGTTGAGATGCCTCCTGGTATCGTGCTCCTCCGCCCTGAAGGCCGCCCCGATCTCGAACACTCTGTCAAGACCAGTGGACATCATCGTCTGCTTGAAGAGCTGGGGTGACTGGTTGAGGTAGGCCTTCTTGTCGAAGTACTTCATCTCGAAGAGGGCCGTGCCTCCCTCCGTTGCAGTGGCGACGATCTTAGGAGTGTGTATCTCTATGAAGCCTTCCTCTATGAACACCTCCCTTGCAGCCGCCAGTATCGTCGATCTGATCTTGAAGATGGCCTGGTTCTCGGGTTTCCTTAGGTCGAGGAACCTGTTATCCAGCCTCGTGTCCATGTCCGCGTCGACCTTGTCTACGACCCCCAGAGGCAGAGGGGTCTTTGCGATCCCAAGGACCTCGACCTTGTAGGGTATTATCTCCCAACCCGCCTTTGCCTGGGGGGACTGTTTAACGATCCCCCGGACGGATATGGCCGACTCTCGCGGGACGGATACGATCAGGTCGAAAAGCTCCTTCTCCATGGTCTTTGAGAGCGCCGTTATCTGGGCAACCCCGGAACGGTCCCTGAGGTGGACGAAGGCCATCTTTCCCAGATTGCGGGTGTATTGGACCCACCCGCATAAGGTGACCTCGGTATTGTAATCCTCCTCTCCTATCTCCGCTGCGAACTTTGTCCTTTTCCAGTCCGTCCCATCCATCATGGGTATCAACCCTTTGCCAATGATATCGCTGTTTATTGGATGATGATCATCCTATCAAGAGAGACCGCCTGGGAACAACTGCGGGGCCCCTTAAGTCAATCGGGCAAAAGAATACTCCTATTTATACCCCTTCATGATACTATAAGAACCGGGACATTCCGTTGAAAAATACCGGGTCAAACCCCCGCGGTGATGGACGATATGATTCATTTCTACCCATTCGAACCCGGAGACATTTTGAGGTGGGTTGAAATAAAAAACCCTGATTTTCACCATGGTGCTGGCCCCCTAAAAAATCGTGATTATTTGGTAATATTGGATTAGTGAATTTTATACATCAGTGATAGAAAGAAATCCAAAAATAGTTCGACAATAAGTTAAGAATTGCAGGAAACAATTATATAACTGTACAATATTTTTCTTATCAGGGTGAGCTGAAAGGGGACTAGTTCACTCTGGACACGAAAAACAGAGTCGAATGAAAAAAATAGGTGGTGAAAGTAATGAAGATATTGAAAGGAAGAGCTATGGCGATTTGTTTCGCCCTGGCCCTCATGATGGTTGCGTTTATGGGGCTTACACTTGGGGACCCCGAGCCGCCACTGACAGCCCCGAACATAACCATCGAGGATACCTTTGCGCCTGCAGATGATATGAACGCCTATGTTGGAGACACATTCATGTTCAAGGTGGAGGGATACGCCGCTCCGCATAACAATGCCAACATAACTGCCGAGATCACCATTGGCCCGCTTGCGACACAGCCGATGGTATGGAACGACACATCCGGATACTGGGAATACGAGCAGGTGTTCCCCGTGGATCCCGCGTATGTGGGAGACCATGTGGTGAACTTCACTCTCTACGACACGAACGTCCCGACCAATATCGTGTACGCAGAGGAGATGATCACCCTGTGGCATCCGCCCATGCTCAACGACCAGCATACCGTTCCGACCTTCTACGAGGACATGACGACCGCATGGAACATGACCGATGCGTTCGTCCCCGAGATGGACGAGGCCGATGCATACCTAGCCATAGGTGTTGGAACGGGCGGAGCACCCGAGGGGTGGACGTTCGAACCGGTAATGGATGGAATGTACACACACTGGCACGTCACTCCTCCCGACATGATCGAGGGGAGCGTAGATGCCGAGATCAACGTGACGGCAACGGATACCAACGGGGTGATGTACGAACACCTCTTCACGCTCACCGCGATGGAATCCAATGACATGCCAATGATCCACGGCATCGATTACATGGGCGAGACCCTCATGGTCGAGGAGAAGACCGTGGAGACGGAGTGGGACGAGAACGGGACCGCGATCAACTGGACCATGGTCATGGTCATTGACATCCCCATCATGGAGGATGAGATGGAGGTCAACTTCACCGTGAATGCCACGGACGAGGAGACCGACATGATAAACCTGACCTACGAGATCGAGGAAGGCGACTACTATACCCTGTCCCTCATGAACGATACCATGCCCTATTGGTTCCACTTCATGGGGATGGAGAACATGTACGGCATGTGGGAGGCGAACCTTACGGTCTCCGATGGTGTCAATGATGTCATGGAAACCCTCTGGTTCAACGTTTCCGCCGTGAACGACGCTCCGACCATCATGTTCGACGACATCGAGATGGGAGAACAGCTCGATGTAGAGACCATGGAAGCTGTCAATGTCTCCGTCAGCGTCGAGGACATCGAGATGGATGATCTTACCATCATCTGGTACATCGACGATGTCGAGGTCGACGGATGGAACATGGATTACTTCCTCTACAACTGGTCCACCGCCGGAAAATACAATGTCAGTGTCTGGGTCACCGATGGAATGGACCCGTCCGAGAAGATCTACTTCTGGGTCAATGTCTCGGAACCGGCACCGACCTGGACCGCCGACGATGTCGTCGTCGACTACACAGAGTCCGAGGGTGACGTAGTGGTGGCGGATGCAGACGGCATCCTGACCTACACATACTCCAACCTCAGGCTCGCGACAGAGTATCAGGGCATCGATATCACGGCCATCGCGACCGCCCTCAGCGAAGGGAACCTCGTGGTGACCATAACCTTCGCCGGCGCACCGCTGACGGACCCGACGACGGATCAGATGACCGACTTCAACTACAAGATGCCATACTACAAGCTCTTCTTCGTGAAGTCCACCTTCACGGAAGCGAAGTTCGATGCCGCTTCACCGGACCTCGACTTCGAACCAGCGGAGGATGACGTTTACAGCATGGGCTGGCTCTGGGATTATGTCGATGAGTCCCTCGCCACGATATCCGGGAACGATCTAGTATATACCATACCCTTGACCGACCTGGATGACGCCGGCGTCACACCGGATGATTTCAACATATTCTTTGTGGCCTATCTGTTCCACCAGGACGGAATACTGTCCATGAAGGCCGGCTACGACTCCGCCGGTCTGAACGCAGCGGTCCATCTGGAGCCCGCGGACGATGACGATGACGACGATGACGACGACGATGACGACGACGATGATAATACCGTTACCATAGTGGTCATCGTCATTATCGTGGTCGTGGTCCTTCTGGCCATAATCCTCATAATAGTCTTCATGATGAAGGGAAAGAAGGAAGAGGAGGAAGAGGTCGGAGAGATGCCGCCACCGGAAGAGGGTGAGGAGATGCCGATGGAAGGCGAGGAGATGCCGATGGAGGAGCAGCCCCCGATGGAGGGCTATGAAGAGCCCCCGGCAGAACCCGAGGCACCTGTACCAGAGGAGCCTGTCCCCGAGGAGCCCGTTCCCGAGGAGCCCGTTCCGGAAACACCACCTGAACCTCAGCCTCCGGTCCCGCCGGCCCCGGCACCGCCGGAGACACCCATGCCTCCGCAGCCACCGGAGTGAAGCGGATCTCGGGGATCGATGCTTGCGCCCTCCTGCCTGGGGGGCGCTTTTTTTTTTAATTTTTTCAGACCCGTCGATTACACTATTTATATTAGTGTACAGATAACCATATCCGTCCAGGGGTGTTATGTTGTCATTTCCAAGGCGTATCTCTGTGTTGTTGGCAGCTTCACTGTTGATGACGGTCCTTATCACCTGTATCCTGTCCGCAGGTCCGTCGGGAGCACCTACCAGAGCGGAACCGAACGATACCATCGACCAGGCCACAGACCTGTACTTCGATACAAACCCCGTCCCTGATTCCCTGGATGCCACCGATACGGATGATTGGTACCGCATCGTCGATCTAGTCGGCGATAACTCGAACAACCAGCTTGACGCTCAGAGATATTCCATCGGACTCCGCAGGACCGGTGGGGCGAACGTCAAGGGCATCCTCATGGAACCCAACGGTCTCAAAATGGGAGAGATATATTCCGACGGAAGCATCGAGGAGCTCGAGTTCATAGTCCCCTATGACGGCGACTACTACCTCCAGATCACCAGCGATCCCAAGGGAAGCAGTGCATCGTACGAGATCTATCAGGGAGGAGAGTTCGATGTGGACAATCGACAGAACTACGATGGCAACAATCGACCGCCCGGAACAGGTTTCTCGGATACACAGACTAAGGCTGGATCTCTGAACCCCTCTCTTGACCCGGTCGATTACTACCAGATGACGCTCTATCCCGGGAAATCCATAGAATCAACACTGAATTTCATCGGCGATCTGACCTTCAGGCTTCAGGTACTGAACTCGACCTACCACCTCCTTTCAGAAGGCGGGAACGATGAGCCGTTCGTGGTTACGAACAACGGTTCGGATCCGGAACAGATCATATTAAGGGTCTATGTCCACCTGTCCACACTGGGAGGGTATCCCTCTTCCACGAAATCATACAACCTGGATCTGGTGATCTGGTCGCATATTACACGACCGATCGTCAATCCGGAGGACCCGTGGACAATGGTGAGAACCAACGAGGACCAGGACCTCTACCCCAACATCAACCTCTCCAAACACTTCGTGGAGGCCTACGGTGATGAACTGGAGTTCGAACTGGTATCGGAACCTCAGAACCTGGAGGTCGATTTCATCTACATCGAGAACGAGAAGACAGACAGGGTAGAGTACGTGGAGGTCTCCGTCCGTCCCGATCCAAACTGGTATGGAGACGAGATTCTCACCTTCCGGGCCAAGGACAGGGACGGGAGCATAACCGACAGCGTTACGGTCAATGTCACCTCTGTGAATGACCTCCCGTACATCGAGAAGATCGGCGCCGCTGAGTATGGAGGTGGAGTCTTCAATATGTTCGCTTACGAGGACGAGGCGAAATACTACACGATCACCTACGGCGACGATGACGATCCCCTCTCGAGGCTTTTCTTCACCTCCAACGAGACCTTCGATTTTCTCGAGGTCAATCCCAACAATGGAACGATATCCATCACGGCCAGGCAATCCCATGTCGGTGAATACTGGTTGAACCTTCAGATGTCCGACACCCGGGATACAGTTGTCGTTGAGATATTCCTCGACATCCAGGCTGTGAACGACAGGCCGCCGGAACCGACGATAGAGATTTCCGGTGTAACACCCGAAAGCGTCCTCCCCGGTGAAGAGGTGACGGTCGGAGCCGTTGTCGGCCCTGACCCCGACGGTGATGTATTGACCTTCACCTGGGAGTGGGGCGACGGAACGACGACCAACGGCCGGACCTCGTCTCATGTGTACCCTGAGGGTATCTACGGGAACAGGACTATAAGACTGACAGTATCGGACGGCCTGCTTTCGACCTCGGACTCCGTGAGGATATTCCTGGAGAGGCCCGAGGACCTTGCGGTCGGAAACCTCAACCGGGACTATCCCGAGGAGAACGGCGACGTTGTGAAGTTCGGTGAGACATGGAGACTGAACATACCCGACGATGAGAGGAAGTTCGAGGTCGAGAAGCTAACTGAGATAGGAGTGGACATCACATCCCTGGCATATCAGAGAAGGGGCAACAACCTGGAAGTGATTTTGAGCGTCAGGGATTCCATCCAGATAGACGGCAGCTTCCGATACTATCTATACGTGCTGAGGCCAGGATATTCCGAGCCCGTGGTGGATTTCCAGAACCTCACGAGCTGGGACCAGATACCGGACCGCCACCCGATCGGCGAGGAGGTCATCGCTTACAGGGAATATGTCGGAGATCCCGTCCTGCACAATACGAGCACAGGGACCATATCCAACCAGAAATCCCTGGTCTGGCTGATACCCTTCAATGAGCTTGTCGACGGAGGATTGAGCTTCCCCATCGATCCGGCGGATTTCACGCTGTTCGTTGTATCCGAACATGTACTTGAATACGGGGAGACGAAAGGCATCTCCGAGAGATATATCATGACGGACACAGCGGGTGAAGGGGCTGTAATAGTGGGCCCGATCGAAACCGGAGGGTCCTCAGGCGGCGGAGGAGGCTCCAACCTCGCGGATATATCCACACCGACGAAGATAGGGGTTGTCGTTACGCTCGTGGTCCTTATCCTGGTGATCGGTCTTGCCTCGTTCTACTTCGTCAGGAAACAGGCCAAGGAGAAGAAGAAGGAAGAGGAGGAGTTCATCCAACATGTCAGGAAGATGAGGGAGGAGGGGAAGGACCTCTTCGGGAAGGATGTCGAGGAGGAGGGCTCGAAGCAGGTATCGTACCAGGACCTTTACGGAGCTGCTCCGCCGGAGGGCCATGACCAGAAGGGATCAGGAGTACCTGAATCCACACTCCCCTCTGCGGGTCTGGGTCAACCCCTTAACGTCGGAGCCCACATAATGGAGCAGAGCCTCGATGAGGAGAAGGATGAGAAGTGATGTCTCCATCTGAGAATAACCAAATCATAATTTAAATATGAAAGAAGGAGTATCACATATACAAATCAGTCCATATATGCCATAGCTGGCATTTTCGAAGGCAGGGGGGTCGAGATGAGCCCAAGCAAAGGGACGGCACATTCAGACAGGATCAAGGGTCTCAGGGAGAGAATTGACGAGCTGGGGAAGAAGGGCGTGGATATCGCCAGGATAGCGGAGATCTTGAACAATCTGGATGCGACCCTTGGAAATGTCAAGGATGAGAAGAAGGTCGAGGCGGCCTTCGACAAGTTCGAGAAGCTGCTGACGAAGTTCGAGGAGAAGAGCCTCAAGGGAAAGGAAGAGGCCCCTGAAGCAATGAACGAGGAATCCGAAGAGATCCCAAGGGGGGTCGGGGAGAAGGAGAAGGAAGGAGAGGAAAAGGCGGGCAGTAAGAAGATGGGGAAAGAGGAACCGGATGCGACCCGGGAAAACGGTGAAGAAGCCACGAAAGGCAAGAAACAGGCGGCGGGCAGGGATGAAGAGGAGCCGGATCCCGTTTCCGAACCGGAGAAGCCACCCCGAGAGGATGCGGCAGCCGAGGGTGAAGGTCCGGAGGTGGAGGAAGGCATCGCTCGGGTTGAAACATTGGCCTCCGAGGTCAGGGACCTGGGAGGTGACACAACACCCATCCAACCCCATATCGACGAGATGATGAGATGCAGGGAAGCCGGGGACGAGGCCGGTTTCCGGGGATATATGGAAACCTCCCGGGATTGGCTGGGTCAGTACCTGACCACACTTCTGGGGGCTGACATGGAATCGATCATCGCTGGACTTCTGGAACGATTCGGCGATTTTGCCAGGGTCGGAAGGTCCGATGCCGTCAAGGAGATGGAATCCAAAGTAAGAAGGTCTGCTGACGACCAGGGATCGATGGACATCGATGCTCTCAGAAAGGCTCACAAGGGCTTGAAGAAGATCGAATCGAGGATGGACGGAAAGTTCAAGGAACTCACCGAAGACCTGACGAGATCCATAAACGAGGCATGCTCCAGGGTCGAGGGCATTATTAAGGACATCTCAGAGGATATGGACACCGCCTCCCTGAAGGACGAGCTTCAGGATGTCAAGGACCTGCTGTTCAACGGAGAATATATTGAAGCGGAGGTCAGGGGAAAGGACCTGGTCGCCAAAGCAGTTGCGGAAAAGGACAGCAAGGAGATGAGCAAGCTCGAATCCCTGCTGCTATCCATAGAACCCCTGATGAAGAAGCTGGAGGAACACCACGGTGAGGGATCAAGCGACTTCAAGGAGATGAAGAAGGAGCAGAAGAACATCATCGAGAGGTCCAAGACCGACCCGAAGGACGCTCTGAAGCTCATGGAGGAATTCCTCGACAAGATATCGATGGAAGCCGCGAAGGCGGAGGAGTCCCATGTGAAGTCCCTTCAGGGGAGGATAGGCTCGCTGAAGAAGGAGATGGAGGACCTTGAGCAGACCATCGATGTATCCCCGATCACCACGATACTCGAGAAGGCGGAGAACCTCGTGATTGATGGGACGCTAGATGGTGCCGGAGACATGATCGATAAGGCCGTTTCCGCGTTCAAGAGATTGAAGGAGAAGAAGGCCGTCGAGGTCGCGACCTACAGGATCAAGGAGATCAAAGACAGGATGAAGTCCATGGAGGCCAAGGGTGTTGATATCTCCCCTCTCGAAGGTCCCGTGGAGGAGGCCTCCAAGTATCTTGATGGCCGGGATATGGAGTCCTTCGAAAAGGCCCTGACATCCATTGACGGCAAGCTCGTACTGATAAACAATGAGGAATTGAAGCTGGACTATCAGAAGCTTCTCATAAAGATAATGAACAACATCAAGCAGCTTCGCGAGCGCGAGCCGGACAAGGATGCTGTCGTTGCTGCCGAAGGGATCGCCAACTGCGAGTCTGCCGAAGAAGCGCTCGGCCGCGGCTCCATTCACGAAGCCTATCTTCGCTACCGTGACGCCATCTATG
>JBLIRL010000149.1:0-7832 GCA_049472275.1 Thermoplasmatota archaeon | reverse complement strand
GCCAAGGACCAGCGACAGGACAGAGGCAAAGATCAAGGAGGTCTCGCCCTGCTCCGAATATACACGATATACCGTCGAGGGGATACTGAAGTATCCGATGTCTGGAAGGTCTGCTGTTCTAGACGTTCATGCCATGGGACCCCTGTTCATGAACTCCTGCATAAGGGACGCCAGGTGGTCAGACAGGCTGGGCTACGGAATGGGGGTCATAGGTGAGGATACACGGGTCCACCTCCACGGGAATGGCAAGTTCGTCATAAGAAGGGCTGCCGACAGGGAGCATGCGGAGAGATCATATCTGACACTGGTGACCCTGATCAAACCGATGCTCTACAGCATCGAGCACAGGAGATATCTCTGGGATGCCATTAGGGAATCAGCCACGACCGGCGGCGGGATCATTGAAGAAATGGGCCCCTTTCTGACATGGCCGGACGGCACATCAGATCCTTCCGAGGTCCTTAACGGGGCAAAGGAAGGAATGCGCGATGCTGCAGATGAGCTTCTATCACCCGTCAGAGACCTCTTCCTCAAATGGCTGGATTCCGGGACCGGTCAGGATCCGGAAGAAGTCGTCCGTGGATGCAGGAACATGGTCGAGGAAGCAATGGGAAAATATCTCGTGTTTCCTCTTGAAGATGCGAATATATTCCTGGGAAGGGCCTCTATCGCCATATGGGCGGTCAGGGCTCTCGAAGAGATCAGGTACATCTGGTCAAAGGTCCCGGATCCTTTCCTGATTTATGACATTGTTGGCAAGGACCCATGGCACGAAGGAGAAAGGGACTGGCATATGATCAGGGAAAGGACGGCCTCGGAGGGAGCCACTGTAAGCCTGGCCAGGTTGCATTATCTCCTTGGCGATGTGATGGCATAATGAGACATCGAATTGCAAAGATTATATAACCGGACCACAATTCAACGAGGCTCGGTGCCTGGGGGGTACCCATTTGGCATATACCAAGATCGACAGGTTAAAAAAAGAGCTCGACACAGCCATCTCAGAGGGAAATTTCGAGCTGGCCCTTGAGGTCATCAATGACATGATCAAACTGGACCATCAGAACGACCAGTACTGGAACTCAAGGGGGGTGGTCCTCTCAAAGCTCGGAAGGATAGAGGAATCCCTTCAGGCCTTCGATCAGGGACTGGAGCTCAACCCGGAAGGTTCAAGGATATGGTATTCGAAGGGATGCGTGCTGATGGACAAGGGAAAACCGAGGGCCGCGCTGGCATGTTTCTACAAGACCCTCGATCTGGACCCGGCCTTCGACAAGGCAAGGGATCGTTTCAACAGATGCCTTGACGATCTCGTTCTGCTCCAGCAGACACAAGAAGAACATGGGTCCTTGGAAGAACCCGTCCACAGGGCTCCCTCCGGTACGATCCCGGGTCCCGGAGAACCACGCGTCAGGGAGGTCGAGGAGGAGAGGAAGGCCCCCGACATCATCGAGCCCAGAGCGGAAAAGAGAAGAGGAACGTATCTCGACGATGACATGTTCTCAGAACCTTCGGCGGAGGAAGAGGACGAGGAGGATTGGGGTGAAGAGGAGGAGGACGAGGAAGAGGCGGAATACGAGGATGAGGAGGAAGATGATGATGACGAGGAAGAGGAATGGGATGAGGAGGTGGATACGGAGGACGAGGCGGAATACGAGGACGAGGAAGAGGAGGAGGAAGATGATGATGACGAGGAGGAGGAGCAACACGAATTCATCGTTTGCAGGTGCGGCTCGAGGATATACATTACATCGGACAGGAGGCCTTACAGGTTCGAATGTGATGACTGCGGACGTTCCGGTACGCTCAGATCATGATCATCTCTGCTTAGAATACCAGTGAGTCAGAAGTTCCATCGGTGTCGTTGCCAGAATGAGGAACACCTCCATATCCTCGCCGTGATCCTGAATTATGCTGACCCCCCATATGATCCTGGCATTCGTTCGGATCCTCTTTCTTAGGACCTCCGATGCCACCAGAGAATCCTCGAGGGTGAGCTCCCTCGATCCCATCACGTTGACCAGAGCCTTCCTTACGGTCGAAAGGTCAACGTCGCAGAGGGGGTTCATGAGGGCGTCCTTCGTGGATGTTGCGGCCGGGTTTCCTCCCGGTCTCGCGGCCCCCCACGTCATTATCAGAACCGATCCCCCCCTTGACGTGGAGAGGAGGTCGGCCTGGTCCAGGTTGATCACACCGGACCTGAACGTCATCTCAACTAGATGCCTGATCATGTGAGCTATGTCTATGAAGTTCCCGACCCGGCTTACCCCGGGCGGTATGCCCACTATCCCGTGGAAGCCCATCGACAGGTCCAGGAACTCCCTGTTCAGTGACTCCACCTGCTTGAAATCCCTGAAGGCGGTCTTGGATGAGAACAGGCACAACGAGAAGGCGTCCTTCGCCATCACCCTCGATGAGAAGTAGGAGGCCGACATGATCCTGTCCTTGGAACCGATGTCCAGGAAAGAGAGCACGAGATCCCCCCGCTCCACCCTCTCCTCCATCTCGTCTATGAGGCTGACCTCCTCCGCATTGAGAAGGTGTGCTGACATGTGTTTCTTCAGAGGTCCCGTCACCCCGGAGAGCGTGGAGTATATGGCCCTGTCCTCACCGATTATAACCTCATCGCTGGCATCCTCGCCCCCGTCCTCAGGACCCTCGGGACCGAGGGATGCATAATCGTCCATCTCGGTTGTCCTGTAATTGATCCGATAAGGAGTTCCAGCAAGGATCGGGACGAGGTGGTCTATCGTCCTGTCCGATGAATGGTCGAAGGATACCATGAACACCTTTCTCAAGGGATCACCTACATCCACTGATCGAGGGTAGCAGTACCGCTGACCTTTTCAACCTTTCTCTTCGCTTTCTTCGTCACGCGGTCAGGGTCGTTCTCTCCATCTTCCTCTCCCTGGCCGGGCTCCTTCTCGCTGAAGGAGTCGAACAGGGAGCTCTGCTGAACTCCGGAGAGCAATTCCTTGTCCGACACACCGAAGACCTCGGTGACCCTCGCAAGGGTCGAGGACAGCCTCTCCGCATAGTAATTGTAGTCGGGAGTATGTGTGAAATCCCTTCCGTCAATGTACGGCTCGACCAGCTGTGGCTTCGCCCCGGCATCAATGACTATCCATGATACCTTCATCCCGGGAACGACCTCCATGCCGAGCTTCCTTGCCTTCCTGAGGGCCTGGACGTTCGCCATGGAATCCGGGTTCTTGTACCTGGTCGATATCTTGTCCTCCTCAACCTCCTGGATCGACCTCGATATCACGAGGTCTTCCGGAGGAACATCCCCCTTCTTGACCCTGGCAATGGTCCTCCTGGAGTGATCTATCGCTCCTTCCGTGTCCCCCTCGAGGACCAGTTCGAAGACATCCTCCAGCGTCCTGCTCTGCAGGTCGAAGGAATCGGTCCTCCTCATCTCGTAGCCTCTGACTATCATCTCCTCATCGGGCCAGGCGATCATACCGACATAACGTTTTTTCGCTCCATGGGTGAAGAAGGACCTGAAGACCTTCTCGAACTCGAGCACCCTGTCCTCCTCCGAGAACCTCGAGGCGAGCGATCTTCCGAACTCCACGGTCCTGTCCAGGTTCTGATGGGGGGACCTGACGAATATGGAATCCGTATCGGAGTATATGACCTCGAATCCCTCCTCCTGAAGCGTTCCTATGATGTTCATGATGTTTTTCCTTGCGAATGCTGTTATGGACGAACCTATCGAGCGGTCGGTGAATCTGTAAAAGAACGATGCGAATACACCGTAGAAAGAGTTCATCAGGACCTTGATCGCCTCCTGCAGACCGTCGTAGTATTCCCTGTCGCCCTGGGTGGCGGCGGACCTTCTGGAGGCCTTGACCTCCTGCCGGCGGTCCATGAGGTCCCTGAGTATCTCTGGTACCAGTCCTTTCTTCTCCCGGGGCGGGAGGTAATTGACACCGGATATCGGTGAATGGATCGTACCCTCGTCCCTGTCGGTCAGCGTGGTGAAGCAGATATTGTTCTGGATCATTATCGAGGGATACATCGATCTGAAATCGAGCACGGCCACCCAGTTGTAGAGGCCGGGTTCTATGGAATGGACATAGGCACCCTCTATTTTCGAGGTCTTGGTCTCATGCCTGGTCAAAGGTATCCCGATTTTCCTTCTGTCGGACTCTCTGATCAGAATGGAATCTATCAGGTTGGATGTGGTGCCGTTCAATATGTCTATGAGTGCGAGCTTCGCGACCGAGGCGAGAGCGATCCCGTTCTTGATGGACTGTGTTCTGTCCAGAATCCTGAGGGCCAGCTCCGCATCCTTCATGCAGTATCTGATCACATCGTCCCTTCTCATCGCCCATTCGGATTCTATCATGGAGGTATCGATATCATCCTTGCCCTCACCGAAGAGCATGGTGGAGACCGCTTCAAGGGTTTCCTTCTTCGGTCTGAAAGTCCTCTTAGCCTGCCACCAGGCATCCACCACGATCCTTCCCTTTGCGCGCCAGGACCTGAATCCCATGTTGTCGATATTGGATCCATCCCTCCCGAGGGATATTCCTGGTATGCTTAGGGCAGTGGCCCTTCTGAGGAGATGGGGTATGTCGTATCCGTCGATATTGTATCCGGTGAGGATGTCCGGATCGTGCTCACGCACAGCCTTCTCAAGCATGCCGATTATGTGGTCCTCGCGGTCCTTGGGATCGTCGAGATCGTCCGGGGGTACGATGCTCCGGCTCGATATGTCATCGGGATCTTCGAGAGGAAGCCACCCGAGGGAATATCCCGTCATGTAAAGCTCCCCCGTCTTGATGGAGTTCTCGATATCGAAGGAAAGCACCTTCAGTTTGACCTTGAAGGGTCTCGATGGTCGCACATCGACCGATTCGATACAGAGATCGGTGGTGTAATCATGCTCCTCGAGCTCGCTGCCCTCGAACTCTATGTGGATCCCGAGATCGAGATCGTAGAAATAGCGGAATATGAAGGGGATATCGGCAGCCAGTATGGTATAGCCCTCCTCCTGCCATCTCTTGCGGTACTTGGGGACGTCGAAGGGGAAGGCAATTGTAACCTTGAGGCATCTTCTGACCTCGCCGTCGTGCCAGAGTTCAGTCTCCTCGAGGGACCGGACCATTTGATCGGCCCGGAGCTGACCGACCACCTCCTCGCCGGGATCGACTATGAAGAAGTACGGGTCGAATCCCTTCACGAGAACCGTCGCGGACCTTCCGTCCTTCAATCTTCCGAAGATCTCGATGGTAACGGAAGAATCCTCCCGTTTGTAGTGTCCGGAGATAACCAGCATTCGATACATCTTGATTACCCTGTTCTATGCGTTGGAATGTATCTTTATCACATCACCGTGATTGAGCTCATGGTCCGCCCCTATGGTCCTCTGGGTCCTGCAGTCGACCGCCCTTATGAAGTGCTCTCCGATCTCGGTGTGGACCTTGTAGGCCAGGTCGCGGGCGGTGGATCCTTTCCTTATGAGATGTGCATCCGGAAGGACCATTCCCTTCTTGTCCATGTATTTGTGCTCGTCCTCGACGGGAAAGACCACTATCAGGTCCAGGAGCTCGTAGGCTGTGGTCTCCAGCACCTTCTGGACATTCGTCGATCCGAACCTTTCGAGGACGTCCCGGATGCGCCCCAGGGCCTTCTTCTGCGCATCGTTGAGCCTTTCCCCGGCAGTGATCTCGAAATCAGGGCTGCCCGGAACGTAACTTATCAATCCCGCCTTGTCCGCCTTCCTGAGCGCCATCTCGGCCTCTGAGCATACGGGGACTACCTGATGGTCCTTGACCGAGGACGTCAGTCTCCCTATCTGTTCGTCATCGGCCTTGTCCGCCTTGTTCGCAGCCAAGAGGATCGGTTTGGAGAACTTTCTGAGGTTGGTCGCCAGCTCCATCATCTCCTCATCCGACCACCTTGTGGGCCGCTCTCCCAGACCCATATGATGGATGGCGTCATCCACATGATGGACATTGATCCCCAGTCCAGCCAGTCTCTCGGCAAGCATCCTGTCGATCGGGAGATGGCTCGATTCCGAGGTCCTCGAGATCTTCACCCAATCCCTCATGATGATACCGTTGAACCAGTGGTCTATCTCCTTCTCCAGAAATCGGACATCCTCCATCGGATCATGGGATCCTTTGTCCACAGGGTTCCCCTCGATATCTGTCGATCCCGAAGCGTCCAGTATATGAACGAGCCCGTTCGCCTGCCTGAGATCGTCCAGGAACTGGTTGCCCAATCCCTTCCCCATGTGGGCATCAGGAACCAGTCCTGCAACGTCGAGGAGCCCAACGGGAACGAACCTCACGTCGTCGAGAACCATGGAGTTCCTGGGATGGCTCTCCACCCCGAGAGTGGGTCCGGGATCCGGGCACCTTACGTACCCCATACCGATATTGGGCTTGATCGTCGTGAAGGGGTAGTCCGCGATCTCAACACCTGCGAGCGTGGATGCTTCGAAGAACGTGGACTTTCCCACGTTCGGTTTTCCAACGAGACCGATCTCCAATTCCGAACCTCCCGGGATGCGTTCGGGGATTCAGGAGAGTGACTATATACTTTCTCCCGAGGCGAAGAGTCTGAAGCTCTTGGAATCAAGAAAGGTCAATCCCAACATGTCGCCCGTCCTGACCCATACCCTGCTCTCAAGGTGAAGATCACAGGAGAACTCCCTCTCCTCCCGGTCGGAGAACCTGATGTTCCTGAGCTCGACGGGTGTGAACTGCAGGGAGTTCCAGAGATGGAAACGCGCTCCTTCCGAGATCTCCTCCTTCCAGTATTCTGACAACATGAACCTGCCCTTCATCTGGTCAGAGCAATGGAGCCCTTCCTTCCCTGAAGTCAGGAGGGTTCCCCTCGGAAGATCGTCCGTATCAACGTTCTTGAGCGCCAGGCCGACCCTCGCTCCCGAGGGCGCCTCGGTCTGGTCCCTGTCATGGACCTGTATGGACCTGACTATCGCCGTAGAGTTCCCCGGATAGGCGGAAAGATGCTGATGTCTGCTAACGGTTCCGCGGACGACGAATCCCAGAGCGACACACCCCACTCCCTTTACATTGAAAGCCTGATCAACGACCAGGTCGCATCCTTCGGTGACTTCTTGACGGGGTGTATCCATCAGGACTTCCCTGAGGCTTGCCTGGTCGGGATCGAAATCCGCGTATTCCTCCACAACGGTCCCCTTGAGGATCGAATCGATCATCGAGATATCGACCATCGGGTTTACGTGGATATGCCCCTCCTCCTTGCGAAGAAGGTCCAGTGCGATGATGATCTCACCAAGGTTCCTGTCTATCCTCTCTATGTTGAGGTAGATCCGGTCTGAAAGCGAGAGGGTAAAAAGGAGCGACCAGATCTTCTCGGGATATTTAGAAGGATAGACGGTGGTCACGATCCTGTCATCCCTTTTCAGGACTCCGATGCCGAAGGATGTTGATGAGGTCTCCTTTCCGACGGACCTCGTCCATTCATCGGGTCCCAGAAGCGTGACGATGGAGTGCTCCATGCGGGGGTGTAACTGGGTCTTGATGAAATACTTTACCGTGACCGGCTCCGAAACCACAATATATCCAAGCCATCATGGTTGATTGATAGGAGATGCCGCGAGGAACGATATTCCTGAGGATGGCAGCGATCGCTGCCATGGTGGTCGGTCTGCTTCTGCTGATCACAGGTATTATTACGGGAGAGGTCGAGGTCTTCCTTTTCCTGCTCCGCCTGTTCAATCTCGTCCTCAAGCTGCGTGATCTGCTCCTCAATCGCATCGCGTTCCGCAGTAGCTGCGTTGAGGCGTTTCATCACGCGGGCCAACTCTCCCGTTGCGGTCTTCTCAAGTT
>JBLIRL010000148.1:0-7876 GCA_049472275.1 Thermoplasmatota archaeon | reverse complement strand
CGTCCATGGCCAGTTCAGCTTTCTTTCGAGGAACCGGGATCGCATTGGCTTCCGGGGCCTGTCCGGTGTTCACTGAAACGTACCCGCCCGCCGAGATGATCCTGTCGAAGGTCTCGTCATCGATGTCGAGCCTTTCCTTCAGGACCCGCAGCATCGCCATCTCATCTTCCGTAATGACGCCGTCGTTCCAGGCCTGGTCCACGACTTCCCTCATTATGTCCTGGTAGCTCTCATCGTCGAAGACCGGTCCTGGTCCCTGCCCCGGTCCGATATCGTCCCATACAACTGCCTCCCAGACATCCTCGTCGTCCCCCTCGGCTTCCTCCTCCTCGATCTCTTCCTCCTCCTCTTGTTCCTCTTTTTCCTGTTCCTTAGGGATTTCTTCTTCTTCCTCCTCATCCTCTATGACAACGATATTCTTGATCTTCCTCCCCTTCCCCCTGCCCTTCTTACCTCCAGCGGGTTTGATCTCCTCCTCCTCCTGGACGTCCTCTTTCTCCATCTCGTCCTTTGCTGGATCCTCGATATGAACCTCATCATTCTCTCCGGGGGCCGCCTCCTTCCCTTCAGCGGCTGCCTCTTCCTCCCCTCCCGCCTCGAGGACCTCCTCCTCCTTGGGATCGGGTTCCTCCTTCTTCTCCTTCTTCCCGCCTCTCTTCGATCGTGTCTGCTTGCCCTTCTTGGGTCTTCCTCGAGGTTTCTTCCCGCCCAAATAGTAACCATCCAGTAGGTTGTGGTTCAGCTGTTCTGAGCCTTCACGGTGGAATGGTCGGTTATTCCAATTAAGCTTTTCCTAAAGAATTTCTCAACGTGAAAATGCACATCGGCGACCTCCCTGAGATCGGGTATGCTGGGTTTGAAATGGAAGGCCCTCTTGTCAAGTATGAAAGCGATTCCCCTTTCCGTCTCGGACCGTATCATTCGACCTATGGCTTGCTGCAGTCTTCTTGATGCGGGAGCATGGACCGTGTACTCCCATCCTTTGCCGAAACGGATGTCGTAATAGGAGGAGAGTGCCCTCTGTCTGGCGTTTGGTTTCGGGTAGGGTATGCCCACCACTATCACCATCTCCAGGCTTTCACCGGGGAAGTCCATGCCTTCCGACAGCCTTCCTCCCAGGACAGAAAGCAGGACCCCGCCGCTGCTTTCCTTGAACCTCCGGGCAAGGTCCATGATATCGGCCTGGGGGGAACCACGCTTCTCCATGAACAGCGGACGGCCGATATCGATCCCGGGGGGGAGCACGGAGCCGTCCTCGAGCTCCTCGCTTCCCATCACCGACCCGAGGAGGTCGAAGGACGGGAAGAAGACCGCGGTGTTCTTATCCGGAGCCGCGCGAAGTATGGATAGGATCCTTTCTCTGTATCTCGACCTGATGTCTGGCTCCTTCATCAGTGTCTCGAAGTTCGTGGAAAGGTCGTTCACGAAAAGCACTGACCTGTTCGCCGCCGGGAAGGGCGGGGGGAGCCTTATGAGCGGAGTATCCGGGGGAAGTCCGATGGTATCCCTGTATTCGTCGAGGGGCGCAAGCGTTCCTGACAGGTGTATGGAAGCATGAGCCTCTTCGAGCGCCCCGGTCACGATGCTCGGGTCCATTGCAAATGCTTCGAGGTGCAGTTCTCCCTCTCTTCTTCCCTTGACTATGAGGGGTGTGTAGCTCTCGAACTCAAGCTCGTTCCAGAGCAGATAGAAACGGGCCACCGTATGAATATAGGACCGAGGAAGTTTCCCTTCGGCCTTTCTCTTATCTTGTATGGCGGCCCCGTGCTGCAGCATCTCGGAGGCCATGGAGCGTATGTTATTGGAATTGGTGGAGAAGAGGAGCATCATTGATTCCGTCAAAGAGGATGGCGGAACGAGACCGTCCTCGTCTATCAGGTACTCCATTGCGATCTCTTCCGTTGCGTCGGAGATGGTCTGGATGAATCCCTTGATGGTTCTTCCACCGCCGATGTCGTGGTCTCCGCTCCTCTCGACCTCCAATAAAGCTAGTTTCAGCGTGTTGGTCGAAAGTGTGACCGAACCCAGGTCCCTGGCGAAGGAGGCGAGGTTGTGAGCTTCGTCCACGATGACGATGAGGTCCTCGAGAGAGCACTCCATCCACTCGAGTAGCCTTCTCCTGATGAAAGGGGACAGAAAGAAGATGTAAGGGGCCGTGACCAGGATGGCATCGGACATCATTATCTTCGTAACCTCGTATGGGCATATGCCCGTCTCCAGGCTCCTTGCGATAAGCTCCTCGGCGGTGGGGGCGGTCCTTCTGGCCCACCTCCTGACCTCCAGTCCGTCGTCCAGCAGGAAAGCGGAGTAATAGCTGCACTCCTTCCCACCCGTCGGTTTGCCCATCATCCTGCTGTTGGTGTTCTTCTTGCGCTCGGAACACATCTTCGAGAGTTCCTCGGGGGTTCCCGTGATGAACTCGGGTTCCTCGGATGTGAGGGGGCACATGTTGTTCCTTCCCTGCAGGGCCACGCAGCACCATTCCGAAGGGCCTGCTGCCCAGGGAGGAACGGAGCCTTTCTCGGGATCGTCAGCCGGGTTTGTTTCGGGGGGCTGGCCCTTATCTCCCTTGAGACTCCGGTTCAACTCCTTCAGGACCTGATCGACGATATCATCGATGCAGGGGTCCTCGCGGGCCTCCCTCTCCCGGTGACCGGATGTGTTCCTGACGATGTTCCTGAACTCCTCAACGACCTGTTTCTGCTGGGAGTTCGTTCTTGTGAGATACAGTACCCTTTTCTTCGATATCCGTGCTGCCGCGAGTGAAGGGGCAAGTGCTGAAACGGTCTTCCCCGAGCCGGTCCCGGCTTCGATGATGACATGCCCCTCTCCCGCGATCGCTTTTCGGATATTATCCATGATATCGATCTGTATCGGTCTCGGCGAATAGGGAAAAAGTTCCATTTCATCCATCAGATTCCCGGGGCCATCCCCTTTCTTGCTTAAAGGGAAGGACCAGGGGGAGGAAACCGAAAGAGAAATTAGTCCAATACTGCTTACATCAAGACCGTATTAGGTCCGGTCCGAGGTGTATCCATGAGAATGATGGTCAGATGCGGGGACGAAGAATGCAAGACCGAGTTCTACGTGGACAGCAAGGAACCGGTATGGGAGTGCACCAATTGCGGCAGGCAGATCACGAACCGCAACTACCCGTTCCTCAGCGCCAGGCTGATGCAAGCGAAGATCGACGGGGATGCTGCGGACTGGAGAACGATGTATGCGGAACTGATAAAGACCTCCAGGATAGAGATACGGGCCCGGGGTGGTAGTGATGAGGACACATCCTTCCTCGAGGAAGCGGATAAAGAGCTCTCATCGGCCGGTGATCTGACCAACGGACAGTGGCGGAAGAAACACGATATGCTGCTCGACAGGGCGCGAGAGGTGATCCTCTCACTAGAATAATGAGATGGAGGGCCTATCCCTTCTCTTTGCCGGTTATCCTCTTCTCCTCCTCGGGAGTGATGAAACTGGAGCCGACCCTTCCCCCTCCCTGAGAGAGTATCTCAGGTTGTTTCACATCGGGTTTGTTCTCTGGTCTGTTATCAGTATCATGAAGGTATTCCTGGATCTCCCTTTCAAGTTCGTCGATATCCTCGTTGATGATCTGCATGGTGTGGTTCGGTGTTTCCTCGAACTTGGTCCGGCTGAAAAATTTCTTCAAACCTTCGAATACCATATCATCTACCCCACATAGGCATTTCGAGTATGGTGCAGGTGACTATATCAACCTTTTGAGAATTTCGGCCTTTGGCGCCCGTTAAACTGTGTCAGGTGACTATCTCGTCCAGTCTTTCCTCGGACACGGCCCTTCTGACCTCCATCGCCAGTCTTCTGCCGGTGGACACGGTCTTTCTCCATAGAGCGTTCCCGTACGGATGACCGACCCACATGTGGACATTGGTCCCCCCTCCGATCCTCGGTGCGACATCGTAGATGTAGAAGTTGAGGTCCTTGTCAACGCATGTCTGAAGACAGAACGGGCCAATTATACCTGGATCGTAATGCCGTTTCGAGGCCTCCACGAACTTCTCCGCCATCTTGAAGACCTTCTCCAGAAGGGATTCCCTCAAGGTTGCGCTGTTATGTCCGCAGACGGTGTATTCCGGCAGGATCTGCTCCTCGTTGAGGGTCATCTGCTGAGGGGCCGGGAGTCTCACATGACCGTCAAGGGATGTTTCGAACCTCCAGTCCACACCGAGCAGTTCCAGAGGGGACATCTCTTCCTCCAGGGGGGAGTAGAAGAAGTCGAAATTGAAGACCGGGCCTATGACGTAGCGTTCGATCCTCGCCGTTTCAAGCGTCTGACGTTCGATCACCCCCTGTGATATCAGTTTCTCAGATTTCTGCCGGAACTCCTCGTAGGAGCTGCAGGTGAAGAACCCCCTCTCCAGCTTCTTCTGCTTGTGGTGGAGTTTGACGATGCTCAGCTCGTCGATCCCCTGCGGATCCTCGATCCTCTCCGGAAAGGGAAGTCCAGCTTTTTCAAGGAGCCAGTAGTAGCTCTGCTGCTCCCCCCTTTCTTCACTCCTGAGCATGTCCCTGGAGCCTAGCATGGGTACGCGGAAGTTGTTCTCTATCTCGCCGATGCTGACATAGGATGTGAAGGACCTGTTCGGAACCCACACGACGCTGTTGCTCCTCAACCAGGACTGCCACCTTTCCTCCATGACCTCCTTGAACCTGTCAAGGACCACCGGCTCGTCAACTATGCCCCTGACAAGACCGCCTTCTCGGTTCCTTCTGGCTCTGAAATAATGTGAATATGTCCTTTCTCGTCCCTTCTGGCAGAATGCAACGGTCCTGAATCCCTCCTCCACCGCTCCATCGCATGTGTCCAGCGCGGAATGCGAGGCGACCACGCCCATCTTCACCCTGGACAAGTCATAATCCTTCACCAGTTCCTGAACCGCTTTCCTGTCGATCATGAGCATCACCGATATCAGGTGTAAGGCAGTATCCATTATGAAATATTCTATTGCACGGTATCGCTCCCAACCGAAACAACAATGGACAATAATTTACTTATACGGTGTCTGGCGCTCAATTCATAAACGATCGATAGTATAACCTAGTAGGGTCTGACCGCCTCCACGAGCAAATCACATGAACGATCCGGGGAAGGACGATGAGGTTCTCCACAGTATTCCGGGCAACAGCAGTTCTCTTGATCATGCTGATCGCCGCCTCCAATATCGTCGACCTCCTGGGAGAGCCTCATAATTACGTTCTCGACCCTCCTGACCTCGATACCGACAGGATCCCAGGGATCGATACGGACGGGGACGGTCTCAAGGACATCCACGAGGATGTCAACCTTGACGGCAGACTGTCCGCGGGAGAGAGATTCCCCACTAATCCGTACGATCCCGATTCCGACGGTGACTCCCTGGATGACGGGGATGAATCAGAGCTTTTCATGGAAAGGGCTTACAATTCGTCGGCCTCACCGAACTGGGTCCTGAGATTCTACACCGAACAGAAGACCTACGAGACAGCCATGTCCCTTCTCAATCCCCTGGGAGACATCGACAGGGATGGCAGGGTGAACATTCTAGATCCCGATTCGGACGGTGACGGACTTCTCGATGGCGAGGAGGTGGCCATCGGTCTCGATCCTCTGGATCCGGATTCCGACGGCGACACCATCCCGGATGATATAGACGAGCATGAGGGTTTCTCCGTTGACGAGGATTCCGACGGGATCGACGACCAGTGGGAGGAATGGTACGGCATCACAGATCCGGCCGACGATCAGGATGCTGACGGTCTGACAAACCTGCAGGAGTTCATAAGGAGGACGGATCCCACGAGGGCCGATTCGAGACCGGGGCATTTCGGAGCTTACAGTATCAACGGGCTTCTGGGCCGAACGGACCATTTCGACCTGGTGATGGAGACCGAGGGAGGAGGGCCGAGATACCACAAGGTAGCCACATTCTCCCATTTCGACGGACGGAACTGGGATCGTGATCTGAATCCTTCGCCTCCGGTTCAGCCGGGATCGGGGAACTTCACCGGGATACGCTACAACCTGTCCGGATACTGGTGGGGAGACCTTCCGCATACTTCCTGGATGCGGGACCTGGACCTCTTGAGAACTTTCCCCACCTTCCCTGGCTCCAATGTGTCCGTGGACATGAGCACCATGGACCCCTACGTCGATGTGCCCGCACTCCAATACGTCGAATCCCTCGAGAATCCCGGTTTCGATCCCGAAGAGCTATCGAGGGCCAACTCAACGGCTTCGGTATCAAGCAGGTACTACCAGGTCCCGGCTTCCATCCCGCAGGACATTTGGGACCTGGCCAGGGCTTGGGCCGGGGAGAGCGAATCCCGACGCCCCTTCGTACTCGCCCAGCATATGGCATCCAGCATCTTCTCGAGATGTCAGTATTCCTACGAATCAAATTTCCTCTCCTCGACCGAGGACCCGGTATATCGTTTCTTCATGCTCACAAGGAAGGGCAGCGCCCTAGACTATGCCTCCGCCTTCACGATAGTTATGAGGATGTCCGGGGTCCCTGCAAGACTGGTGATGGGATATGCCCTTGGTACTGATGACGGGGAGTCGCGGATCTTCCTGAAGGGACATCTTCACGCATGGAGCGAGGTATACATCGAAGGCTACGGATGGATCCCATTCGAGGTGACCGAGCATTCCATGGAACCCCTGGGGGGCACAGGGGTCAGGGCTTCGGGAAAAGATCCTTTCGTCTACGGACCCTACGGGGGTGACGGAGGAGGGACGCTCGTCGGGAATGTCGGGGGCGACCTCGATCCCAACGGCGACGAGGATAACGACAACCTCACGAATTCCGAAGAAGCGTTCTGGGAGACCAGTCCAACCGATCCGGATGACGACGGCGACGGTCTCCTTGACGGCAGGGAGGTCAAATTCTACGGGACCCACCCCAAGGATCCCGATACCGATAACGACACCCTCACCGACGGGGAAGAGGTGAACATCTACGGAACGGACCCAACATCATGGGACACTGACCATGGAAACGTTTCGGACGGGACGGAGGTATACCTGGATCCCCCGCTTGACCCGTTGGACCCGTCCGATGATTACCAGTATTCCGACGTAGACGGCGACGGTATCTTCAACGACAACGAGAAAGCCTTCGGGACAAGTCCCCTGAATCCCGATTCGGACGGGGACAACCTTACCGACGGTGCTGAGGTCCAGTCGTACAGAACCGATCCGACGGATCCCGATACGGACGGCGACGGGCTCGATGATGACCGGGAGATCCTCGGGCTCGTCGGTTCCATGTTCTCCGATCCAAACAGCAACGATACAGACGGGGACGGTCTTTCCGATCTCGAGGAGACGATCATGGGGACACATCCGGGTATCTTCGACACAGACAATGACGGCCGAGGTGACGGCGCCGAGGTCCTGACGGTTCCGACCACCGATCCGCTGGATCCCGATACGGATGACGACGGAATAATGGACGGCAGGGAGCTGGAGCTCCTGATATCTCCCGTGCTCCCGGATACGGATGGTGACCTTCGCCCTGACGGAATGGAGCTGTGGTCGGGCACGAAACCTGGTGTTCCGGACGATCCCCTCTTTCAGAGGGACATGGACGGGGATGGACTGAGCGACAGCCTGGAGCTCAACATCGGAACCTCCGTTTCAAGGAATGACACGGATGATGACGGACTTCTGGACGGTTTCGAATATTCCCTCGGCCTATCACCTGTGAATAACGATACGGACGGCGACGGCATCGATGACCACACCGAGATCTTCGAGCTGTTCACCTCCCCGATGCTTAACGATACGGACGGCGACGGCCTGCTGGACCTTCTGGAGACAGAGATAGGCACCTCTCCGAGGATACAGGATACGGACAGG
>JBLIRL010000147.1:0-7910 GCA_049472275.1 Thermoplasmatota archaeon | reverse complement strand
ACGATACAGGTACGCTGTTCTCCTATCCGGAATCAATCAGCGTATACACGAATGACTGGCATTCGCTGGCAGAGAGCATCCCCGAGGTCGAGGAGGGCATCGAGGAGATGATGAACGACTCTGAAGGAAGGTTGATGGGCCCATTCAAGCTATGGGACGGATTCACCTACATGGTTGCGGGGGAGCCCATAATCGTATCGGATATCCTCTGGGGCTTTCAGGCTATCGTTTTCAACCTCACCCTCGTCTTCGAGGAGACCGGATTCACCGATAGTGATCTGGCCTTCGATGTTCAGTTCATAAACCAGGAGGGCAGAACCTTCTTTGGAGAGGACCGGGGATATCATGACGATGCCGTGAGAAGGAAGATGTCCATACGGAACGTGGAGTGGGATGTCGTCGCGGTGCCCAAGGAAGGATGGACCCAGGAGACAACGATGAGCGTTGTCATCTTCGTTGCGGGCGAGGTGACGATCTCCTCCCTTATCGTCATCGTCGTGTTCATCGCCCTTCGTAACCAGCTGCGTCTGTCGAGAATGGTATCGGACAGGACAAAGGAGCTGGAGAGGAGGTCCAACAGGCTCTCGGAGGAGGTGGAGAAGAGGAAGAGCTCCCAGACGGAGCTCGGAAAGGCGAACAGGGACCTCGAGGTCTCCCTTAAGGAACTCGATACGCTTCTGAAGCTCACCAGACTGCATCTGGAAGGCCACGAGGGTCTGGACGAGGTTTTCGGGAGGGCCGTGAAGGTCATAGAGCACAGTCTTCTGGACAGCAGGAAGCAGTGCATAGCCATCATCTTCGACGGCAGACCCTTCGAGGTGGACTGCCCCAGGTCCTTCCCTCTCCTGTACCGATCGCGTATCGTCGTCAAGGGGAAGGAAAGGGGAGCCATCCTGGTTCGATGCAAGGGTGATGATTCCGACGATCCGGGCTGTTCGCTTTCAAAGAGGGAAAAGAGGGTCATAGATTCCATTGGAAGCCAGCTCGGTGCGATATCGGAGAGATGGTTTGCCCAGCAGCAGGAGATGGAGGCGCGGAACCAGGCCCAGTTCTATCTCGATCTGATGAGCCATGATATCAACAATCTGCATCAGGGTATCCTGATAAACCTGGAGCTCCTCAGGATGGGATCGATCTCGGATGAGAGGAAGGACGAGACGATAACAACATCAATGGACCTGACGAGACGATCGATCAAGCTCGTGAGGAACGTCAAACTGCTATCCTTTCTGAAGGACCTGAAGGAACCCTTGAAGCCCGTCGAGTTGAACGAGGTCGTCGTCGACTCCATCAAGGAGGTCCGTGCCTCCTTTGCAGGACGGACGGTGGATATCAACATGGACATGCCGGGAGACCAGTTCTTCGTAATGGCCGACAGCCTTCTCAGCGAGGTATTCATAAACATCCTGAACAACGGGGTGAAGGTCCAGCAGAAGGACCCTGCCAGACTGAAAGTGGAGGTCACACCCCACGGAGAGAGCATAAGGATATTCATATCGGACCACGGACCAGGTATAAGGGATTCTGACAAGGGCTCCCTTTTTGAGAGACATACCGGCAAGAAACACGAGAAACTGATGTCCGGGATAGGACTTTCACTGGTGAAGGTTCTGATGGACCGCTACCGCGGGCGGGTATGGATAGAGGATAGGGTCAAGGGGAAGCCGGAAATGGGCTCGAAGTTCGTGCTGGAGTTCCAGAACGCCCCTGCCGGATCTAACGGATGATCCGCTTGATTGGGATGGTCCGGGAACTGTAGGAGATAGACATGACATCATATCATATCCTCCCGGACCGTATATCAACCAGGGGCGACAATATTAAAGCTGAACGGTACAGGTTTGGACCTTCCATCTGCCTCAAAGGAAAGGTTCGGATGCTTTCTCCTCGAGTGTGATCACGGTTCCGGTGCGCGCGTTGACGAGCATGATCCTCCTCGTCCTCTTCTTTCTGTGCATCACCTGAACGCGGTAGAATGGCAAAAAGAATGTCTCGGCCCCGATCAGAGCCACATCCTTGAAGAATCCCGCCACGAGCGTCCTGACCAGGGTGTCGCTGTACTGCGGCCTCATGACCTGGATGTCGAGTTTCGGTCTCACGGTGGTGAGGGCAGGCAGTTTGGTTCTCAGGTCCTTGAGCGACGGAACCTTCATCTGGAGGGTCGGCATGTACATCTTCGTATCTCCCACATCCCCGGATTTCTTGATCAGCTTCTGGTGCTTGAGATTGTCAAGGGCATCCTTGAGATCGGTCTTGGGAAGCCCGGAAGCTGGGACAAGGTCGTTGATTGTCATATCCTCCTTCTGAAGCGCCACAAGGATCCTGATCTCCCTCCAGTTGTCGCCGTCCTTGGCCAGTCTCACGAGTCTGTTATCAAGCTCCAGGATCGGTTTGAGGTCGTACTCGTCCTTGAACTTGAGGAACTTCAGAAGCACCGGATCGAACACCGAGTAGTAGTTATTGCTCCTGAGAGAGAAGAAGAACCTCTTTGCCTTCACCATCCTGCACCAGAAGAACGGCCAGTAGATCGCATCTATCTCCTCGATGGTCTCCTTGGTCTTCCTCTTGATAAGCGTCTTCTTGATCTCCTTTTTGACGATCTCGAGCGCCTTCTCCTCGGACATGTCGAACTTAAGACCCCGTATTGGCGGCCCCCTCATGACCTCCATCTCACCCTCATCCTCCATATCCACGAGCTCCGCGTCGAGGGCGACCGGTCTCTTCTCGCCTTCCACCTCCACTACTTCGGATGTCACCTCGATCAGTTCGGATGGTATGTCCTCCTCCTCCTCCCCCTCTTCTTCATCTTCTGTTTCTTCGGGCTCGACCACCCTGTGTCGTTTCTTCTTTTTGGATCCTTCCTTCTTGCCCCTTTTCTTCTTCTTGGGAGGTATTTCGATATCTTCCTCCTCCTCCTCCTCCTCCTCTTCTGTCTCCTCTGGTTCGATCACCTTCGGTCTCTTTTTCTTCTTGGGGGTCCTCTTCTTCCCAAGGACGGAATCCACCGTGGGTATCTCCTCTTCCTCCTCGATATCCTCTTCCTCCACCCCTTTGCCTTCACCCCGCTTCTTCCTGGAGACCTCTTCCTTGACGTCATCGAGGAAATCGGAGACGTCGAACTTGCCATCTTCCTCTTTTCTCTTCATCTTCATTATCCCACCGTCCGGATTGAACTCCCCGAGGACCAGGAACCTTCCCTTGGACAGGTTCGACAGCTCCTCCAATGCGTCCTTCGAGGGGATGAACTGCTCCACGGCTTCCAGATCGTTTTTTGTCTTCAGCCTTCCTATCATCTGGTTCTCGAACTTCGAAAGGATGGACCTGTCAAGGTCCTGGGGTTTGTGGGAGTGTATCAAGACACCGATGTTCCTTTTCTTCCCTCTCTTGCAGATCTCAACCAGGCGGTCGATCTTCTCCTCGTCCCTCTCTCCGAGATACCGCTCCGCCTCTCCGACCACGAGAAGAACCTCCCTCTTCTCCTCCCACTGCAGGTTGTAGAACTTCTCAAGAAAGTTCGTGACGATGCTCATGTCCTCTTTCGTGTCGTCGCAGTCGGATGTATCCAGGATCAGCCGGCCCCCCTTGTTCACCAACGTGTCCGCAAGTTTCTCGGCGCGTTTCTCGTTGATCAGGAGGTCTGCTTCCGGTACCTTGCCGGCCCATACGATCTCGCTTTTCTCCTTGAGCGCTCCGAACCTCCCCTCGGGGTCTACAACGACGAAGGATCCGCCCTTCTCTGCTATTCGCTCGCATATTCCGAGAACGAGATCGGTCTTCCCCGATGCCCCCATTCCTATCACAGCTGTCCTCGAGGACATCAGCAGTTCAGCCTTGACCTTGAAAGGTCTGCCATCTATAACGCCCAGTTTAATGGACCCCTTGACCATTTTCACCACATCCTCCGGTCCTTTTCGGGGGGTGATAACGAACTAACGGATATTTATCTCTGTTTGGCCCCGACGGACCGTTCCGGTATCATGGATGTTGCCGCATTTTTCGCTATGAGCCCCATTTCTCGAGAGCTCTGTTGAGAATATCGTCGAAGAGCACCTGCCTCTCCGTGCTCTTGACGTTCTGAACCGCCCCCTCGAGGTCCTTCGAGCTCCTTGTGATGATGGCCTCTGTTTTGGTCAGGCCACCGTGAAAATAAGTCATTATCCAGAACGCAGCCAGACGCATAATGGTATAAGTGCCTCCTCTGCCCACTGCCTTGATGGAGTTGTGGTCGAAGCTCCATCTGAGACCGAGTCCGTCCCTCCACCTGCCAATATTCAATGCAGGCGCACTGGGACCAGTAGGTAGACCGTCCGGCCGTTCAAAGTGCATTCTATCGTCTATCGATAGTTATCTGTATATAAAGATTATATGAAAAAACCACTATTTTCTCATAAGGTATATATAAAATTTTGGGAAGACAATCGCAGTTTTCGATATTGTGGAACAGCGTCCAAATTATCGATCCGCTCTGTATCGGGGGAATCATTCTCCGGCGGGGGAAACCTATGCGATGATTCCGGATCACTCGAGGACGATGACCTTGATGATGTTCGCCCAGGGTATCAGGACCGTATTGAACTTGGTCCTCCTTTTCGAAGGGTTCAGGGTGACCTTGATGAAGGATCCCATGTCCTCACCCTTCCCACCGGCGGATTTCTTCTTGCCATCTGCAAGATATATGACCTTAACGTTTCCGAGCTTTGTCAAGATTTTCACCTTCGAACACATTAATCTGAGAATATATTAATTTATCCATTAAAATATCAACATTATCAGTAATCGGAGGTTCGTCGAATATCATTTCTAGTATAAATATGAGCATTATTTTTAATTCGCTTAACTTGTCCAGATTAGAAATTATAATGAAAAATTGCCGATATTTGGGTGCTCCAACGGATATTTTAGGGTTGGGTTAGGGGTCCTGAACGCCCGGTTAGTCTCCATCCTTCTACTGGAAAAGGCTCCAGGAGAAGTTGTCGGGATAGGACAGATAAAATAGTCATATCCCGTTTTACACCCTCGTGGATATGAGGGATAGGGTCCGGGGGGTCCTTCGGAAAGAAGCTTTCGTGATGGGGTTCGCAGCAGTGGCACTGGGAACGCTTTATCGTTTCATCATGTCTTTCGTGATCTTTCTGCAGGCTGACGAGGAGATATTCGCCTACGACGCATATTATTTCATTCTCGGAGAATCCTTCGATTTCATCGTTCAGAAGATCGGTGCCTATCTAGGATACCCCTTTCTTCTATCGCTTTGGTACAGGGCTTTCGGTGTATCACTCCTTTCAGCGCGTATGTTCTCCGTTTTCTGCTCGGCTTTCTTCTTGATGTTCGTATATCTAATCCTGAGGAGATTGACATCGAATCCGAGGTCAGCCATGCTCGGGACCCTGCTTCTCGCATTGCTTCCTTTCCCGCTCAGGTACGGACACATAGTGCTCACGGAACCGCTCACCTGGGCGGTCCTTTCATTCGGTCTATATCTGCTCATAAGGGGAATGAGGGAAGACGGCTGGAAGCTCGTCATGCTTTCCGGCATGGTATGCGCCGTTGCTTTCTTCATCCGGCGGTCGGCGTTGATACTCCCCCTCGTAATATTTCCCTCGCTGCTCTGGACAAACAGGCACAGGTTCGGGAGGATGGTGAGGGAATCCTTCTCGTGGCTGGGGGGATTCATGATACCTTTCGTCGGCGGGATACTGTTTTTCATCCTGATATTCGGATGGGACAGGCTCGAAGAGCTCAGGTGGACGCGGATACCCAACATAACCCCTGAATGGACGATCGACCTGCAGAACGTCAGTTCGTTCGAGAACGCCCTCTTCACGATCCAGCCCACGATATGGAAGGGGACCTTCCTGATGATGCTTGTCCTCATCGGAGGCGTGGTGATCCTCATGTCCCTCTTCAGGGACAGATGGAAAGCCATCTATGCAGCCTCCTTCCTCTGGCCCGCCTTCATGCGGCTTGCCTTCGATTCACATCTGGGCGGCCAGAGCCTGGCCAGGATAATGGTCCTTCCGGTGGTCGTTCTGTTCATCGACGGGACGTACAAGAAGGACCACCGGTTCTATCTTGCTCTGTCACTGTTCATAGGTTCCACCGTGGGTTTCTCATCCGTGTTCCTTTCGGGTGATATATGGAATGTCATCATCTACGTTTCAGCGGCAGGCATAGTCCTTGTATATCTTGCCGACAGGCTCGAGAGCAGGCCCCTATCGCTCGTTCTGCTCGCTGGAGGCCTGATATCGCTCTACATAATCACCTTCAAGGAGCCCCAGATGGCGGACCTCGTTAGGCATTCCCTTCCGGTGACAGCAATGGTATACGGATTGTCCATGGTCCTATCGAGGGAATCTCCCGGGGAGCTCCCCCTCGCGACACTGGGACTCTTCGTGCCGCTCCTTTTCCTGGCACCATCGCTTCCTCTCTGGTTGGTCATCGTTGCAGCCGCAGTCGTAATCCTGGGACTTGCCCCGATGTTTGGCGGATGGGAGAAGGGAAAATGGTCCAGGATACGTTTCGTTTATCCTGTAATCTCCCTTGCAGCGGTCCTCTTCATGCCCGAGAACTTGCCGGATTGGGGTGTGTATCTTCCCCTTCTCGGGATGTCGCTCTTCATGGTGTCATATTTCCTGAGATCCTCGCTTCTCGGTAGGATCAACAAGCTCGTACCCCTCACAGGCGCATTGGTGGCCTTCACTCTGGCGTTCTATTCAACAAGATCGTTTGAGATATCGCTTCTTGCCTCCCTGCTCGTCGGTTCGACCTCGACAATAATGACACAGCTTGAGAGAATATCCGCCATTTGGAAGGAAAGGGTGGGGGATGGTGTATCCGTACTTCTTTTCATGCTCGTTGTAGGATATCTTGCCTTCTACGTGTACTACGCATGGACCGAGATCTACATGACGGAATTCCTCTTCCAGGCGGTTATCATAGGCGGACTGCTTCTGTGGACAATGAAGGGGTTCCATCCGAAGGTCAGAACGGAAAGGATGGAGGCGGGATACAGGAGGAGGATATCATTTCTCGGCATCCGCAAGAGCTCCACTGCGATGTTTCTAGTTTTCCTTGTCCTCACGATCCCCCTCTCCGTCGGATTCTACATGGAAGATGAATGGTTCAGGGAGGAAGGCATGGACAAGAGGCCGTACATGAGAACGATCAGGGAGATCGCATCCTGGGTCGAGGACAATTCCGATCGTGACGAGGCAGTTCTGGTTTGGCATTGCTACGCAGTGGAGGCTGACAGGGAGACCATAATCGAGGTATCGAACGCCAAAGTGTACAACGGCTACAAGGTCGTCGCGGACATGGAGGAGCAAAACATCTCCGTCTTCGTGAGGGACTGGTACACTGACCACGGCATCTGGCGGGACCAGCCGGTATTCCAGGAATACATACTCCGGAACTTCGTGATAGACAGGGTGATAGACGGCAACGAGTGCTGGTTGAGGGCAGAATGAGGCGATGATCCACTTTTTGGGTCCTCGGATCGATCCATGTCCTTCCACCGGGAACCTCCGTCTTTCCACGCCTGCAAAATGGCGGAGTAAAGGTTATTACCACTGACGGGCCATCCGGTGACCTCGAGAAAAAAAAAGCTGCAGCATCAATGCTGACAGAAGCTGGGGTTGAAGCTACATGCAGGAGAGGATATTCTCTTTCACATCTGTTGCGATCATCGTTGCCGCCGGACTGATGGGTCTTGTCAACCTGCAGGGGATCGCGGTAGGGGCGGCTACATGGGTGGTCGACCAGGGGGGTTCGGGAGATTTCACGACGATCATGGGAGCGGTCAACGCCGCCTCCGACGGCGATACGATACTTGTCAACCCGGGGACCTACGGCGAGCAGGTTGCGATCAACAAGAACGGGATAACATTGATGGGGAGCGGGCCCCGGAATAC
>JBLIRL010000146.1:0-7924 GCA_049472275.1 Thermoplasmatota archaeon | reverse complement strand
TTCACCATTTGCGAGAAATGCGGGGAGGAGACCCCTCATCGCGTTCTCAAGGGAAGGATAGGCCCCTCTCTGGACAGCGGTTTCGACGGGACCGTCCAGTGTGTATCCTGCAGGACCGTTCATCATGCAAATTTTCCGGTCGAGAAACCCGTCAAGGTGAATTCGGTCATCTCGGACGGGGATCGTTCCGACAGAACCCAGATAGAGTTCGGACCTCTGGAGGAGGTCATGGTCGGACAGGAGTTCTTCTGGGAATCCCACAATCTCCTTGTGACCTCGATCGAGCAGGAGGGCAGAAGGGTGGGCAAGGCGAAGGCCAAGGAGATCGGGTGTCTGTGGCTGAAGGTTTACGACACCGTCCAGGTGAAGGTCTCCATCGTTAGGGGCCAGAGCACCAAATCCGAGAAGGTCGAGGCCGCCCCAGAAGAGGAGTTCGCCGTGGGCGACATCCTCGAGTTCGGAAGGGACAAGGTCGTGATCGACAAGATCAAAACGGAGCGAAGGATGATCTACCGCGAAGGCGTCCCGGTGGAGGCCAGGGACATCAAACGGGTCTATGCCAAGATCATCAAGGAACGGAGATACTAGGGTCTCGAAAACCATGTCAGTTCGCCGGGGGGAGGGCAGGCCTGTCCGGTGGTGCCGCAGGTTGAAGGGCAGGCGCCCCGTAATAGGCCGATGGAAGCGTCATCGGTGTCTGGGGCGTCTTGTTGGATTCCCTCACCGTTAGGACACCGAAGAGTAACAGTCCGATCAGTCCGATAATTATCAGGATCAGCGGCAGAACGGGGAACTCGCTCACCTTGATGGAGGACCCCGGATATGTATTCTTGTTGGTCGGGTCAGTTCCCGCGTAGTATTCCTCGAGATTTGTGTATCCGTCCCCGTCCAGGTCCTTGTCCCCGTCCTTGACCAGGTGGTCGAGACCGTCGAAGGACATCTCGTATGAATCGTTCATACCATCCCCGTCGGTATCCATGAACGCCGGGTCGAGCATCATATGGGAGATGACCTGGATGGAGAAGGACCTCTTTGCGGAATGGACGCCATCGTCCACCGTCAGGGTGATGATGTGCTGGCCAGCTGTCAGGAGCGTGTATACAGTGCTCTGGTAGCTCAACGGTCCGTCGACATTGGACATCCAGCTGACGGAGATGTCGTCATCCCCGTCAAGGTCAATTATCTCGGCGGAGAGGAGTATGGTCTCGTTGTCCAGGTACGTCAGGGACGGATCGGGCGAGATCAGGGTGACCTCCGGAGTGACATCAACGCGTATCCTGAAAACAGCGGTTGTGTTCTTGCCCGTCCTGTCCCATGCATCGACAACTAGCAGGTTCCGGTCACCTTCCTGCCATGTGTCCTTCCTGATAACGAAGGTGTATTCCTCGTAACCGATGGTGTTGTTGTAGGGCTCTCCCTCCAGCGGAATGTCCGCAGAGAACTTGCCCCCGCCGAGAGAATACCGGTATGACATCCTCGTGGGATCGATGCCCTTACCCCTGAAATCGTGTATCGATATCCTGAGCGGCTCGTTGACGTTCTTGAGCCACTGCACAGTTGTCCCGTTCACATCCACGATAGGCTCAACCATGGATATCGAGGGAGCCCGCTGGTCGACCCATACCGGAAAATCCTCAGAGGTTACGAGCCCGGACCCCGCAAGGTCCTCGCCCTTGAACTGCAGTGTGTTCTCCTGTCCCTCAGCGAACTTGGGCTGGATCTCAAGTTCCAGCTCGCTCTTCGTCTTGCCGTAGAACTGGAAGCTCTCCCATTCGGAGTATGTGAAACCGCCATTTGTGGATGTCCTGTAGAAAAGAGTCTGACCGTCTATTGGAGAGAGATCGTCCTTTATATCCACTAGGACCTTCGGATTGTTGCTGTGCGCCCATTCGCCCTCTGCGGGTGAGATCACGCTGAAAACCGGTCCCTTCCTGTCAATGATGACGGTCGTGTATATTGCCGGGCCGATATTACCCACAAGGTCCACTGCCCTGATCGAAAGGTTGAATCTTCCCTGGGGAAGTGTTTCCCTGTAGTTCTCGCCGATATGGGAGCTCATGTAAACCCTGCTGGGGTCGGTGACCCGAACGGTCTTCTCCAGTGTGAAATCATCGTCCTTGACCTTTATGAGATAGCTTCCAGGTCCCGATTCACCGTCGGTGATGGTCTCCCATTTGACGTATATGTTGTCGTCGTCGTCGTAGTATATGTCGTTCTCGCTGTCATAGGGCTCCTGATCACCGTCGAGCTGGTCCTGGAAGACCTTGAAGGATGCCCTGTTGAGCTCCCCGGGGGGTGTGGCATCAACCCTGAAGGTGAAGAGGAAATGGTCCTTCTCGTTGACCATGTTGTCGATGGTCACACCATAGATCCTGAAGGTCAGGGTCATAACGGATGTGATGTCAAGGGCAGTCCAGCTTGCGGACATCTGCCCCCCCTGAGGTATCCTCGTTATCTTCTCGGAGCCGTGATTGTCCGTGATATTGACCTGGATGAGGGATGGGGGGGGTTGTACGGTCGACCTCTCGTAGAATATCCTGAACCCGGTGAACTGAACCACCTCCCCCCCAGCCACGTAGCTGCCGTCTTCGATGTATTCTCCATCACCCGATGTCTTGCGGGCCAGGAGCGTTTCCGGATCCCATTCCAGATCATCCTCCACGTAATATACGTCGCCTACGTCCATTGTGATCGGTATCGCGGATTTTCCACCCGCCTTGACACTGACGTTCCTCCTTTCCTCGGAGGGGTACGGGATCTTGAAATCGACGTAGAAATAGACGCTGATGGAATTGGCGTTGCGTACCTCCATCCTTGACTGGTCCACCAGGAGGTTAACATGATCGACGCCCGATTTCTGTTCGAATGTCCTGTTCTCGTGCCAGTAGACGAGCTGGATCCTCTCCTGGCTCCACAGTGAGCCGAGAACCATCGTGGCTATGGTGATGTCGTCCCTGGTCTTGGAATGGGAAATGTCGGTCCGGAAGATGTAGGGCTTGGAGCCGGCGTATACCTTGTCCTGGCGGCTGCCCTCGCCGTTGGTGAGCTCTATCCTGTCCACGCTAACGTCCTCGGTGGTGAAGGCTATGGCGAAGGGAAGATCAAACTTGGGGGAGGATGAATAGGTGTAGGTCCCCACATATGCTGTCCCCGTGGAGGAATCCGGGCTCTCGATGCCGATCAGGGTGTAGGAACCGGGAACGTACCACTGGGATGCGGTTTGGTACTGATAGAGGATCATACCGGATTCGAATAGTATGGCCTGGAACTGGGCTCCGCCCTGGGTGTTCCATTCCACTATGAACACCTTCTCGGAATCTATCTCCGTTTGCAGGGAGTAGAGACGGTCGGTCCCGGAATAAGCTGGGTCGCTCCTCCAGTTCACCGCCATGAGTCCCCTAGGAGAGTTGGTGCTGGGGAGAGTGTAGCCCCAGTATCTCGTGAAGGAGTTCGCGTCGGTCTCGACGAAGGACATCGCACCGAAGCTCGATATCTTGATCTTGTTGAAGGTCTGGCCATAGTAAACAAAATCGAAACCAAGGTTAGCCTCCACCAGATAGTAGTAGGTGTTGACGTTGTAGTTCACAACGTTCTTGTCTCCCTTTATCTGTATGTAGTTGGGTTCGATCTTCGGTTCCGGGTCCATGGCATCGGTGTACCTGTAACCACCGCCGTCGGGATTGGACTGCTTCGACTCGACGGGTCCCGATCCCAACGGCACAAGTACTGTCAGGAACATCGCAGCGAATATTACTGCCAGGGTACGTGCTCTCATTCGGTGTCCTCCAATAGAGCTTATGATAGGGTCCTCTTGACGGACCATGAATGTCCAGTTTGAATAATTTTACGGTGTGTGGATTACCTTGTATTTATATTAAGCAGTAGACCTCGGTCATTCCTCCGGATATTCTTCCCGGAAGAACCCCTTCTCCATCTTGTCCATCTGGAGCTTTCTTCTCTGGGACATCGAATAGATGATGATCCCCGCAAGTATCACGACTGCCAGGGCGATGACGATGAACACTGCCAGCTGGAAGGAGACCACGCTGTCCGAGGAACCTTTAGGATTGGTTCCCTCCCTGAACTCGATCAGGTTCGTCTTGCCGTCGTCGTCGAGGTCTCCGGTGGCATCGGAGGGATTTTTCGGATCGAGTCCGTATTTTATCTCCCATTCGTCGGGCATACCGTCGTTGTCATCATCCTCGTCGCGGTTGTCGCCCCTGCCGTCGATGTCCGTGTCCATGTCCTCGCTGGGATCTAAAGGGAACCAGTCCCTGTCGTCGGGAACACCGTCGGAGTCGGTGTCGATGTCCTCCCTGGCGGTAGTGGTGGTGAAGCTCCATTCGTAGGGCATGATGGCCGAGCCCTTCTGGGAGATTATTGATTTTGACAGGTTGATTTTGTAGCTCGTTAGCTCCTCGAGGGGTCTCAATGTCCGTATTGCGAGTTCGAGCGACGCCTGTGAATATTCCATTGAAATGGGTATGGTCCTTCCGAGGGGATTCTTCAGTCTCACCGTATCGTTGCTCATGGTGTCAGGTGCCATCGGTATGTCGAACCTTATGCGGATGTCTGGCCATAAGGGGGCATTCGTTCCCTGGGGCTGGTGGTCCCTGATGAATGGGGCCCCTGCATCCGACCTTGTCGTGAACTTCAGGTTGTAGCTGCTTGCCTCACCCACGCCCTCGCCGTCCAGTTTGTTGCCCCCGAAATCCATCACCATCGGTGTTATTACGAGGGTATACTCCTCTCCAAAACCGAGAAGGGAGGACGGTCTCCACTGTATCCTCCTGGCTCCCAGTATCGATATTATCCCTTCCACCCTTCTCTTGTTCTTGTCCAGAACGAAGAGGTTCTCAGGGACGAGGGTAGACGTGGCAAGTGTGTTGTCGAAGTTGATCTCGAGTACCGGGTCCACGTAGGAGAGGTCCCTTCCGCCCTCGATAACGACGGAAAGAACTCTGAGGAACTCCTTCTTAACACCCGGATGGGAGACGATGACGGCCTTGGAGTAGGTCGTGATGGGTTCGTTCACGCCGTCATCGATGGTGGCGTTGATCGTATAGCCTCCGGGTTCGAGACCGGTCGTGTTCCAGATGAAGGACTGGTCTCCTCCGGCGCTCCTTGTGTCTCCCGAGAAAAGGAAGACCTGGTCCGAGGGCTCGAGGTCGTCGTCGTAATGGATCGTGTAATATGCCTCATCCTCCCTGTCCGAACTGGACCAGCGGATGACGAACTCGGTATCGGCAGTGTCTCCGGAGCCATCCGGTTCGATGAAACTGAAGAGAGGGGGCTGGTTCGGATCTGTCCTGACTTTGAGGGAGTTCGATAGGACCTGGTTGCCCATCCGGTCCTTCACCATCAACTTGAACTCGTAGAGGGTATCGGGTTTGAGACCCTGGAAGGTATGTTCGTTCCCGAGCCTGTCGAGGACGGATGCGTCGTTGAGGTTCTCGTCCGGATCATCGGCGCTCCCTATACCGTAGGTCAGATAGTATCCCTTGAGCTCAACGTCACTGGATGCATCCCATTCGAGTTTCACCCACGACCAGCTCTTCTCGAGCACCCTGAGCTGCGGTTTCTGAGGGGGCAGAGGCATGCCGTCAGGACCGAAGGCCCGGGCGGTGTACGGGTCCGCATCCTCATTTATCTTGTTCGAGGGATTCGTATCCGTCCGGTGGTCCATCCAGAAGACCTGCGGCCTCTTCTGGAAACCGTGGACTATCACGGTTTCCCTGTACATCTCGGCGTGGTATATCGGATCGTTAATGAACATACCCCAGTCGATGGAGTCGTCGACGATGTGGTCCCTGGAGACATATTCGCCTTCCCTTGAGATGTAGCCGGTCCTGATAAGATAGAAGTCGTTGATGTCCAACTCCGCCCAGGAGAGGAAGAAGGCTCCGTTGACGTATCCCACCCTGGGGGAGAACTGGTCCAGGCGTGTGAGGTTCTCCCTCACGGCGATGAAGCTCGCGTCCATCGACCGGTCCCAGGAGGGAGAGGAGAGCCATCCGATCGAATACCTGATCCTCCAGCCGTCGAGTCCCATCTCCTGCCATACGACCATCAGGTCGCCCTTTGACGAGAAGGCAAGATCCGGGTCCTGCTGGCGGTTCCCGTCCTCGGAAGCACCGATCTCGATGTTTCGGGAGAAGTCCTCGCCGTTGGTGGTGAAGGTTAGGTAGATGTCGCTGTTGGATCCCGTTCCCACGCTGGTGTTCCTGTAATCCTCCCATACTATACCCACTCGTCCTCCCGATGCGACGACCATCCTCGGATGAAGCTGGTCCTCGTCAGTGGGATCGTCGTTCACCGCTATCGGATCGCTGAATGTCTTGCCTCCGTCCGTGGACCTTGTGAACATTATGTCCTTCTGGGGCCCCGCTCCGCCGGTTCTCGTCCTCTCCTCCACGTAAACGATGGAGAGGCCGACGGTTGGGCTGTATCTGATGTACGGTTCGGTAACGGTGCCCGAGATCTCCGTTATCTCGGAGCTCGGGGTCCAGGTGGAACCGGAATTGTTAGATGTGGACATCCTGACCCTCGTGTCCCCGTCCCGATCGTCAAGCCATATGCAGTACAGCCTTCCAATGCTGTCCACGGCGATCGATGGGTGGGACATCTGCTCGTCCCCTCCCGGTCCGTCGCTGACTATCTTGTCGTTGTTGTTGAACTCACCGTCACCCCATGAGGTGCCGTTGGATGATTTCGAGAACCTTATCTCATCGATGTTGTCCCTGAAGTCCCCCCAGACCGCGTAGAACCTGCCGGTCTGGTCCTGGGCTACGTCGAGGTCCCATTGCTCGTCCCCGCTGGGTTCGTAATCCTGGATCTCGTAGTTGATGGGATAGTCCCCGCTCCTCGGAGCCCTTGTGGGCTGCGACTCCGCGATTAGAAGGACGGAGGGGAGCACTAGGACGGCGGTCAACAGGAACAGGAATGCTGCCTTCTTCATCGATAACACCTTCTGGCTCGTTTACCAGATTGCCCGGTCCCACTTAAAACCTTATCCATCATATGTGCAGGGGGGATATGCGGCCATCAGAATCCTGCCTGTCCTCTTCGAACTTCGTCCCATGATCCTCTATGCTGATATTGCTCATATTCGAATAAGGTCAACATCATCATCATTAAATCACAAAACGGCGATCCTCCGAACAGACGAAACAATGGTCGGGGATCAAATGGAGAGGAGAGATCAGAAGGAGCCATCCTGCGGTAAGAGGTTCGATGATTACTTGAAATGGGTATTTTGGATGGCGGTGCTTTCCCCCGCGTTGGGGTTCTTAGGGGGGATATTCGCCATCGCGGCGGGGGGTCCTGAGGTTGTAGTGGTAATTTCATCGGTTACAACGATCAACGTCATGATAGCGGTCGGGACTTACAAGATGAGAAAGGAGTTGAAGGGTATTGACAGCCCAGGGAATTGAGCATGGTTCGTCGAATCCCCCATAAAGAATGATAGTATTTTCCTCACATTAAGATCGATATGTGATATCAAGTGCACTGAGATGATCGCAATAAAGAATATATGCGCATATCCGGATTCGGGATCAGGTTGAAAGAGGTAGGATTGAACTACCCGAAGAGATCGAGATATGCCATTTCGACCGAGAGGGGATCTGGATGGAAATGAACGAGAAGATATGCCCAAAGTGTAATGGAGAGATGGAACTGGGTGAACTGATAGATGAGAGCTATGCAGTCTCCGGTGCGCAGAGGTGGGCAAACCATGCAGGGAGCATACTTGGTGTGGGAAGGTCAAAACCGATCCACATATACTCCTTCAGGTGCACCGAGTGCGGTTATCTCGAGAACTACGCTCCCAGTGAAAAGAAACCAAAGAAGAAGGAGGACGAGGTTAACAGGAAGATGACAAACATCGAAAAGGAATACAAGAAAAAGATAAGGGAGGACAGAC
>JBLIRL010000145.1:0-7945 GCA_049472275.1 Thermoplasmatota archaeon | reverse complement strand
GGTCGAATACAGGGGGATGACCCCCTCGGGTATGGTGAGGGTCGATCTGTATCGTGTCATCAGGGACAGGGATACTGGCAACCTCACACAGGAGTTCTGGGAATCGGAGTTCGTCGATTTCCACAGGCTGGAGCAGACGGAAAAGGTGGCCTTCACCGTCCCCGTCAAGGAGTTCCAGCTCGGTCTCAATGCGATCTGCGTTCCGACCTTGTCTGGTGTCCCCGCACAAACGTCCCAGAGGTTCGCCTCCCTTCCGGCCCTGCCGGATCTCGAGGTGGTCTCGGTCGAGGAGATGGACATCGACAGGAGCTCTCCCATATCGACCATAAGGATCTCGGTCAGGAACTGGGGAACCGTGGCGGCCGGTTCCAGGACATTGATGGTCCTGGGATCGCAGCCGACCGCACCACTGAGCTTCGGAAACCGCACCATGGAGCCGCTTTTCCTCCGGGAAAGACTGGAAGAGGCCACATTGAACTCTTCTGTTGTTGATATCTCCCCCGGAGAGACTTTAAGCGTTGAGATGAACGTGACCCTTTCCCCGGGCATGAACCATGTCTGGGTCCGTGTGAAGGGCCCGTCATGGCTCCCTACCCCTGAGAGCCGTGATTACATGGTGATCCCTTCATTTCCACAGTTGAAATTGACCAGGGGACAGCTTCCGGCCGTCCTTTCCAATGGTTCCGATATATCTGTGAAGGCCAATATCGAGAATACGGGCCCCTGGTCCCTGAACACGACCTATTCTCAGTACTCACAGGACCTGATATCGGGTCTGGAGGAGAGGACCCCGTCCTATCATGTTGACATCACAACCATGATAGGGGACCTGGGCCCTTTCGTGAACCGGACATCCCTGGACGGAGACCTCGGCCCCGGTGAGACCCTCGTTCTGGATCGGACGATCGATGCGGGCGGGACACCCGGCCGGAGGGATATAGCTCTCGAACTGACAGGTTCAATCGCGAGGATACCCGCGCAGTTGTGTCATATCGATGTCCTGGTCCTCCCCGAGGTAAGGATCTCCATCGCCGATTTCCAGCAGACCGTCGTGGGTGACCGATTCACGGGCAATCTCGATGTGCAGGTCCACAATCCATCCACATCCAAGGCCGACGTGGTCCATCTGACCGTGTTCAACGGATATCCATCGGACGATGTCGTGATATCGGAAACCATTATCATGGACATCTCTCCGGGAGAATGGAGGACCGTCAACATGGAACTCCCTCTTGAGAAAGGCCTCTACGTGATATCCGTTACTGCCGAGACCTTCGTCGTTCCGGTGAACGGCTCGAGTGAGAGCTGGATTGGATCTGACACCCTCGACGGTGATCTTCTGGTCAAGGACCCGGGGCCCCTTGATCACATCACCGAGGATGATGTGGACATGGGCGAGGTCACCACCGCCAGCATCATCGCCGTTTCCACCATGGTCTTCGTACTTGTGGTTGCATCCTTCTTCTACAGGAGGGAAACCGACAACGGAGATGGTAAGTGAATGTCACCTCCCCCCTTCGGATCCCGAGAGTTCCACCCTGTGGACGAGAAAACCCGAAATTGCGAGTATTATGAAAGCTCCGAACGAGAGCATGGCGGCATCCTCGAGAGGCAGGTCACCGACGGATAGTACGAGTATTCCTGCCCCGGACATCGCGGAGCCGAGAACGATTGTGGCTGCGAGAAGCAGCCTCCTTGCTATCGAGGACAGTATCCACGCACCGGCCAGACCGACAACCGCGCCCGCCAGGAAGGGAACTGCCCCGTCGCCTCCCAGCTCCTCGGCCACGAAATAGCCTATGCCTCCGCCCATGACGAATATCGCCAGAGTCAGGACCAGCTGAAGGAGCTTCGGGCCAAAAAGGAATCCCGCGACGAAACCCAGAGCTCCCATCGAGAGTGCATAGGCTATTGTCCAATCGCCACCGAAAAAATCACCCAGCCTGAAACCGACGTACGCTCCCGCTCCCCCGAGGAACGATCCGCCCAGGAGTCTCGCGAAAGCCCTCAGCACATCACCCCCCCTCAGTGCGAGCATGGACCCGGCAACAATCAGCAGGACCATCAGCGCAGCCATCGACAGATCCAACTATCCCACTCCGCGACCTATTTTCCAGATATAAGTGGCGGTCCCGCTAATATGTTTTCCCCCGGGGAAGCGGTTGTGACATATGGTCTGACGAATGAAACCACAACCTATTTACATTGGGGCAGTTTATTCCTGGATATCCGGACCCCATGGTGATAACTCATGAAAAACGACCATTCCCCGACCAGGCCGCTGGTCCTTTCCCTGCTGCTCATTTTCGCCTTTCTCCCGATCTCGATGATAGACCATGATGTGGGGGCAAGAAACCTCGTTCCAGGATCAGGGACCGTCCCGGGACCGGACCATATTGTAATGAAGGAGACGATTGAACTGGACAACGGAATGCCATTCATCGAGGTCGGACCCTACGGATTGGAGGTGCGAATGAACGGTCTGGATACGGATACCCGCTCATCCTTTCTTCGACTTCCCCGTATCGTCGAGGAGTACGAACTGCCGCTTGGTTCCCGGGTAATGGACGTTTCCCTCGTTGACTCGGAGCACGTGTACCTGCCGACACCCGTCGGACTTTCTCACAATCCCCATTCCGTCCCCAAGATGGAGGGTGCTCTCCCTATCGTTCCTCCCGGGGGGATCGAAGCTCCCGATGACCATTTTACATACAGACTGATGACAGGCATAGACCAGGAGACCTTAGGTTCGATCTCCTACCTCTCCGTCATGATCTCTCCCGTTGTTTCGGAAGGCTCCTCGCTCAGATGCCTGATATCCGGAAGGCTGGAGATAACGTACGGGACCCCTGAAGTACCGATATGGTACGATCCCGGGGAGCATGATATGCTCGTGATATGTCCGAATGAATTCAAGGACACTGCATTTGAGTATGCGGAGTTCAGGAACGCCACCGGCATATTCACGAAAGTGGTGACGATGTCAGATATCCTCGATGACCGCTACTTCACAATAAGGGAGAACGACACACAGGAGGAGATAAAGCGCTTCATCTACATGGCCAGGTTGAACTGGGGGATCGATTTCGTTCTTCTGGCAGGTGATGTGGAGCACATACCTACCAGACATATCTCCGTCCTGGACGGTTACGATGATTCTGGATCCCAGAGGAGCGACGGTGCCTTCGTACCCTCTGACCTTTACTATAGCGATATCTTCCGGGACGGATCCACTGACTTCACCGGATGGAACGACCACCGGTCAGGCGACTCCCAGTATCTCTGGGGGGAGTACAACGGAGGTATACTGGACGGACCCGACCTCCTGCCAGATGTGTTCGTCGGAAGACTCCCGGCAAGCGATGCCGGGGAGTTCGGTGAGATGTTCGAGAAGATCAAGGGGTACGAGCTCAACGCCAAGGGCTCTGAATGGTTCTACAACGCCACCCTGTGCGGCACGAACACATTCACTGCGAATCCCACACCAGAAGGCGAGTACGAATGCGATTACATCGAGGCCAATTACCTCGACGATTTCAACGTCACCAAGCTCTACGAGACCGCGGGCACCCTTTTCAACATTTCCAATGTTATCGACCAGGGAACCGGATTGCTTGTCTTCTCTGACCATGGCAACTACGACGGATGGGGGTACACATCCGGATATCCTGCCGGGGCATACAAGTCGCTCTATGCCAACAGGCAGGACAACGGATACATGCTCCCGGTGACCGTTCTTGATGCCTGTCTGACTCATGGCTTCGATAACGAGAACGCCTCCGATCCAGTTGCTGGGAGGGACCCGGTTACCGGGCAGTGGTACTATCCCCCTGGCTCCGGCAGGTTCGACGTGGACTGCCTCGGGGAATATCTGCATCTGAACCCCGATGGGGGTTCCATCGCCACCTACGGCTGCACGAGGGTCGGTTACGGGTCCTCCGGCATGTCATATCCGATGGTCAATTCGGGATATTTCAACGCTCGATTGAACAAGGCTATAACCGAAGGGATCAGGACAACTGGTCAGGTCCTTGCCCGGGCCCAGATGGATTACATACTGAACATCGGGACCTCTGGCGCGGCGTCCTACAAGACTGTAACGGAATATATCCTGCTCGGCGACCCCGCTCTCAACATAGGCGGCATCTCCGGGACCAACGTGGAGATCGAGCTTGAATCCGAGAACGTCACTGTCCCGCCCGGAGGCGAGGTCCTGCTGAACTTCTCCGTGAGGAACATCGGGATTATCCCGACTGACGTGCTTCTGAACGTCTCCGTGGAGGGTAACGGCAGGCATGTATGGTCATCCAATTTAAGCATTGACAACGGCACCATACCGGTGGGCTCTTCCCTTGACGGAACCCTTTCCATCTACGCCCCTCCGATGGCACTCTACGACCAGGAAAGGTCCGTGGTCCTCAGTGTCGATTCGGTGCTGCTTTTGAGGGAGAGGACGATCACGGTAAATGCCTCGACGATGAGGACTCAAGGAGTCGCGGTCGTTATGGATCCCGGGAACCTGAGCGCCCCCCAGGGTTCCTATGCTGTCGGTTTCGTCAATATCGAGAACAGGGGAAACGGCCCCGAGGTCTTCGAGGTGTCATTCCCCGAACTGCCGGAGGATTGGCTGGTCGAGATGACCTCGCAAAGTGTCGAAGTGGAGCCATACAAGGAAATGGGCTTCCCCTTCAAGATCACCCTTCCGCCGAGGTACCTCGCAGGGACGTACACCTACAACGTGGAGGTGGTGTCACCCCTCACGGGTGCCCGGGCCACGGGCTTGTTCGATGTAACGGTGGAGGCCGATCGGTCCTTCGACATCTCCCTTCCCGTTGCCATGATCGAGGTCCTTCCGGAAGAGGAACGTACAATTCCAGTGGAGATAATAGGTGCTGCGAACGTAGAGATGGACATCTCCATAGACTGGAGAAGCAGCAGGATGGACGATTGGAACATGACCGTTATAAACGGATCTCAGAGGCTGATGCCATTCTCCAATGGAAGCGGGGCGATCCGTATCCGACCGCCCAACGGTACAGACCCGGGCATCTACTCCCTCTACATCCACGCGGACAACGGGATTGAGGTATCGGAGGGGGTCGTCGATATCAAGGTCAGGAAGATGTATGCCTACGAGGTCGTGGCAGAGGTTTCTGCGATAACATCGGACCCCGGCGAGAGCATATCCTTCTACCTGAACGTATCGAACCTCGGAAATATCTACGATCAGTACAACCTGTCTGTTACGGAAGCTCCGGAGGGGAACTGGTCGATCGGGCTCAACCCCAAGCTTTTCAGCGTGGGAAAGGATTCCTACAAGAGGATATTCCTTGACATCACCTCGGAACATCCGGAAAACGGGACCTACGTGTTCAAGGTGATGGTCGAGCCATGGTCCGGCGGGAGCCCCCAGTATCTTGACCTCAGGATCATCATCAACAAGAGCTTCGGTTTCGACCTACAGGGGGATTTCAGTCCCTCCTCAGGGATGCCGGGTGGATCGCTCTCCGCGGAACTCATGCTCTTCAATGAGGCCAATACGGAGGACAGCTTCTCGGTCGAAGTGTCAACGGATGAGGAGTGGCCGGTCAGGGCTTCCCTGGAAAGGATCACTCTTGACCACTCATCCCAGATCCCGATTTCACTTGAACTGGATATCCCGGATGACGCGCATGCGGGAGAATACATCGTCCTGATCTCCGTGTTCAGCAACGGATCGGGATCGGTCAAGAACTTCGAGAGGACGTTCTTCGTCGAGGACGTGTACTCCCTGGATGTGAAGATGGAGCTTGAGGATAGCACGGTGAAGGTCCGCCCAGGGAGGCTTGTCCAGTTCAATGTTGTGATCATGAACAACGGCAACACCAACGACAATATCAAGATCGGTTACTCGTCATCCTCCTATGTCGAGGGATGGATATCTCTTTCCACCTCCGGGTTCAACAAGGTCGAGCCGGGCGCCAACAAGACCTTCCAGGTCATGATCGATGTTCCCAGGAACGTCACCGAGGGTGATTACAGACTTACCCTTTGGATCGGTACCATGGGGGAGACCGATGCCATGAAGCTCAACCTGACGATCAAGGTGGAGGAGAAGCGAGGAAGCGAGATATTCTCCAGGGTCGATCCGATCCCGCTCGCTGTCGCATCCGCGGCCGGGTTCGGCATAATAGCTGTCACTGCATTCATCCTTGTCAGACTCTACAGGAAGAGTTCCGGGATGGATATAGAGGAAGCCGGTATGGAATGGGAAGAGGACGAGGAGGATTGGGAGGGGGAAGAGGAGGAGTGGGAGTGATCATTTCCATGATCTTTTCAGCTCCTTGGCCAGTTTCACCCTCTTTCCCAGATGCGAGTGGAATCTGTCCATGAAGTGGGCCCTGATCATTGCGAATGACCGCAGATATGCGAAAAGGCATATGAGGAAAACAACCGCCAGGTAAAGGACCAGCGGGCCGTACCAGGTCCCGAAGAACGGGGACAGGTCCGAGAGGGAGAGGTCCGGCCCGAAAGCTAGCCTCAACATACCCTCCCCGATGGATGTCGCGGTCTCGATATCGAACACGAGCTTCAGGAAAAGCCTGAGAAGGAGTTTCAGTACGATTATCAACACCATCATGAAGGACAGTCCGACGAGTGGAAGGTAAACGGAAAGTAGAAAGGCCCTCCTTCGACGCTTGCTGCTTATCACTCCCTTCAACATCTTCTGGTCGTGATGCACCTTCGCCAAACGGTCTCCGACCTTGAAGGCTCTTGCTCCGCCGAGAACCATCGATCGGGTCACAATGGACCAGATGAACCAGACGGCCAGGAATATGAAGGGCCATATGTACCACGGTTGGTCCCCCCTGATCTCCTGGGGGGCCTTCAGCTGTTCGATTATGAAAAGGAAGCTAAGGGAGATGATGGCGATCATGTAGGTTGAGTTCGTCCACAGCAGGAAGTACTTCCACCGACGCTCGCCCCTTTCGCCCCTGCTCTTCTCGGCCATTCTTCTCGCCTTGAGCGTGAGATGCAGCCCTCTGGCAAGGTTGAAAACCCCCTTTAACCCTATCAATATGACCAGGACACCCATGCCCAAAGAAATATCAGGTATCTCGTTCACCGAATAGAGCAGTATCAATATGTAGGCGATGCCTTTGAGGGTCTTCAACAGCCCTTTCCACATGTTCTTGTATGCACCCTTGGTGTACCTCGACCATCGCCAGTATCTGACCAGGGGGAACTCCCCGAGCTTATTAAGGCCGGACCTTATGCCTCGGTCCCCTCTGTCAGGGGTTGGCTCCTTCATCGCGGTAATAGACACGTTCAGGTTAATAGCCCTATTGGACTCCGTATCACAGCTCGATGGTCTCTATCCCCCAAAGACCCATGGCAAGCACCATGTTCCCGCCGGATACGTCCCCTCCCCGTATGTAACCGTGGACGGACCAGGGGCCGATCTCATCGAGGCCGTCATCTGTGATGGAGATGCCAAGGAGGGTGAAATCCTTGTTCAGGAGAACCGTGTCTTGAAGGACCAGGCTCGAATAGTAGATACCCTCTATCGAGTAGGTCTCGTGTGTCTCGAAAACGCCGTCCTGTATCCCGAGGACGTGCACTGTCGTCCGGTATGCCGGTTCCTGCCATTCCGAGGGCGCTTCATCAGGATCCGATCCTTCGGAGGACCCCTTCTCGCCGCTTTCCACGGCTTCGACATCCCCCTCGTCGTAGACCACATCATCTTCGGGGTAGCCCACATAGGGATAGCGGTACCCGTAATCCTGCGATATCACTATGACCCTGTCCTCCCGGAAATTTACCTGACCGTATTGGATCCCAAGGTCCACCCCCATGACGAACTCTGCAGATCCGGAGGAGACGTCGTAGACGTTCAACGTATTGTGCTGACCATCCTCCCACCAGTAATCCAGAGTGGTGTACACGAGGTCCATGTCGCCGGAGG
>JBLIRL010000144.1:0-7980 GCA_049472275.1 Thermoplasmatota archaeon | reverse complement strand
GGCTGGCGGGGAGTGGCCCCCGTCAGCCCGTCCGAGACCGTCGGGTGGTCACTGCCACCCGGTGAGGGCCCCCTCACCCTTCCATTCAGCCTCCGGGCACGATCGTGGGGCGTCCACTCTCTCGGGGCGCTCCCGGTCTCGGCGCTCGTCTACCAGGAGGATCATCCCAGCGTCGTTTTCATGGATATTGGTGCGGGAAAGATGAGGAACATGTTCCCGCTGTTCTCGGTGATATTCATGGTTGTCGGTGTGATATCGATCTTCATGACATTCTACAGGGTGGTCATGAACGATTCCAGGTATATCGGTGTCCTGATGTCGCTTGGATATTCCAGATTGAGGATCGTCATGGCCTACCTGAACTTCGGGTTGATACTCGGGGCTATCGGGTCCGTATTCGGATTCATTTTCGGTTTTCTCTTCACGGCGGGGATCATGTCCTACACCATGAGCATGATAGGGGACATAAGGGTTTCATATCCGCTGGCACCCATGCCTTTCATATGGGGCCTGGTATTCTCATTCGGTTCGGTTCTTCTATCTGTAGGCATCCCGATACTCGCGATAACACGAAAATCGGTCAGACAGGCCCTGGACCATAAACCCAAGACGAAGATCCTGACCGTGGGAAGGACCCTTCCTGGACTTTCGAAGACAAGGTTGATGGGAATAAGGAACACGTTCCGAAATCCTGGAAGGACCGCCCTGACCGTGCTCGTTGTTGGTATGTCCATTGGAATATCCGGCTCGTGGATAGTGGTCTCGGAGTCCGCATGGGGGTACATGCAGGACCAGGTAGATCAGGACACCTGGGACCTTAGGGCCGATCTCACGAGAGAACTTCCCGAGGAAAATGTGTCGGCGATGTTCGATATCGAAGAGGCCGAATACGTGATCCCGTTCGCTTACCGGGCCGGTCAGATATCCGGGGGCGGGGGAAGTGAGAACACCTTCGTGGTAACTTCCGATGAGATCCTGAGGACCAGGGATTTCGACCTGGAATCGGGAAAGCTCGACGTGGAAACGTCGGTGATCACCAACAAGCTCGCGGACGAGCTTGGGCTTTCAACCGGAGATACGATCAACATAACCGTGGGCTCGAGCTGGCTCCGGACAACGGTGGGCGGCATCGTATATGACATCCTGAACCAGGCAGTGTACCTGGACAGGGAAGCTGCGTCCCCTCTGGTCAACAAGACAAATGCAACCGGTGTTTTCATCAAGCTCATTGACAAGGACAAGTCCGAAGAGACCGCAAAGGAACTCAAGAGTATCGAAGGGGTCTCTGGTGTGACGATCCAGGATGAAATCATAAAGTCCATGGATGAGACCTTCGGATCGGCGATGGGCATGCTGTGGTTCTTCTTCATCATATGCCTTGTAATCGCCATGGTGGTCGCGGCATCGGCCATCATAATATCCACGATGGAGCGCGATATCGAGTTCGCAACTCTCGAGACCCTCGGAATACCGAGGGGCAAGGTCGTTGGATCGATGCTCATAGAGATAGGGATAATAGGCTTCATATCGGCGCTTCTGGGGCTCCCGTTCGCGTATCTGTTCGGCAGGCTCTTCGCCATGGTGATGGAGGATATCCTGTACTACTTCCCGGTGTTCTTTGCCTTCAGTGCAATGATCATGACGTTTGTTTTCGGCTTCCTGTTCATATTCGGGTCCTCGATCTTCCCGATAAGGTACACGAAGAAGATGGACGTGGAGAAGACGATCAGGGAAAGGATAACCGGATAGTGAAGGTCTGATAAAGAATTAGTAGTCCGAGAGACTTTGTTCTTAGAGATGGGTCAGATAAAAGAGGAGGCAGGAAGAGAGCATGACCCGAGGCCGCTACACCGGTCAGGAGTAGAAGTATCAATGAACCGACCGGCTGCAAGGTCCGTTCATTATCTGATCGCTTCCCTGATCTTCGGTTTTCTTTCTATATGTCTTGGCCTCTACGAGCTCACATCTGTACTTGATGCGAGGTTCCAGACTGATGTTATCTATGGTGAACATTATTACCTTTATAGAATCTCCTTTTTTCCAGCGGTCCTTTTCACTGTGCTGGGGATCATTTTCTGTATTGCATATTTCAAACGATCGAGGAAGAAACTGGTCATGCTGGGTCTCATGATACTCAATCTCGCGTATTACGTTCTGGCTTACCTTGTTTATGTCAATTATTCGGGTTTGGATTATGCCGGAGTTTGATCCCTTCGATCATCTTAACTCCTTTGAACTTGCTGACTAGAGAGTCCCTTTCTTCCTCCTCTCCTTCACAGTATTGAAGTATGCCTCCTTCGTCCCGTACCTGAATCTGTAGTTCAGTCGTTTCATCAGTTTCTTAGAGTCCGCGACTATCCCGTAGGTGCTGAGCTCGATGGCGGGGGAGCGCATGCTCGATAGATGAAGCGCCCAAAGGCCCGATGTGATCCCTTTCATGAGGAACAGGGGGACAGGGATCCTTATCTTGGCTCTGGAGAGCTGTCCCGTTGTGGCATATGAATCGGGGGCGAGGTTGAAGGTCCCCTCGATGTGCGGATCCTTGAGAATCAGGTCGAAAATCGCTGTCAGGTCATCCTCGTGGATGAACTGGACCTCGGCGTATCTGTTGTTGATCTTCGTGAGGACGGGGGTCTTTGCCAGAAGAGAGACGACCCCTCCTTTCTTGTGATATGACGGGCCCACAGCGGTGCACATCCGGAGTATCACGAGCTTGATCCGGGTCCGCTTTCGGAAATATTCAAGGTACTCCTCGACCTCCTTCTTGTTGATCCCGTACCGGTACCCCCGTGGTCTCAGGGGAGCGCTTTCCTTGATCCAGAGCTTGTTGTCCGGCCAACCGCCGTATGCGCTCGTGGAGCTCATCTCTATGAACTGCTTCACACTTTTCGTTCCTATTGCTGCCTTGAACACGATCTTCGATCCCTCCACATCTATCTCGTGTTCCCTTTTCTTATTATGAACAGGGTTCATGAGATATGCGAGATGGATGACATGGGTGGGTTGCTCCCTTTTTAAGACATCCTCGACTAACTTCCGGTCGGTGACGTCGCAATCGATGTACCTGAAACGATCGTTCCCCTTCCAGGCGTTGTTCTCCTTCACGTCGATCCCCACAATCTCCACCCCCCTTTCCGAGAGATGTCTTGAGAGCACCATCCCGACGTACCCGGAGGATCCCGTGACGAGAACCTTCATGGTGGGAGTATGCAGGTTCGGACCATTAAGAGCTTTTCTCGGAATTCCATTAAAAATCACTCTGTGATTTTACTCTATGCCAGAGGTATATCCGGGTCACTTACCTTTCCGCTAACGTCCATTTCTATGCAAAACTCCTCCTTGGCTTCCTTCTTGTGATTCCCCTGAATGGTATTCCCGGTATCCACAATACCATCTTGAAGGTCCATTTTATGATCAGGAATGCGATCTTGATCGCAAAGAAAGATGAGATGATGAGATATTTCATGGATATGCATATGATGCGCAAAGAGAACCTGAACAGTTTGAAGAACAATATCAGCATCTTGATCGCTGCGTAGACCATGATATATGTCAGACTGAGAACTGCGAGAATGACGGCGAAGATGAATATCTTTTTGAAGATGTCCATTCCAACACCCTCTTTCCTGATCCTTCCATCATAAAGGTCTCTTCATTCTAATCTTTTCCTTCTGAAAGCCCCTTTCATCTTCCTTTGAAATTCTAGTCGGCCCTTCACCACTCCTCTGGAGGTACACCAGGATGCCAACAACAACTACGAGAGGGACCATTATCAGGACATATGCGACGACCTCCCATGCTTCAATTCTGCGGTCGTCCTCATCGTCTAACCTGCCCTCCCCATCCTCCACCATCTTCTCCTGGACCAGGGTCTCTTCCATGAACTCCCTCGGTTCTATCTTTCCTATGTCTGCCCGGTCTATATGGAAGATGCAGCGTTCTCCGGCGAAATAGAAGCGGTCCCGGTATTCGTCATAGGTGAATCCCTTGACGTGATCCCATGGAAATCCACCGTCAAAATCGTAGTTTTTCCAAGTACCCTTCACAAGGTCAATCACGAAAAAACCGAAAGGGGAACCCGCAGGCCAGGTCGGCACATGGCCCATGCCATCGAAACCGAGGAAATTTCCGGTCACGGCGTACAGGACGTCCCTCTCCTCATCGAGGTACATACCGTTCAGGGATGCCGTCTGGGGCAGGTATGGTGGAAGCTCGAACGATTCGTTTCTAAAACCATGATGTGTTATCAGTATGGGTCCGCCCGTCCATTTCGAGTACACGGCCTGGCTGACGGAAAGATCCTTCCAGACGACCTCATCGTTTCCGGGTTCGGTGATATTGTTGACAAACCGGTAGGTTCGTGAAACAAGGTCGGCCTCGAGCAATTCGTAAGGATCGAGCACGGCCATATATCCGATTGTTTCGCCTGGATCTATGTACAATCCGCTTGGGACCAGATTGATCCTGTAGGTGAGGTTCCCCGGTCTCCCGTTTGTGATGTTCGACCTTCCTGCCCGAATGAGGTCCTCCGAACCCGTCTGCGGATCGTAAACGATGATCCCGTATGCGGTGCCAAGATACAGATCATTCGATGTGCTGCCCACCTCTATGCTGCAGACCCTTCCCTCGGTTTCCAGTTCGATCCTCCTTAGGGAGTTGTTCATCAGGCTGTAGGCGAAGGTCCCGTTCCTGGCGGCCACGAACAAATCCTTGCCCCTGAATTCCAGGTCATACACGTTCTCGATGACGCCCCTGAAATCCCTCTCCACCCTCATGTCCTCATCCAGGATGTAGAGGGTCTCCTCGTTCCCCACTGCCAATCCCTCCAGATAGGGCGATGTCTCGAGGATGTAGAAATCGCTTCTGGTGGGATCCCCCGGATTCCTTCGCATCAGGTCGATCTCCGAATACACATCTCCATCAGGATCGTACCACGCGAGCCTCGCCTGCCCGTCGATGGAGTTGCTCCCCGCCGAACCTCTATACCTGAACTCACCCATCCCGAAGAGCATCCTTTCCCCGATGGGATCGTGCAATATCTTGCAGGTTCTCAGTTCGGCGAAGTTGAGCCCCTCGTAATCCGTGAAATGGTAGGCTTTAATCAGTTCCGGTGCCGATCCCTTGAACTTCAGCAGACGGGATCCGCTGCCGTACTGGCAGTAAAGTTCGTCCCTCGACGGATCGTACCCCAGCCTGAAGGGTTTCCAGAGGCTCTCATGCTCGTGCTCGAACACCGTGGAGAATGACGATCTGATGGTATCGTTCCAGTAATCCTCGATGATATATGGGTAATCCATGGTGCTCCCGTTTTTTAAATCGTATCTCCTTATCACATCCTGACTGAAATACACGAGATCACGATCATCGTCGAGGACAACGTCATAGACATCACCACCACCGCTTCCGTCGAAGGATGTGTGTGTGATGTTCATGGTTTCGATATCGAGTACCTTCAATCCCTGATCGGTGGCAAATATCAGATCCTGCGTCCCCTCGGAAAGGACCATCTTCTGGAGGGCGGGGTAATCCGTGATGGTCTCGTTCAAGATACCGATCTCTCCGAGATCGAACACCTCGAATTCACCTTCCGAAAGGGAATACCTGAACAATCTTTCATGATCGGGCAGATAAAGCACATCGTTTGCCGGGTCATATGCGATGGATCCGAATATTCCGACCTTCTTTCCTCTTTCGGACCAGTTCATCGAGAACCTTCCGGTAATGGAGAGGTCTTCCGTATCCAGAATGTAGAACGTGTTCGATTCGTGGGTCACGATGAAGAGCCGATCATGCTCTTCGTCCAGTTCCAGGTCCATAATAAAGGAATTCTCGAATCCGAACCAGTTGCCAAGGAAATCATGATCATCATTTTCGAGATCCTTCACTATTAAGCCATAAGTTGTCCCCAGATAGACCACATTTTCCTCCGCATCCAGTTCCATGTCAGTGAAGAGCTCCGGGTCCGTGTAGAATGTCTCGAAAGGCCTTGAAGGCCCCAGGTCCTCCGATCCCGCGGATGTGCCCGCAGCAAGGGCCGACAACGCAGCGTTCAACAGGAGAAGTACCGAAAGCCACTGTATTCTCATCCTCAACCTCTTCACATCCCATCAGATGTACATTTGTTCCATTACTTTGAAGTTTCCATAGGCCATGAAGGTCTTTTCATCCTATGGCAAACAGATGGACGAGAACACGAAAAAGAACATTGACCGACAGCACTGGTTCCTCTTCATTATCGGTGTGGACCCCTTCCATCAAAGGAATGGATTCGGCTCCAGATTGATCGAACCGATGCTTGAGAGGATCGATTCCGAAGGGCTCCCCGTCATGCTGGACACCAACAAGGAGGTCAACCTTGATTACTACCGGATGTTCGGATTCGAGGTCGTCAGGACCTACAGTGTGCCGGGTAACGATCATTGGGGGATGGTCCGGGAGGGTAAGTGAACCGCCCGCGGGATATGGTATAATTCATGTATAAAACAACGTGACCTTTATATTCACCAAGATTCGTGGGAACGCAGGGAGTATCCTGAATACTAGTGTTTCAACAAGTCAAAAAGTCTAACTATGAAGAAATACCTTGATTTGCAGACAGGGTTCAGCAATCGAACCATCTTGGGGAGATCAAAATGAGAGCCGAGAGCGTAATTGCATTTTGTGTATTGTTCATCCTTTTCTCGATCGCCTTCACACCTTTGACAGGCGCTATCGAGGAAGCGGAGGATCCCGCCGACGCATTCTCCGTTTCTTCCGAGAGCTTATGCCCCGGGACGTATGAGGATGGATACTTCACTGAGAACATGGGTCAGTACGATGAGGATCTCGAATTCGTCGCCTCCACATCCTTCGGTCATGCTGGTATCGGAAGGGATGCGATATTTCTCAATGTAGTCGACAGGGGAACGGGCACCGGGTACGTCATAAGATACGACCTTATTGACACCTTATCGGCCTGTGCCGAGGGGATCGAACCACTGCCTCACAGAAGCAACTTCTTCCGCGGTAGCGATCCCTCGAAATGGTATTCGGAGGTCAGCAATTTTCGCTCCGTGATCTACGAGAACCTCTGGGAGGGTATCGACCTCGTCTATGGTTTCTCGGAAGGGGGTCTCAAGTACGATTTCATACTCCATCCGGGCGCCAACCCGGAGAATATCCGGATCAGGATCTCCGGACATGATGACATGAGGATCAATGGGGACCGCCTCGAGGTCCTGCTTCCCGGGGGAGGACCGACCCTGATGGATGGTCCTCTTGATGTCTTCTACGCCGATGACGGGTCACCCATAGGGTCCTGCTTCAGGCTGATATCCGATGACGTATACGGTTTCGAGCTCGAGGGATACGATCCCACAAGGGAGGTCACGATCGACCCCCTGATCTATTCAACCTACATCGGTGGCAGCAGGGATGACAGAGGCCAGTCGCTCGTTCTTGATTCCAGCGGGAACGCTTACGTGACCGGAGCTGCGGAGTCAACCAACTTTCCCACGACCTCGGGCGCTTACAACACCTCCAACAACGGGGACCACGACGTCTTCGTCGCAAAGATGAATTCGGGCGGTAACAGCCTGCTGTATTCGACATACGTCGGATCATCCTACTACGATTTCGGTTTCGGGATCGAGATAGATGACAAGGGGAACGCATTCGTTACTGGAATGACCGCCAACTGGAACTGGTCCTCGCCCAACTCTACCTATTATACTTTCCCCACAACGTCAGGCGCCTATGACGAGACGCAGAACGGGGACGACGATGTCTTCGTGTTCAAATTGAATCCTTCGGGCTCATCTCTGATCTACTCCACGGTCATCGGAGGCAACGATTCCGATCTCGGACGCGGCATCGACATCGATACCTCGGGAAACGCCTATGTCGCCGGTTACACGATGTCTACCGAGGCGGACTTCCCGGTGACGGTGGGACCGGATTTGACGTTTAATGGTGGATCCTATGACGCCTTCGTAGCAAAGG
>JBLIRL010000143.1:0-7981 GCA_049472275.1 Thermoplasmatota archaeon | reverse complement strand
CTGCTGCCCCAGGCCATCGCCTTCGCGGCCATCGCCGAGCTGCCGCCCCAGGCCGGTCTCTCCGCGGCGGTGGTGGCCGCCATGGCCGGCGCCCTGTGGGGGTCGTCGGTCCACCTCCACCCCGGCCCGACCAACTCCTCGTCCCTGCGACTCATGAACGTAACATGCGGTTTAAGGGAGATATTGATTTCGACGGAGCGGCGTCAATTTATCTTGGTTCGCTCCTTATCCTTTCTACCACTTTGTCGAAACTGCTGCCTCTGTCGATCTCTTCCTTCATCCTCTCTATGATCTTCCAATTCGCATCGACCCCCATCCCGCCGTCGATCACTCCCGTACCTTGTTTCACACCAACGGATACCAGATTGATCCCCGTGATGTTCCTCAACATGTCATCGTTCCCGCCTTCGAATATCTCGTTCCCGATGAAAAGGACGTTCTCCCCGGGTATCTCGAATTTCTCCATCAGGTCCCTTGCTCCCCTCTCCTTGTCGTTCCCGTGAAGCACGAACTTGATACCCCTGGCCCCCGGAAAGGGTATGTCTACTCCAGCATTTCCGAGGTCCGTCAGGCCATCATGCTCCTTCAACCGTCTTCTGATGTACGGGATCAGATCGGACCTCCTGAGGGAATATGAGGCTTTTTCCTCGTAGGGTTCAGCGGATATGTCCCCCAGCATCATCCAGCTGACCGATCCGCCCCTGAAATAGGTCTCCGGATCCCTTATCTCATGGCCCTTGAGTTCCAGGTCCCCCGATAATCCGCTCAGGTTCAATCTGTCCTCGAGTTCTCCTACAAGACCTCTTCGGGGATCGATCGGCAATATGTCCTTTCCGATATCATCGTTGTGCCTCTCCAGCAGCGAGACCGCCTCCCGGATCCTTTCTTCCATGGAAGCGCTGTCGGACGACGGGTCCGGGCATTCCATAAGATGCCGCTCATACCTGACGGACCCGATTATGGCAACGGATTGTGCGTCGGTGAACCCGCGATCGAAACCGGGATCCTTGACCCAGGTCTCCCTGACATCATCGAATCGGTACTTGCTGCTACCGTCCCCGAGATAGGCAAGGATGTTCGTCCTTACATTCCGCGGAAGTCTGAAAAGAAGGCGTTCCCCGAGTTTCGAATGTGCCACACCGCTCATCGGAGCCCAGATTATGTTCCGGTCGTTCAATGCGCCTAGGATGGATGAGAATCTGGCCATCCATTCATCGTTCGGTTTAATCCCCGATGGCAGCAGGGTATCGTCAATGTCAGTCAGGATGGCTGCCTTCGAGCGACCGTTCCACCTGTCAACAGAATTCTCCCTTATCCTCTTCAGGATGCTGGCCCCCTCCAACTTCATCTCATCCGGGACAGGAAGCCCCCTGTCTGCATATGGGCTCGTGACCCGTGCCCTGACGAGTTCCATTGAATCCAAACTCCCGGGGTCCTCGATTATCAGCATGTTCCCATCAGCTGCCATATCCTTCAATCTACTGTAGATCATCCGCTGACTGGTCCCCCCGTTTCCGGTGTCCATAACGATGCCGATGACATTGGAGGATTCGAAATATCTCTCTTCCATCATGCTGGGAACCACGGCATTGCCCATGATCACGGCCGAAGTGTTCTCCTTGATCAACCTGTCAAGGGCCCCTTTCATGCCAATCATCGTGAGGATGGACCTTCTGTAGAAGAGATCGAGGGTCTCTTCCCCCTCAAGGTCCTTGTTCATGAAGGGAAATGATTCTTGGAATTCCCTCTTGCCCAGAAGCCATTCAAGAGTGACGGCAACGACCTTCCCGATCATGTCGGATGTGAAACAGGTCGGGATCGAAAGCAGGGTCGAAACCCGGTTCAACACACTGGAACCGCCGTTACCGGCGGAACCGTTCAGAAGTATCAGTGCAGGCCTTCTCTCCAGGTCCTTCACCTTCGGAACGTGGTATAGTCTGGGTGTGATCCATCTGACCAGCCTGTGGAGTTCATCCTTGGTGATCCTGTCGCGGACACCTTCCATTGCATCGTGGTTGTGGAGAAGTTCCCTTTCCGATCGCTCAAGGGCCCTCCAGCTACGGAAGATCTCGAAGTTCCTCTCTATCGATGCATCCAGCTTCTCCTCCCATATGTTGATGATGTTGGTCATCTGGACCGTGGACAGGTCTCTATCGATCCGGTTCAGGAACAGGCTCTCGGATATCCTGTCCAAGGACGACCTGAGATCTTCCAGTCCGCCCGTCACATGTAATTTGGGGATCACGTATTGGCTTTCGATATTGTATTCGCTCTCGAGGAAGGCCCCGATGATATGAAGAAGTTCGTCGAACATCAATTTCTTGATCGCGTTCTTCGTGATTTCGATGTCCTGACCTCGCGCTTCCTCCTTGAAGAACCTGTGGACCCTGGTCCTAGCCTCGTCATAGTTCGTACCCGGGATCTGGGTCAGTCTGGCAAGTAGGTCCACCTGAAGGGACCTCAGCTGGATCAGAAGCGACCTGGTCGCCCTGAGGAGTTCGAAATTGCTCCTGAGAAGTTCCTGGACCCTGGCGGGTTCCATGACATCCCTCGCTACTCCCATATCGACTTCCAGCCTGTGTAATTCCGAAACTACCGTGTCCTCCACATCCTCCTCGTCGGATGATCGGGGAGCGGGGCTCTTCTTCAACTCTATGATCCTATCCTCATTGTGGGACCTCCAGAGGGAAAGCGCCTCCTCGATATCCGCGACCGTCGGACCCCCTACCTCGGGGTGTGAATGTGAGCGGAGGAACTCCTTTTTTGGCTCTTCCAACGATCGATCGAATTCCATCAGGTACCTCCTTGTGGAGAGTTCGAAGAATGAACCGTCCCTCAGCTCATCGGTCACCCTCAAACCCTTGTCCGAGAAAGGGTCCCTGACCCTGTCCAGTGCGAAAGAAAGCGTTTCCCCAAGCTCTCCGCTGTTCTCCAACCGGAGAGCCCCTCCCGATGATGTCAGATGGGATAACCTGTCATGGATCCTTCTGATAGAGCCGAAACGCTTCCTGTACCTCTCCGAACCACCCCTGTCAACTCCCGCTCTGTCCCTTCCCGAGTACCTTTTGAAGTGTTCATCCTCATCGTCGATACAAGCGACCATCCAGACGATATTGGCCTCCTCGAAGAACCTATCCGGGAGTGTCCCAGGGACAAGAGGGACCCCCTCGATTACTGCAGATGTCCCTCCTTGTATCAGGTTGTCGATAGCACCTACGACGCCGATCATGGTCATCATGGAATGCATGTAATACCAGGATAGATCCGAACCCTCGAAGGACGAACCGAACAGTTCCGGGAAGGTCGATCTTGCATTTTCCCTGCCCATCATCCATGCCGTGATCCTCCGGACAACTTCCCTCGAGACCACATCGGTCGAAGAATATACCGGGAAGTTCAGAGATGTTGTGATGTGCTGCGATATCGTCGATTTGCCGGTGCCCGAGGTACCACCCACCAGGACAATGGTTGGTTTGGTAACGTCCTTGAGCCTGGGTGCATTGCCTGTACGCAGGAATACGAACATCACAAGTTCGAGAAGGTCCCTACTTCCGATGGAATCCCTCAAGTTTGCGATCTTCGAATGTTCGCATATCTTATGCGAGATATCGCTCTCGATCTTCTTTTGGATGTCATTTGCATAGAAGAAACGTCGACCGAGTGCTTCCACTTTCTTCTCCCAGTTGTCGATTCTTTCTCCGTAATCGATGCTCGAGGGTCCGCGGTGATGCCTTGAGATACTTTCTGCGGCGACCCTCAGCTCGTCGAGGCTGTGTATCCTGCCCGTTACCTCCTCCAGCCTCTTTCCCGATACCCTGCATTCATCCATCAGAAAACGCTTGAGGACCCGCTTCTGCTCCCCGAACAGCACATCCTTGAGAATCGTGAGTTTCTCCTCAAGTTCGATCTCCGAACGGAAACGTTGCGAAAGGTCCTGGACGATCGTTCGAGCCTCATCATAATCATTGCCGTCTATCAGGGCGATCCTGGATACCATCTCATACTCGATCATCCTGAGATCGACGAGGGCCTCCCATGAGTCGTTGAGAGATTCGTCGAGATCGGCCAATATCTCCGATAGAACCCGTTCGTCCATCATCTCGGATATGTCCCCGTTCCTCTCGGTGAGACTGGCCCAGAGATTCTTCTCCTGGGCGATCCTTTGGAGCTTGAGACTCCGGATGAAGATTCCTCCATGTTCTAGTATTTTCGTTGATATTACTAGACGGTCGATAAATATACCTATCCTTCTTTTTTTCAATTGTTGAAAATCTCAGATCCCTGATCCCGGAGCGGACCGGTCCAAGGGCCGCTGACAGGATCGCTGGAAAGAAATTCCAGGGACCCAGTGGTTCAGATCCCTTATGCTAATCGGGCACTATCAATTCAAATGGGGAATGATGATGATCTACCGCTGCCGGAGTAACCATTACGATTATTGGAGGGTGACCTCGTTGTCTGTGAAGGATATATCGTATCCTATGGTAAAACAACGGATGGGGCATACTCCCGGACATTGACGGAGATCGGGAGTTCATATGAGAAAAAATCAAAACATATCCTCAAGCTTCTTCTTAACCTCCTTCAGCTTGGCTAGAGAGATCTCCCTTTTCAGATACTTCTCCATCAGGACGATCATGATCTCGTGGTAGATCCTCCCATCGTCCGCCAATTCATAACAATTGACATCTCCTTCCCTTCCCACCTTCACCAGGCCTCTCTCCTTCAATCTCGATATAACTCTGGTTGCCTGCCTCCTCGTCAATCGTGACCGGTCGATAACTTCGGTCCTTGTCAATCCCGGATCATCCCTGATCACTGAAAGGACCTTCTTCTGGGCCTCGGTCATGTTATCTGCATTTTTCCGGGCTGATCGGTGCAGGTCCACCCCCTTGCATGTGTAACAGCGGTTGTTGTTGATCTTCCTTGGGCTTATCAGATCGGACCTTCTCAGATAATCAAGATGATACCTCAGGGTCCCCTCGTTCAGACCGAATATCGAGGCCAGCATATTGAATGAAACACCCGGATTTTCCGCTATGTGCTCGTAGATCTTCCTTCTTGTCTTGTGCTGCAGTGCCTCGTTGTGGAGCATGCTTGTCTCTCCATGGACCCCGAATTCTATTCCTCCACCTCTTCAAGTATCTCGTTCAGTTCATCAAAGACCTCTTCGTCTTCCTCCTCCTCGATTATCCTCTTTCTGAGAGCTTCCCTTAATTCCTGGATGTGGGATTTATCTCTTGCCTCCTCCCGTGAAAGAATATCATCATATGCGGACTTGATCAGGGGATCGCCATCCATCTCGATAGAATCCAGCAATGATGCATCTCCCATTATCGATATGCTGTCCTTCACCTCTGGGGCGCCCTTTGCATCCAGACCTCCACCCATGACAGGTAGGCAGTATCCGTCATCGTTTTCAAGCATCGGCGCCGCCTGCAGCGTAGGACCATCAGATGGGAAGCCTTTCGAAGATGAATTTGATGTGTTTGAGGTTTTCATTATCTCCGAGGTTTCCGGAACCTCTCTCCTCCTTCTCTGCAGGAAGAAGATCCCGACGGCAGCCATCATCATTATCATCAATACGATTATGAGGATAAGTAAAGGAACCCACCATGCATCATTTTCAGGATCACCTCTAACGTCGAAGGTCACCTCCTTTTCCACCTTGATCCCGTGGGAATCCGTCACAACCAACTTCATTACGTAATGACCTGCATCGAGGTCGATCTTGAGGTCATGGCCCGTCCCCACAAGTCCGATATCTTCAATGAACCATTCATATGTGAGTACATCACCATACGGAAGGTCCGGATCATCGACGATTCCCATGAAGACCATCGGAATTCCTTCCCTCAATTCAGAAACGAACATAATACCTATGATGCTGGGCTGGTCGTTGATGTTATCGATCACGACAGTGAGAAGGATCGATGTCGTATACTCACCGTCGAAGGCGAATATCCTCACGTGGTCCGTACCTGCCCAATTCTGTTTTGGTATGATCACCAGCCTGTTATCCTCCGTGATGGTCGCTGTGAGGTTCTCACCGTATTCCACGCTGTAGGATAGATCATCCCCATCCGTGTCGCTGAACAGTGAATCGATATCTATGGAATCATCCTCGGAGTCCTCGTCGAATCTGAGAAGCGGGACGCCGCCTGTTGACGATGGGGCCGTATTGTTATGGTGTACAGTCAGGGTGAAGTTGCTGAAATCCGAACCTCCATTACCGTCGCTCACGGTCACATTCACCCAGTACAGACCTGTCTGGCTTGAGCTGGGTGTTCCGGACACTATTCCCAGAGCCGGATTGATGGACAGGAACTGTGCATTGGTTGAGAGGGCCCAATTCAGTGTATCGTTGGTGGGATCGATATCCGATGCGTCGTAATCAACGTAATAATTAGAATTCCTGTATCCGTCTGTCAGATCCATCGTCGTGATCGAGGGAGGGTCGTTCGTATTGTTCACGGTCAGGTTGAAAGCCGTTTCAACATAGAGAGTCCCGTCATCAACCCTGATCGTCACACGGTGCTTTCCAACGTCTCTGTTCGCGGGAGTTCCCGTGATGTTCATATTTCCCAGAACACCTGTCAGATGTCTTCCCTGCGAAGAGGTGGTTTGGAGGAATTTAGGGCCAGAAATGATCGTCCAGCTCAATGTATCATAGGTCGGGTCCTCGTCATAGGCCGAGAAATTCAGATATGCGGGAGAATCCTCCAAACAGTACAGGCCGATCTTCTTCTTGACATATTTTCTGAGTGTTTGATCATAAACCGGGACATTGCTCGGATCCTCTCCGATCTGAGGAGGATCGTTCACATTCAGAACGGTCAGGTTGAAAACGACAGAATCGTTGAGCGTCCCGTCGGTTACGAATATCTGAACCCCATACTTACCTACATCAGGATTCCCCGGGATTCCCGACAGTAATCCCGTATGACTGTCAATATCCAGGAAGGTTGCGTTCGTGACAAGTGACCAGCTCAAGGCATCATCATCTACCGCATCGTAATCTACGGAATACAGCTGATCCTCAAGGCAGGAGGTGACATCCGTTGTTGTGATCACGGGGGCCTTGTTCGAACTGAAAACCTCCAATGTGAAATTCGTGAAGTCCAAATCGTTTCCATCCGTAACCGAAACGTTCACCCAGCATCTTCCGATATCCGCAGCGAGCGGAGTTCCCTGAAGCAGTCCGGAGCTGGAACAGAAAAGCCAGGTCGCATTGGTTTCCATGCTCCACACCAATTCCTCACGAGGTGTGTCAAGGTCGATCGCCGAATATTGTACCTTGTAAAAAATTCCTGGATAGGCCGATCTCGTATTGACCGTATCTATCCGTGGTGGATAACTGGTATTGAAGGGGGACTTCGTTAATGGATGATTATCATTCACGAAGCTCGCGAGAATGGGATAAGGATTATCAACAACACCGTCAGAATCGTTATCCGGGGTTGTCCAATCACTCCAGTAATTGCCGTGTCCGATCCTGTCATCCCAATAGTTGGGCAGATCAACCGTGTATCCGCTGAAAACCTGTATGCGAGAACTGTTGAAAGTGTCGTTCGCGCCGTTGTTGTTGATGAAACTGTTGTTGCAGATACTGAACAAGTAGCTTCCATAATATCCGGAATAGAGGTTTATGGCTTTTCCATAGTTATCCTTCAGAAGGTTGTATTTGACAGAGGTCTCGAAACTGTGGTCGAAATCAATGCCTGTGGCGCTTCCCTCGATGGTGCTGTTGTGAATTATATTTTCATCCGTGAAGGTACCTCTAATTCCATACCCTGGATTACCCTTGATCACACAACTATCTATTATGTTCCTATCGGAGTAATTGAGGTAAATTCCAATTTGATTCTCCTTGATCTCATTGTGAAGGATGTTGTTATCGAAGCACCCCCTATTCCACCAATCTCCATCGACGTTGATACCGTAGGAAGATTGACCTTTTATCGTGTTCCAGCTGATCGTG
>JBLIRL010000142.1:0-7993 GCA_049472275.1 Thermoplasmatota archaeon | reverse complement strand
CGCCGGCCCCGCTCATCGACGCGGGGGCGCTCGCCATCGTCGACGTGCACGAGCGCAAGCAGGAACTCGCTGGTAAGCGGGTGACGGTCACGGGAGAGGTCGTGAAGATCCTCGACCCACAGGAGAAGCAGCACGTACCCGTTGTCAACAATCGTTTCAACTGGAGCGTGATCCCATCGTTCCCGGTGACACAGCAGTCTATCATAGTGAACGGTGCCGAGATAGCCCTTGAACCGGATTCGAGGAGCCATGAGCTCGAGCTGGTCCAGGGAGAGAATACGATCGTCGTCAGGGTTGTCGATGACGACGGATTGGCCGTAAGCTCGCGCAGAACGATATATGTCGACCTCGAACCTCCGATCATAGAGGTGATCTGTCCGGCTCCCGGATCCTTCCTTACCAACGAGCTCGTGCATTTCAAATGGAGCGTATCCGACCTTTTCACCCTGGTGAAGGTGGAGACGAAACTGGATGGTGAGGATTGGATAGAAAGGAATGTCGATGAGATGAACCTGATGGTCTCACCGGGACCTCATATCTTCCACATCAGGGCCTTCGATCTCGCTGGCAACTCCATCACGAGGGAGGTCCCGATAAATATCGGAATGGACCCCGGACTCATTATCTTCTCACCCGAGCCCGGGACCGTGACGAGGTTGAGCACCATCGAGTTCAGATGGGAGTACACGGGCTCGTTCGAGTGGACCAACGCCCTTGTCAGGGTGGACAACACATCACAGTTCATCGATGTCGGGGGTTCCAAGACCTTCGATATCGAACTGGAGAGGAGAACGAGGCTCGAGCATGAGGGAGCATATTACATCACCCTCAAGCTCACGGACGATCACGGGAACTATCTTGAAGGATACACCTCCGTTATCAGGGACAATACGGCCCCAAGGGTCATGTTCACGCTTCCGGAGGAATTCCCCAACACAAACAGGAACGAGGTCCTCCTCAAATGGAGGGGTGCGGATGCGTGGGGTATCGAGTACTATTCCATCAAGATTAACGATGGAGACTGGGAGGACATCGGGAACCAGACGGAGTACCTGCTCGAGCTCGAGGAGGGTGAATACACCGTTTCGGTCCGGGCCGTTGACCTTGCGGGCAATGTCGGTAGCGGTGAGACCTCCTTCCTAGTGGACAGGACCAGGCCGACGCTCCAGATCAGTTCTCCCGTCAACAACGAGGTGGTGAAGGACCCGGAGATCGTCTTCAGATGGAGGGTATCGGACGACATCGAACTCAACAACGTCACCTTCACTCTGGACGGCGTCTCCACGATCGATGTGACGGGGGCTACAATGCTCACGAGGTCAGTCGTGGAAGAAGGTACCCATTCGGCATCCATCACGGCCCTGGACATATGCGGGAACCTGAGAACCTCCACGGTGACCTTCCAGGTGGACCTCACACCTCCCAAGGTCGAGTGGTCCACCTCGATGCTGACACTGACGAACTCGAGCAGCGTCCTCATATCCTGGTCGGTCGAGGACCAGGTAGGTCTGATGGAACAGAGACTCCTGATAGACGGCGATGATGCCGGCATAGGGATAGATGACAACAACATCACGGTGGAAATGGACGACGGATCACATACCCTGGAGCTTATCGCACTGGATTTCGCGGAACATGAAGTTACGAAAACAACCACCATCGTAGTGGACACTACTCCGCCGGTCATACTGTTCGATCCGGAGAAATGCGTTGTGGAAGGCAAGATCGCACGGGTTTTCTGGGATGCCTCCGATGACGTTTCCGGGATATCCGAGGGTTCCTTCATGATATCGGTGGACGGGGGGCCCCCCTCACCGATCCCGCTCGGCGACAGGTATGCGACGGACGTCCTTGCTCCGGGGGAACATTACGTCATTGTCAGATGTGATGACGAGGCGGGAAACTCAGCGAGCGAGAGATGGGATTTCGTGATCGAGAAGGACGGCGACACCGCTTCCGAGAAGGGAGGCGCGGGTTTCGTCCTCGTGGTGGTCGGGATATTGGTCCCGCTTGTCGTTATAGTCGGTGTCTCGCTGCTGCTTTTCCTTAGGTCGAGGAAGCGGAAGGAGGAGAAGGGAAAACCCGCTCTCAACAGACCCGAGAGGCTGACCCTGGCGATCCCAGCGCCAAGAAGCATGGGCCGTGCAGCTGTACCTCCGGCCTCCAAGGTCGATGCCCTTCCATCAAAGAAGGTTGAGGAATCGAGCAACGGGACCGGCTACATCAGGCCCGATAAGGACTCATCGGATGACCGGAGGCCCGAAAAGAACGGCAACGGCAATGGGAACGGCGATGCATCTGGCGGTCCCGATAAGGAGAAGGTGCCTCAAACGCCAGAAGGGGAGAAAAAGGTCAAAGACTGATCCCGTAGATGGACCTGTACTTGGACCTGAGGTGGTCCATGAAATGCTCTTCGTTCAACGGTCCCCCTGTAACGACCTTCACAAGTTCCGAGGCCGGGTACATCTTGCCCCTCTCATGGATGTTCTTCCTGAGCCATGAAAGGATCGGACGCAGTTCCCCCCTTTCCAGGAGGCCATCCATGTCCAGGTCCTTCCTCATGGCGTCGAAGAACTGGGCGGCATAGAGATTCCCGAGCGCGTATGTCGGAAAATAACCGAAGGACCCAATGGCCCAGTGAATGTCCTGGAGACAGCCCTCGGAATCGTTTCGCGGGGTGACGCCGAGGTAGTTCTCGTACTTGTCGCTCCACACCGCCGGTATTTCCTTGACATCCACCCTGCCCTCGAAGATCTCGATCTCAAGCTCGAACCTTATGAGTATGTGAAGGTTGTAGGTGGCCTCGTCCGCTTCCACCCTGATCACCGAAGGACGGACCTGATTGATGAACCGGTAGAACTCCTCGAGGGGCATGGACGACAGTTGCGAGAACGTGCTCTTCAGCCCCGGATAGTAGTGTTTCCAGAAGGGGAGCGATCTCCCTATGAGGTTCTCCCACATCCGCGACTGGGACTCGTGGATCCCTAGCGAGCATGCCTCCGCAAGTGGAGTATGGAAGTTACCGCTTGAGAATCCCTGCTCGTACAGTGCATGACCGCCCTCATGGATGCATGAGAAGAGGGCCCGCCTCGGATCGTTCTCGTAATAATGGGTGGTGATCCTTGTGTCATCCAGGCTGCCGATGGTGAACGGATGTTCGGTGGTGTCCAGCCTTCCCCTCTGAAAATCATATCCCATGTCCTCGAGGATCCCGCGGTAGAAACGATCCTGCTTCGAGGTCCCGAATACACCCGTGGGGGCGATCTCATCCTGGGCGGACTCCCCTATCCTCTCGATGATCGGCACCAGTTTTCTTCTGAGCCTGCCGAAGACCTCCCTTACCTCCGCCGTCTGGGTGTAGGGTTCGAAATCCTCCAGAAGGGCATCGTATGGTGTATCCGGATAGCCGATCCTCTCGGCCATCTCCATCTTCAGATCGATCATCTGTTGAAGTCTTGGGGCGAATATCAAGAAATCCTTTTTGCTCTTCGCCTCGATCCAATCCCTTACCGACAGGGGTTCAAGTCTTGCTATCTTCGCTTCTAGCTCCTCCGGGACCGCTGTCCTTCTCTCGTGCACCCTGCCTATCTCACGGACCACGGCCTCTTTCTCCTTTTGCAGTTCCCGGTCCTTCAGGCATCGTACGAGCTCTCCCACGCGGGGGTCCGTGATCTTCCTGTGCCCCAATCTTGAAAGGAAGGCGAACTGGCTTCCGCGGTTCTCGGCGGCCATCTTCGGCATGTAGGTGTACTGGTCCCAGTTCAGCACGGATGAGATATCCCCTATCAGGGAGACCTCGTCGTAGATGCCCAGAAGCTCCTTGTAGCATCCATCTGTCTCTTCCATCTAACCTGCAAGTGAAAGGATGTTGTTATAGTTGTTCCATTTCTCGCTTTCGTTTACAACCGGGGTCTGTGGGATGCCGACCGGTCCCTGGGCGGACCGTTATTATGGAGACCCGGTCGAAAAATTGAGGGCAAACATTAAATAATACCTGAGATCGGATACAAGTTTTTCAAAACCATATTAATACTTGCCATACCAAATATGGAATCGTAACATGAAGGGACATCGAACGACCTCGTGTTATGAATAATGAAGGAGGTGGTAAGCGTGATGAAGACTACCGACATTGCATTCGCCCTGATGATCCTCGGAACCCCCCTCTCCGGGCGGAGCAGCCATGGCAACCCTCCCCTCCAAGCTCACGATGATCGCACATAGCACCTATATATTGGGCTGCCTCCCCAAGAACCTGGTCGCACATAGGGAACCCCGGAACGGGCCCCAAAATCGTTCTGTCACCCGCACGGGCCCGTTCACATTTTTCTCAACTATCGCCGGAGTTCCGGTCTCAATAATCCGCTACCAACACTTAAATAATCATTCTGTCAATTAGATTCGGAGGATTTCTATCCAGGAGGATAGATATGAGATTCCAGGATTACTTTAGGGTAAACAAATGCGTCGTTGAGGATTGTGGTTTCAATCCCTATTATCTAGAGGTCCAGACATGCATAGGGAACAGGATGGTAATCCAGGGGAAGAAGGTGATCTCCCTGGGTTCCAACGATTATCTCGGTCTGGCAAACGACCCGCTATTGAAGGAGGCTGCGAAGAGGGCGATAGATGAATACGGCATCAGTATGTGCGGAACCCCCATAGTGGTGGGGTACACGACGCTCAACAAGCTGCTCGAGAAGACCATATCGGATTTCCTGAGGGCGGAGGAGACACTCGTATATCCGTCGGGCTATCAGGCAAACATAGGGATCTTCAAATTGCTTTCCTCGCTGGTCGACGTGATCCTCATCGACGAGTATGCCCATTCCTGCCTCTACGAGGGGACCAGATTATCGAGGGCAGGGGTCCGCCAATTCCCCCATAACGATTGCAATAAGCTGAGGGAGCTTCTCAGGGAGACCTCGCGGAGCAGGATGAGGTTCATCGTGGTCGACGGATTGTACAGCACGGAGGGATCGATAGCGAAGCTCGATGAGATGGTCGAACTTGCCGAGGAATATGATGCTTTCATCATCATGGACGACGCCCACGGTCTTGGCACTGTGGGGAAGACGGGAAGGGGAAGCGCCGAGGTCAAGAAGGTCCTTTCGAAGGTCCACATGACCACGGGGTCTCTTGGAAAGGCCCTCGCCTGCAGCGGCGGTTTCATCTCCACGAGCCACGAGATAGCCGACTACTTCAGGTACTATTCGTCGCACTTCGTGTATTCAACTGCCCTTCCACCTGCCATAGCCGCCGCCTGCATAGAGGCCTTCAGGATCGTCGAGAGGAGCGATGCCCGAAGATCGAGGCTCAACCGGAACAAGGAGGTCCTTCACAAGGCGGTGTCGGACCTGGGCTTCAGGACAACGAGGTCCGATACACCTCTGTTCTCCATAATCTCCAGGGAAGCGACCACGACCCTGACACTGGCGAGGGACCTGTTCGGGCTCGGAGTATACGCGACCCCGTTCATACCGCCCAGCGTTCCAATGGGAAGGTCGTGCCTCAGGTTCATACCCAGTGCAGAACTGAACGAGGAGGACATCGAAGAGGTGATAGAGGCGTTCAAGAGCCTCAGGGGAGATTACAGTTGAGGCACCTCCTTATCTTCAACCCGACGGCAAGAAGCGGTCGATGCCTCGGGGACCTTCACTACATCAGGAAGGAGTTCGGAAAGAGGGGAATTGAACATCATCTCAAGAGCACGAGAGGAAAGGATCATGCAATAGAGATCGCGTATCATGGAACGATAAGCGGTGACAACGATGTCCTGATCGCCCTTGGCGGGGACGGCACCATCTGCGAGGTCATAACCGGCATCATGCGGGCGATCGAGAACGGGGCGCCCCCCGTGAAGATGGGGGTCGTGCACATAGGCACCAGTCCCGATTTCAACCGCTATCACGGCATACCCACTGATGTCCTGGGACAGATGGACGTGATCGAGAAAGGGGCCACCAGGTGGGTGGACGTCGGGCGCGTCCGGTACAGGTCACTGGACGGCAGCGATGTCACGAGCTATTTCGGAAGCTCGGTCAACCTCGGCCTCGGTTCAGACATCGCATCGCGGTCGAACAGCAGGTACCGCAGGTTCCTGGGCGATACGCTCGGTACGCTTCTTTCAACCCTCGTCTCCCTTGCCAATTACAAGACCTCCGACCTTGAGGCCGTCATTGATGGCGAGGTGATCAGATTCACAGACCTGGTGAACCTCACAGTGGGAAAAGACCCCCACATAGCTTCGGGAATGAGGGTCCCGATAGAGATGCAGGAGGACAGCGGGGAGATGTACTGCCTCTCCGTGGGATCGGATTCCAAGCTATCCCTTTTAGTCAATCTGTGGAGGATGTACAGGGGCAACATTCTTGATTACGACGGTGCGCGCCTCGTTTACTGCCGAGAGCTCATGGCGGGACCTAACGTCAACGACAAGGTGGAGTTCGACGGTGACCACAGGGGCTCTCTCCCGGTCAGGGTGGACCTCGTTCCCAGGGGACTGGAGGTGATCTGCGGTGGACGATAAGGTCCTGGTAACAGGAGGAACAGGTTTCATAGGCAGTCATGTTGTCGATGAACTGGTCCGCAGCGGATACAGGGTCCGCGTCCTTGTTCGAAGGTCCAGCTCGAGGTCCTTCCTTGAGCGGCACCTGGGCGGGGACAAGGTTGAACTTTTCACGGGCGACATAACTGAAGAAGGTTCCCTGGAAGGTATGTGCGAAGGTTGCATGGCAGTCTATCACGCGGCTGCACTGTCAAGGGACTGGGGGAGTAGAAGGGAATTCCACAAGGTGAACGTCACGGGCACGATCAACGTTGTAACCGAATGCATCAAAGCAGGCATCCCCCACATCATCCATGTGAGCACCTGCGGTGTCATAGGGGAGGAGGACCGGAGGATGCCGAAGGACGAGGCATCGGAATACAGGCCGCGGTACCCGTATTTCATGAGCGGTGTGTTCCCCTCTGCGATGAACCATTACAGGGAGACTAAATGCGAGGCGGAGAAGGCTGCCATCGAGCTCTGCTCCGGGGCCAGGTCCAAGCTTACCGTGGCGCGGCCTGTATGGGTATACGGTGAGAGGGAGCTCCATTCGGGTCCATACGTCCTGGTCAGGTTCGCGGCCAGGGGATCGAGGACCCTCCCGGCGGACCCGGACACACTCTTCCATACAGGTTACGCCGGCGACATCGCGAGGGACCTGGTCCGTCTCCTTGGGAGAACGAGGGATGGAACGGAGATATATCTCATTGGACCCAGGTCCCCTATGACGCTGAGGGAGTACCACGGGAAGTTCATTAAGGGGGCGGGGGCCAGGGGGCCCAGATACATACCGAGGTGGATCGGATATCCCGCTGGGCTTCTTCTTGAATCGTTGTATGCGTTATTTAGGACCGAGAATCCTCCGGTCCTGACCCGCGCCAGGGTGGACATGGGCTTCTTCAACAATGTATACGACACATCGAAGTTCAGGAAGGAGTTCGGGGGAGGAGAGGAGACCCCCTTCGATGTGGGGGTAGAAAGATGCATAGGATGGTGGAGAGACAATGGCTATCTATGAGAACGTTTACCTGACGGGATATCGGAAGTTCCTTTTCCATCAGAGATTGAAGCTTTCGATCGCGGGGCATTATCTCGTTGAGGTCCTGAGGGGGAAAAGGGGAGCCGGTCAGTACTTCCGCTTCCTTCGCAAGGTCCTCATCTTCTACGCCAAGGTGAGAACCAACAAGGTCGTCAGGACCAGGGGGTCCTACAAGTTCCACATATATTTCCCCGCCTTCCCCTCTCCCGCTTTCTACAAGGGAATGGAGAAGTTCATCATGGAAGGCAGGAGGCCGGAGGACGTGCCTCCTACCTCCGTGCTGCTCTCTATGACGAAGGCGTGTTCGTATCGCCTGTCATCAGCCCCGCCGTACCAGAAGGTGAAGCAATGATGCGTACAAGCTACATGGCAACCCATACGCAGGACCAGCTCGACGAGGTCCTTGA
>JBLIRL010000141.1:0-7762 GCA_049472275.1 Thermoplasmatota archaeon | reverse complement strand
TTCTAATCATATTAATATGTGGATGTATTCAGAATACATCAAAGGATTTGAAAGATGAACATGATAATCCCTCGGTTGTAACTGTTTGGAAAACTGAATATCTAACACCGGATACTGGGAAAATTGATGGAAAAGATTTGAATGACGATGAAATTTATGCTTTATCCTTTAAAGACAACATAACCTATGAAAAAGAATTATGGGGTGGATGGATTCCAAATATACTATTATTGAATAATTTCTCCTTTGTAAATACTGCATTAGAAGATTTTGAAGTGATTAATTCTTCATTAATTATCAATTCATCCAATCTTCAAGGATATTTGGAATGGGGAGTTAATGGATCAAAACAAAGAGTAGATATTTCCCACAACGACTATCAAGAAATTGTACTTTTCATAAATAATTCTTTCAACTCAACGATATTTAAAACTTTCTTCATTATGATCTACATGCTTGGTTCTGATATACCAATTCCAAAAGCAATTATCCAGCTTGACGAAATATCACTAAAAGCGGAATTAAAAGTAGCAAAGGATGAATCAAGGGTAATAGAATAATCTACTTCTTCCCCCCGAAAGAGGAACTTATATTATAACAGAAAAATAAATCATCTCCTATGGGAAAGGAGGAAGGAAAAATTAATCTGAAATCCTTGATTCTCTCTTGCTCATTTATCACATCAATCACTTTAATATTGATTATTTCAGATCTTTATATTGTTTTCAGATTAGTGTTTATTAGGTTTGATTTTGGATTATTAATAATATTGATTGTCCTATCATAAATGACAATTTTTACTGGCTCATTGAATTATGGACATATCAGGCTAGAAATCAGAAAATCTAGGGAACTGAAATGAAAATCTGGTTTGCCCAATCTCCTCCGAAGTTGACATGATTTTTCGATACATATTTTAAGATTCTCAAGGTTTTTTCTGCAAACCAGGGGGCCCCTTTCCGCTTTCACCACGTATTAGGAAAATTTTACGCTTATCATTTGCCCCTGGCATAGCGGAAGGAAAAGGGAAAAACTCGGAAAGAAGCTTCCCTCTAAAAACCTTTTTTACATATACGGCTTTCAAGGAATGAAGGTGGCCCCCGGATGGAACCCAACGATACGCTGATAGAGATGGATTTCAGAGCCAACACATACGACATCGACTTCGCGGGTGTCATGTCCAACCAGGTCTATCCCCGATGGCTCGAGGACATGAGGACCGCCCTTCTCGACGGGTACGAGGATATCAAGGTCCTCTGGGAGAAAGGATCCGTCCCCGTTCTCGCCCACATCGAGATAGATTTCAAGAGACCCGTGTTCCTTCTCGAGCGGATCAGGGGAAGGATGTGGGTGGACGAGCTTCAGGGGGTCAAGTGGTCGGTCCGTGCGGAGTTCGTCAAGGAGGACGGAACTGTCTGCGCCCGTTCCCGTCAGTGGGGGGTATTCGTCGACAGACATACCCTCAGACCGGTTCAGGCCCCCGAAGTGCTCCCCCGGGTGGTCCCCGGAAAGGATTGAAATATGCCCCTTATCCTGCCACGAACGATTCTTCTCGTCCCCTCCCCCTGCGACCACCGGACCTCCTCGAGCTCCACCTCCTTCATATCCCGGAACAGGTCCCTTACCTCATCCGTCGTGAAGAAATGTGTCACGAGACCGTTCCCTTTGAGGAACGTGTTGTTCTCTATCTCTCTGCCGCCGCCGAAGCGAACGTCCGAGACCGAAAGGTCCTGGAACGATACAAAACCTCCTCCGGCCAGCATCCCGCAGGCGATCTCCACGGCCCTTTTCCTCTCCTCTTGAAGCATATTGTCCAGCACATGGTGGAGCAGGACGCAGTCATATCTCTCCTCATCAGGCCCCATCTTCAGAATGTCGGCCACGCGGACGTCGGGCTCGTATCCCCTTGAAAGAAGTCGTTCCCTTGCTTTCACCACAGCCGCTGTTGATATATCCATGCCCACAGCCCGGTATCCGCTCTCCAGAGCCTGGAGCATGGTGTTCCCCTCCCCGCATCCCACATCGATCACGAGGGACCCCGGAGGCAGATCGGGAAGGGGCAGGGGGGAGCCCTTCCAGTGACCGGACCTCCTGCCGTACCATCGGTCCCATGCCGCGCTTTGGTCCTTCATGATGCTCACCGTTCAGTGACGGAACCTCCGTATAATACCATCGCCGCCCCCCGACTACATTTTTCTAGGTGGAGGAACATATAAGGACCGATGATGCCAGGCTCCCGAGGCAAGCATTCGATCCTCGCTGCCGCATTGGCATCGTTCATCCTGGTCGGTCTGATCGTGTCGGGATGTCTCGGGAAGGACAAGGCCCCCGACAGGGACGGAGACGGGGTGCCTGACAGCGAGGACCTCTTCCCCGACGATCCAGCCGAGTGGGCGGATTCCGACGGGGACGGCATCGGGGACAACTCGGACCGGGCGCCCAACGCTCCGGATTACGGGATCGGTCTCTCCTATCTGGATGACACCGGGCGCGATGGATTGTGGACCGTTGTGATCTCTGCCGATCTCGATTACGGCGTTCTGCTGGTGAACAACACGGGCTCCGTTGAAGAGAACATCAGGCTAGATGTGAACGGGACATGGGGGGCTCTACAAACCTCCTCCCTAAACCTTGAACCCGGTGAGATGGTGCCAGTGGTCATCCGGTTGTCGAGGACGGAGGGAGTTCCTCTCATGATCACCGCACGGGTAGAGGATGCTCCCATCCCTGTCAATGCAACCATAATGCTCGAAGCGGACGTGGGCGATCCTGGGCAGGTAACCCAGAAGGGGGACAAGGTGGTGGTCGAGTACGTTCTCCACGACCTTGACGGCGTTCAGCTGGATGCCGGAACGCTTCCCGCTACTGCCGGTGAGAGGTATGTCGGACCAGCCCAGCAGCTTGGATACATCACCGGGTTCTACATGGGACTTCTGGGTATGAAAAAACCGGGAATGGGGATACTGGGCGGTCCGGGGGAGACCAAGACGATCCGCGTTCCGCCGGAACTCGCATACGGTACGGACCCCGACGCTCATGAGCTCGGGGGAGAGACTCTGATATTCACACTCACCCTCGTATCGTCCAATTGAACCTTCAGGGAAATAAATCCCTTATAATCCGACGGCATTCAACCCACCTGCAGGAGGAGAGCAAGAGATGTACGAACGTGCGGCAAGGGGCATCAGGTTCCAGCTCTCCGCTCTCAATCTGTGGGTCGCCGCTCTGGTTATAATCTTTCTGATATTCTTCGTGATAGGGGGTATCCTGGGGTTCTTCTTCGCATTCCTGGCCCTTGGAATGATGGTCTCGGGTCTTATCCTTTTCATATTGGGCCTGATATTCCTCGTGCTCGGGGGAAAGGAGGTTGACAACACCTCCTACGTCGTCACATCGCTCCTGCTTCTTATACTCTCACCCTTTGTAATAATGGGGGGCATCTTCAACGTATATCCAATGAACTACGTCATAATCTTCCTCGGGGTCTGGATGTTCTTCCTCTCACTGGTACTTCCCTATCTGAAGCTGGGAGGCGTGATCCCGGGTGTGATGGCCATCATACTGCACACGGCCCTAGTCGTTTACATGTTCATCATAATGGTAGCCCAGAGCCCGGGTGTGAACCTGCCGACGTTCCTCGGTCTCCTGGGAGGATATTTCCTCTTCCTCGAGATATCCATACTCGTATCTTATATCAGGATCAGGAACAGGCAGGGGAAGATCGAGGTCGTCGAGGGAGAGGGCAGGGGCGAGATCGAGATGGGGAGAGATGAATCCAAGGCACCGGAGAGGAGACCAGCCGCGGGAAGGTCCGAGAGGCTCTCCTTCGAGACCCAGCCGCTTCCGGGAAGGAACCAGGCACCCAGACAGGGATTCAAGGTCCTCGAGTACGAGTTTTCCGCATCGTCCAGGTCCCAAGATCCCGAAAGGGACCCCTTCAGCGGCATTCCCACGAACGCTTCTCCGAACAATGGACAGCGCAGGAAGGAACCCGTCATGGGCCGCGTCCTCAAGTTCGAGGAGGTGCTCAAGAGAGCGGAGGCCGCAGCAGGCAGGAAAGGTTCGGAGAGCAGAAATGATGAGAAGTTCACGGTGGAGGAGGAAGAGGAGATAGAGCTATCGTACGAGGATCTCTACATCGACGGACAGACCCTTTACGAGGTCCTGAAGGTATCACGCGATGCGTCCTCCGTGGATGTGAAGAAGGCCTACAGGAGGAAAGCACTGCTGTACCACCCCGACCGAAATATCGACACAGGCCCCATGTATGCTGAGACGATCGGGGACGAGATGAGAAAGATAAACACCGCGAAGGACATCCTTCTCGATCCCGCGAAGAGAGCCCTCTACGATCGTCTCCTGGACACGCTCGGATGAGATTCAGAAGGGATTCCCGGTCAGCCTCTCGTACATCTCGCTGTACAATCTTGATATCTTCGAGATCTCGCTCTCCGGCAGAGCCGGTATCGGAGGTTCGTCCTTCTTGCTCATGCCCGATTCCCTTGCGGCCGTCAGCGTATCATGGTATCCGGAGCTCCTGTAATACTGCCTGACAGCTTCCTTGGATACCTCAACGAGATTGCCCCTCTCGTACTCGCCGGCCTCCCAGAACCTGTCCTCGTCCGCCGTTCCGAAGGTGTCGACGAGCATGAGCTCCCTGTTCTCGTCGAACCCGAACTCCTTCTTGCCGTCGACGTGGATTAGACCTCTCGAGGATGCCTGTTTCTCGATGAAGGAGTCGACCTTCATCACCGCCTCGTATATGGTATCCCATTCATCCCTTGAGAGTTTCGCGAGCTCCCTTGCCTCTTCGTTGGTCACGGGTCTGTCGACCTCCTCGAGCTTGGTCGTCGCCTCGAAGAGCGGCTCCGGAAGAGGCTCGCCGTACCTGGGGGTGTGATCGTGTGGGAAACCGACCTCCTCGTTGGTCACCCTGCCCTTCCTCATCCTGTCGAGAAGGGAGCCTGCCACAAAATATCGAGCGATGAACTCGAGAGGCACGAGGATGGATGTCGATGCGCTGTCTATCCTGCCGAGGTTCCTCTCCACCTTCACCCTCTTTACACGCATCGTATCCGGTCCCGTGAGTTCGAGGAAGTGGGACCTCACCCCGAGGTCCGAGGATCTCTCGAACCAGAATGCGGACGTCCTGCACAGGCTCTCACCCTTCCTCGGGATCAGTGAAGGGATCACCTTGTCGAAGACGGAGATCTTGTCCGTGAACCTGAATTCCAGCTGGTCGGTACCCACCACCTCGAAAACCTCCTTGACCTTTCCCACCTGGATCAATCTGAGATCGTTTGTTTCTGACATTACATCACTTCCTAGACGGGGGACGAGTAAACGGTCGGACTATTTAGCCTTCTTCCCGGAACCTTTACCCTTGCGGTCCTTGCCTGACCGTTCTTCCTTGTCCTTCGACGGAGGTTTCCTTGCTTCCCTGGGTCTTTTGCCCTTCCTTCCCCCGTCCTTCTCTTTGGTGGGGTCCTTTCCCTCTTCCCGGACCTTGTCCCTGGGTCCGAAGACCTCCTCTCCCTGTTTCTTGAGCTTGCTGGAGAACTCGAAGTACTTCAGTCCTCTCATCAGGGCCTGACCGATCGGGACCGTGATTGGGATGTATACGAAGATCCAGTAGGGTATCCCGGATCCGTTGGGATTCATGCAGATCTGTCCGCAGACGGAGCTGAGGGCTGTCCCCGTGAGGGGCCACTGCATGTCCCAGGGTACGGTGACGGTGGGCTGTGGGACGGCCCAGATGAACGAATAGAGCCATCTGAAGATCAGTATGGCAATGACCATGGAGATGATGGATGCCTTCATCTGCTGCATCATCATGCTCGACTGCATCCCCATGATCTCCTGGTTCTCCGATTGAAGCCTCTCGACCAGCGACTGGTTCCCGGCCTTCGTGGCCTCCCTGACGGCCTTGTTGTACTCGTTCATGAGCCTCTGTTTCTTTGCCAGGTCGATCCAGTCCATCGTGAAGTGCCTGACTCCCGTGGAGATCGTTATCGTGAGAAGACCCGCGCCGAACATAGTCAGAATGGGATACCTGCCGCCGAAACCTATGACGGGATAGAGCACGATCCCGACTATGTCGGATATCTGGTTCCCGAGGTTCCGATCGAACATGATCAGGAACAGGAAGGCGAAGGAGATGACGAAGATGAACCCGGAAGGTCCCTGACAGCTCTGCAGGGGATTCTGGACCTCGGGTGTTGCAGCCTTTTCAGCCATCTTCCGACCTCCTTATCCTACATCCAAAAGAGGGCCGGGACCGAGATTTGAACTCGAGCTAGGGGATCCACAGTCCCCGGTGCTACCAGGCTACACCATCCCGGCCATTGGTGGGATGACCTTACTTCATATCGGTATGATATAAATGGTTTATTGACCGGGAGGAACCCTCAGTCTGCCTGTCCGGATGAACCTGGCCAGCCTGTTCTTTTTGTATAGCCCGAACTTCCATAGAACGAATACAAGGACCGCGAGTCCCAGGAGCTCCTCCGTCAGTGTATATGGCTCCGCGAAGGCGTGGAGCCACCGGATGACCTCGTAATCGGTGCTCTCGAAACCTCCTAGAATCGGCCACAGGGCACCTCTCGGATCGAGGAAGATCCCGTCGAGGAGAAGATGAGAGGACACACCGAGGGAAAGCGGCATGAGAGGTCTCCAGGCCGCGGCCGCCATAAGCAGCAACGAGGCGAAAAGCAGGGTATGTGCGAAGATCCTGCCGTTGTTCTCCGAGAGGATCAGGTGCCCGAGCGGTTTGTCGATGATGTCCGGCAGGAAGGCACCCAGGGCCAGGAGCCTGATGTCCCAGTCCGGTTCCCTGCCGAGAAGGAAGGGCACAAGAGGGATCCCGAGATGACCCAGCGGCATCATGTCCGGCCTTCCTCCCCCTCCCTCCGATCAGTCGGACCAGCTGTTCTCCCTGAGGGACTGCGAGATAAGTTCCTCATCGATCCTCACGGCCTCGTCACATTCGGCAAGCATCCTTTCTGGGATGTTGTCACCATGGTAGAGTCTGACAATGGTTCCCATATCCCTTGCGGCTTTGATCAGCGGCAGGAGGTCTGGGTCGGAGCAGACGAGGAAGATCTGATCGACGATCCTCTCGCTGCTCAGCCTCGTGACGTCGATGGCCATGGACACATTGACGCCCTTTCTCTTGAACTGGCCGTCCAAGGTCTTCGTCAGCTCCCCGGTCCTGACCTTGAACCTCGGCAGATGCCTCAGGGACTGCAGGAACTTCTCCACACCATCGTTGCGGGACCTCTCCTCGGGAGTGGAATCTGCCGATATGTAGGGGATGGACTTGTAGTAATAGGTCCTGAACCTCTGCATGTCCTCGGGCACGATGAGCTGGGAGAAGGTGTAGAAATCTATCCTCTGTGAATCGAACTCGTTTCTCAAAATACCGTCGAAATAATCTCCATCAATGAAAATACACACTGACTCTCTTTTCATAATCATATCTCCAGAATCTGAATTCTAACTCAGTATCATTCCTGTCATTTTACCGTTCACTTGAGGCCGATCATTGACAATTCGATGGGTGTCTATGTCAATGTTCCTCATTCGTTAAATATTTTTACGGGTGTGCTCAAGGCCTGAGGCGCCCCGACGGCATCGAATCTATGATGCCGGAATTATCGTCGTACCATTCGATGGTCGAACTTATTATCTCCTTAATATCCGTGAACTTGGCCTGCCATCCCTGATACTTCAGCTTCCTCCCGGAAGCGTTGTAAGATCGGAC
>JBLIRL010000140.1:0-8083 GCA_049472275.1 Thermoplasmatota archaeon | reverse complement strand
ACTTCTACCACCTTGAAGCTGCCGTGAGGGACATATTGGGTTTCGATCATGTTCTACCTTGCCACCAGGGAAGGGGGGCTGAGAACGTTCTCCACACGGCGCTGATAAAGGAAGGGGACGTGATCCCTGGTAACACCCATTTCGATACAACGAAGGCACATATCGAACATAAGAGAGGCCGCGCCGTGGATTGTACGATAGACGAGGCCGCGGACCCCTATATGGATCTGCCTTTCAAGGGAAACGTGGACCTCGGAAAACTTGAGGAGGTCTACATGGAATACGGAAAGGAGCGGATACCGTTCACGGTCATCACCGCGACCTGCAACTCGGGCGGGGGCCAGCCCGTATCGATGGAGAACATGATGGCCGTCCGGGACCTGTCACAGAAGTACGGGATCCCGGTCTGCCTCGACGGGGCGCGCTTCGCGGAGAACTGTTACTTCATCAAGAAGAGGGAGAAGGGAATGGAATCCTATTCGATCAAGGAGATCGCAAGGCTCCAGTCCGAGTGCTTCGATATGATGACGATGTCCTCCAAGAAGGATGCCATCGTGAACATAGGAGGCTTCATCGCAACCAGACACAAGGATCTGTACGACAAGGTCAAGAACTTCGGCATTCTCTTCGAGGGTTTCGTGACCTATGGCGGGCTCGCCGGAAGGGACCTCGAAGCAATGGCGAGAGGCCTCTACGAGGGGATCGACGAGAACTACCTTGCTTACCGGATCGGGCACGTGAGGTATCTCGGAGAGAGGCTGAAGAAGGAGGGTATTCCCGTCCTGTGGCCCCCTGGCGGGCATGCGATATACCTCGATATGAAGAAGATGCTTCCCAACATCCCCCAGGACCAGTTCCCCGGAATGGCATTCTGCGCCCACCTCTACCTGGAGTCGGGCGTGAGGGGTGTCGAGATAGGAACCCTGCTCAACGGCAGGGACCCGGATACCGGGAAGAACAGACCAGCGAAGCTCGAGCTCGTGAGACTGACGATACCTAGGAGGGTCTACACATATCGGCACATGGACTACGTCGTCAGTGCTGTCAAGAAGGTCTGGGAGAAGAGGGACGACATCAAGGGATTCGAGCTTACCTACGAATCACCCGTTCTTAGGCATTTCACGGCGAAGTTCAAGTGGGCGGAGTGACCTCCTCGTCCAGGTCCATGGTGTCTTCCGGCACCCTGTATTTCTTCTTTCCCTTGAGGACCAATGAGACAATGATCAGTACGGCCATTACAACGATGAACAGCACCAGTCCGATGGCTATGATGATGAACAGCTTTATGCTGTCCCCCTCGATATCATCATCTTCCCATTTGAGAGGATCATCGGGGAATCCGTCAAGGGACAGGTCCGTGGTGGAATCCTCCTCCGTCATGTTCTCGTTCCATGAGTCCGGATATCCATCGCCGTCGGAATCCCTCGAGGCTGCCGGGTCCGAGGGGAAGTCATCGGAGTTGTCACCGATACCATCGCTGTCAAGGTCCGTTTGCTCGTAGAAATCATACGGGAAGGCGTCCAGTTCCAGTCCTGTCGTGCTGTCATCCGATGACATGCCCGGGTTCCATTCGTCAGGATACATGTCCCCGTCAAGATCCTTGGATGCCGCCGGATCGTTTGGGAACCTGTCGCTGTTGTCCCCCACGCCGTCCCCGTCCCCGTCGCTCCATTCCTGATCGTCCTCGGGGAACGCATCCACCTCATCGGCATATCCGTCCCCGTCAGTATCATTGCCATCCACCCCCGGAGGGTCCCCGGGATCGTCGTCGTCATCACCACCACCGCCATTGCTTCCCCCTCCCAATGTCACGTAATAAAGCCCGCGCTGACCGTCCTTGTCCGAGAGGAACGCTATTCTTTTCCCGTCGGGGGACCACAGACCGTTTATCTCATCATGGGGTGAGTCAGTGATCTGCACTTTGTCTGTACCGTCTGGTTTCATGGTCCATATGTCCCAGCTGCCGGATGCCATGGAGGAATAGACGATCCTTCCGGTGTGGGGATTCCATACCTGTTCCCCCTCCGCGGATACGATACTTTCCTCCACTTCGTTCCCGGTCAGGGCTTTGAGGTCGCTGCCGTTCGCCATTACTGTTATGATCTCCCTTTCGGCTCCCTTTCCGTCCGCGAAGAGGACCCGCCTGCCGTCGGGGGACCATGTCATCATCAGGTGCTGGTTCGTTGTGCCTTCCATCGTGCTCGTGTAGATCCTGATATCGTTCGTACCGTCGGTGTTCATCACGTACATGCTGCCGGGTCTGTTGTAATAGGGTCTCTGCTCGTAGACCACCCTGGTACCCTCGGGAGAGACGGAGAGGAAATGTCCGGTGCCATGGTCCCCGATCATCTTCTCGTTCGATCCGTCGGGATCGATCGAGTAAAGATGGAACCATCCGTTCATGTTATCATGGCATGAGAAGAATAGGATCCTATCGTCATCATCGCAGAAGGCGTGCGTCCTGATGGTGTAGTGGTCCGTGATCTTCATCTTATCGGATCCGTCGCTGTCCATCAGGTAAAGGTTGGGGCCTTCCTCGCCCCATCTTGTCTCCCTGTATTCGTAGTTCCAGTAGCAGATGGATGAGTCGTCCCCGCTCCAGACGGGGACGTAACAGCTTGTATCCGATCCCGCGATCTTCGATGGTCCGACTCCAGCCAGGGAAACGACGTATGTGCAGATGGTGCCGGATTCGGGCTGATCGTAGAAAGCGATCCTTCCGCTGTCATGGGACCATCTGAAGTAATCGCTGAGGGGTATGTCATCCGATAATTTGGTCCACTCCCCCTCGCTGTACACCCCGTCCGCCTTGTTCTCCTCCCCATCCGGGACCATCACAAGTGACGTATAAAGGAGAGATAATATCAGGACCATCGAGAAGGCCGCCTTGAAATTTGTCATGATCATCCTCTCCTACTCCTCCGCCGGATTCTGCTGTTCGTTCAGGATCGCAGGTTGAGCATCGGCCATTTCCTTATCCTCCCTCGACCTCTTCGACCTTATCATGATGAAGATCCCGACCATGATGCCAGCGAGCACGATCAGCGCACCCGTTCCGAGTATCAGGATCAGGAGGAGCGTACTGATCTCCCCATCCTCCTCATCGTCGTCACCGACCGCATCCTCCTTCTCCACCCAGATCTTGAGGTTGTGCTCGGAGAATTCCGAGATATAGATGATAACCTGGGTGGAGTTCTCCTTCCTGATGACAGTGTAGAGTGGTCCCGATGATGAGTTTGCGAGGGTTTCAGTGATCGATGCCATGGAGAGGATGACACCATCGAGGCTCACCAGCACGTCCGATACGTCGTCGAATATGAGCTCGGTATTGGGAATGTCGAAGACGAACAGTCTCGAACCCTCGACAGTCAGATCGATCAACAGCTCGACAACGTTGAGACCCAGCTTCAGGACATTGTAGACCAATCCCTCCATCTTGAAGACCTCTTCGATGACACCTCCTATGGTGATCTCGAAGAATGCCGCTACCTCGGTTGCCACCTCCAGACCGAGAAATACCGGGATTATCAAAACCGTCTTGATGACCTCCCCCATGGTGTCCGTGATCGTGAGGACGGTCTTGTGGAACCCGTCGACGGCGAAGTCGACGACCTGCTCAGCACCCTCGAGGATATCCCCCCCAACTTCCCAGGTAACTTTCGCTACCTCTACCAGACCGCCGAAGATCGAGCTGAAGAGACCTCCGAACAGTCCGACCTTTCTGCCCTTGACGGAAACTGATGTGACCGGTTCCTCCTCCTTGGGTTCGGGCGGTTCGCCGGTAGCGGAGGAAACGACGAGCGTCAGATTTCCCTCCGCGGGGAACCTGGCCTTGTGCTCACTGTCAACGACCGCCTCGTAATGGTATTCGAGGTCCCCGGGGCTCAGATAGGTCGAGCACGAGTAGATGCTTCCGTTCCTCGAGTCCCCGGAGGAGAGCGACATGCCTATCCTCATGCCCCGGACTAAAACATTGATCATGACCGGGTCCACCCCGTTCTCCTCCCGGTATTTCACGCTGAAGGTGAACTTGGTGGAGGATTTTCCGGTCTCCGGGTCCACACTCCCCTCTGACAGCTGCGGAAGGACCTCGATTATGGGTTCGGGCTCGACGGTGAGGGTCAGTTCCTCCTCGCCGGGAAATCTGAACTCTCCCTGGATGGAGTCTATCTCGAAATGATATGTGAATACACCCTCTCCGAGCTCCACGACCGCGGAGTAATTCGTACCGGTGGCGGGATCCCCCGTGAAGTTCTCCATCGGTAAACGGTCCTCGCCCATGACAAGGTCCACGGATCCGGCCCGCTCCCCGCCGCTGTCTCTGTAGACCGCATAGAAGGTGAAGGATGTTCCCGGTTCGCCGTAACCCGGTTCGACACCGGCATCCATTATTTGGGGCTCTGTTCCCATGGTCAGGATCGGGTCCTCGACGAGTGGAAGTTCGTCCGTGAACCCTCCTATCCTGTAGGGTCCGTCCACGATACCGTCCTCGTCTTCGTCCGGTCCGACGAGGTCCCCCCAGTGATTGCCTTCGTAGCCTTCGAGGAACCATCGGTTCCCTGGAGATCCGCAAAAGGCCTGTGGCCGGGATGCCGAATAGGTATCTGTAGTTCCGTTGTTGCTGCGGAACCTGTTACGGAATATCAGGTTTCCGGCCGGGCCGTCGATAATGCTGACAGCAGGCCCTTCATTGTTCTCGACGATGTTCAGGACAACCTTGTTGTCATCGCTTTCGCCCTCGATCGATATCCCGGAGCCCTGGCATGTCTTGATCGTGTTCTTGGTAAGGTGGTTGCCTGATGATGATATCATCCGGACCCCATCCTCCAGGCTGCCCATGACATGGTTGAACCTGAGAAGATTGTCGTCGGAATCAAGCAGCCTTATGAAGGATCCACTGGAGGTGCCCGTATCCAATGTGTTGCCCTGGACCAGGCATTCCTTTGAGCTCTGCATGTCGATCCTGGAGGGCCCGCTCCCAAGAAGGTTCGCCTTTATCGTGACGTTCGTTGATCCGATGAGGACGACACCCGGGAATCCCCTGAGATCCAGGTCCGAGACAACCAGGTTCTCGGATCCCAGGGAGATCACCTGCCCCGCGTCCTGTGGGACCCCCAGACCGTCCATATCGGCATTCTCGAAATAGTATACCTTCCTCCCGTCCACGGTATTGTTGTTCGCTATCGCGTTGGTCATCGAGTATTCAGGGTCCTTCTCGATCCAGAATCCGGAACCTTCCATCTCGTTGGCGCTGAAGTTGTTCCCCATGGAATCATAGGTCCTTGTGGTTCCCAGGACCGCATTCGTCACGATGATCTCCCGGTCCGCAACATCCACCAGCTCGTTGCCCGATATCGTGCAGGCAGCTGATCCTTCCAAGCTGATACCGTTTTCATATCCCTCGATCACATTGTCAGTGATGACAGAGCCCGTGCAATGAACAAGCTTCACTCCATCGACCGCCCCCGATGAACCCTTGTCAATCCTGGACTCCGTCAGTCTCACGGGTCCTGAGTCCGTGAGGTGGAAATACGAGATGTTGTCGCACCTCATGAACTCGATGTTGAGGGTTATGTTCCCCATGAAGATCCCTGTATTGTTGAAATCGACCTCCACGACCTTGATAGGATCGCCTTCCGACCCGTCCCCGGACCAGTTCTGACGCTCCGCGAACAGAAGCAGACCGTTGTCACCATCGACATGAAGGCTTTCGTTGATGGCCCTCGTAGGTTCCAATCCTCTTGCGGGCGGGCCAAAGAACCTTTCTTCCATCTGACCATGAACTTTCATCATCGGCTCTGCAGCCAGGGTCAGAAATGACAATACTAGAATTGATATGAGAATCTTCGATATATCTCTCATCCAGATCCCCCAAATGCAAATAAATCAATGAGAAGGACCTCTATATATAGATTTCCGGGATTCAATTATTTGTTTTAATTCCATGTATTATTTCTATTTTTAATACATTATTCCATGGAGCTCCGATCAATCGGCAAGGGCACGACTCCTCTCTGATATGAACCCCTCATCCGGATTCGGTGCTGCGCTTCTCAAGGGAGCGGACCTCATCCGACAAGAGCTTCACGACGTCATCCAGCCCGTTCGGTGGTCCGGTAACCCTGAGTATAACCGAGTTGGGACCCTGCGGATACGAACCGATATCGATATCGGGAAACCTCTCCTGAAGATCGTAAAGAAAGGGTGCGATCTGGCTCTCCTTGCCCCTGAAGATCACCTCCTTGATAGAAACGTTCCCGTCGTGCCCCGGGGGAAGATAATCCTGGAACTTGCCCGTTCCGACTATCCCCTTGTACTCTTTTGGAACACCAGGCAGTATCATTATGACGGTCTGACCCTTGTTCGCTGTTCCCACGAGACCTTCCACCATGCCCTCTTCATTGTTGATAAGGTCGAAATGCTGGGGTACGTGCGCCATCTTCTCAAGACCCTTCTTGGACGCCTCGGGGAGCTCACTGTCAGGGTTCCAGCTCCTCCACTTTGCAAGCATTCTCCGGTAGCATTCCTCGTGAAAGCTCATGGGAACCGAGAGTGCCCTGGCAACCGCTTCGACCGTGATATCGTCATGGGTGGGCCCCATCCCGCCGCTGATGACCACGATATCGTATCCCTCGCCGATGAACGACCTCAGCTCGGCCCCTATCTGCTCCATGCTGTCCGGAACGATCACCCATTTGCTGAGCTTAATACCTCTTTTCAGAAAGCTTTCCGCGAGAAAGACGGTATTGCTGTCCCTTGTGATCCCGAGGAGTATCTCGTTCCCCACAACCAGGGCTCCCGCCTTGACCCCTGAGTTCCTGGAACCCGCCATGGGGGAGTAAGAGCTAATCCTAAGATAAATCCTGCGCCGATAACCTCGATCAGGATGAGGACGATCTCGACATGTCAATTCCGCCCGGAGGCAGTACTGACATGACCTGGTCCAGTTCTCCGCCCAGTTCTTTGGCGATAACCTTGGCAATATCGGATTTCTTCGTCCTGCCGGGTCTAAGAAGCAGGATATTTCCCTGACATATCTCCTTCACCGCGTCGACAGGTCCGAACATGACCTTCGGAACCCCTTCCACGTAGACCGTTCCCACGGCACCTTCCATAGGAAGCTTCTCAACGAAGTTCTTCTTGCCCCTTATCACGAAGGACCCCTTCGCCAGGAACTCCCCTGATTGTGGTGTCCTGCTCACCTGATCCGGCAGGACCCAGTAACCCCCTGCCGAACCCACCTTTGCATGCCATGCCTTGGAGTTCAGTATCGAGAAATGAACGGCCTGTTCCTTCGAGGCCTCGTCAGCTTCCCGGTCCTTGTCGACCCTGAGTATGACGCTGGATGCTCCTGACAGATCGGCATGGGCGTACAGGTCAGAATCCCTCATGTATTTCTTGACGATCCTCTCGTTGGTCTTCGCATCCCGCCCTCCAATAATGAGGATCCTGCTGGAGGTGAAACACCACCTGTAGGACTCGAACCAGAACCTACGCAATTTCCTGATGCTCTCCCCGTCCTCCCTGTCTTCGATGTCCCTTCTCGCTCTCTCAAGTTTGTCCCTCGACGACCTCAGGGCAGCCTCGATCCCCTCTATCTTCTTCCTCGCGGTCTTGGACCTGGTGTATAAAAGGTCCGCATTCTGGTTGAGATCGAGCGAGGTCTCGAGGTCGACGATCTCATCTCCCTCATCCGTCGAGATCCTGATACTGATCTTTCCCTTATTTGGGTCCGTTCCGGATTGGAACCCCTCTATGCCGGGATATCCGTCCGGGTCCTCCATGTATCCCCATGGATCGAATCCCTTCAGCAGACCATCGATCCTGACATAATCCATGTATAGGGCATCGGCAAGCCTCTTTGTCCTCTCGGCTTCCTTCGTTTTTTCAAGAAGGGCCTTCTCCTGGTTCTCGATCATGTTCCTTATCCGATCGACCTCCCTGACCCTCCTGGCGTCCCTGAGCTCGCGCAGGCGCGTCGAGCAGTCGTTGGGCACCATGCCGATGTTGGCCGCGATCTCGTTGCGAGTCATCGGCCCGTGATGGAAGAGCTCCTTGTAGACCGCCGCCCTCATGGGAGGAA
>JBLIRL010000014.1:0-27101 GCA_049472275.1 Thermoplasmatota archaeon | reverse complement strand
GCGCGCGAGCCCGGTGGGTGACCGTAATACTCCCCCACTAACTTTACACGGTCGCCGATGTTGAATTTGCGGCTCATTCTGCTGCGCTTGCTAATTGTTCGAGGGGTGGAACTAAAGTGATGTCCTCTTCTCGAACATAGCCCTGAGGCCTTCGTCCATGGGCCCTGAGTGCCCCCGGTCCAATTTAAGATTTGTCAGAACAATCCAACGGCCCTGCCATCGCTTGTGACATCCATCTTTGCGGCGGCAGGTTCCCTTGGAAGCCCCGGCATTGTATTGATCTTTCCGGTAAGCGGTATAACGAATCCCGCACCCGCTGAGAGCCTGATCTCGGATATCGTGATCTTGAACTTGGTGGGGGCGCCCAGCAGCTTGGGATCATCAGACAGGGAATACTGCGTCTTTGCCATGCAGATCGGAAAGTGACCGTATCCCATGCTCTCGTACTGCTCCATCTTCTTCGTGGCATCGACGGAGAAGACAACCTTGTTGGCTCCGTAAACGCTGTGGCATATGGACTTGATCTTCTCCTTGATGGGAATGTTGTTGGGATAGAGCGTGTTGAAGCACTGCTTGCAGTCCCTGACCACCTCTACCAGCTTCTTCGCGACCTCCGTGGCCCCATCCCCGCCCCTTGCGTGGTGGTCCGAGATCGCGATGGGGATCCCCATGGCCTCGCAGGTCCGCAGGATCTCCTGGACCTCGTCGTCGTGGTCGTTCTCGAAGAGATTGATCCCCACAACCACCGGGAGGCCGTACAGATGAACTATCTGCAGATGGCGGTTGAGATTGGCCATCCCCCTCCTGATGGCGAGGACGTCCTGCTTCTCGAGCTCCCCCTTGGCAACCCCGCCCTGCATCTTGAGGGACCTGGTCGTGACCACCATGACCACCGCCGACGGTTTCAATCCGGTCATCCGGCAGAAGATATCGAAGAACTTCTCAGCCCCGAGGTCGGAGCCGAAACCTGCCTCCGTGATGAAGTATTCGCTCAGATGCAGTCCGATCTTCGTCGAGAGATAGGAGGATGTCCCGTGCGCGATGTTGGCGAACGGCCCTCCATGGATGAAGGCCGGAACTCCCTCTATGGTCTGCACGAGGTTCGGCCTGATGGCATCCTTCAGAAGCATGGCCATAGCTCCTACCACCCCAAGGTCCCTGGCGAAGACCGGCTCCCTGTTCATCTTGTAGGCAACGATTATCCGTGAAAGCCTCTCTTTCAGGTCCTGTATGGATGTGGACAGGCACAGGATGGCCATCACCTCGCTTGCGGCGGTGATGTCGAAAGAGTCCTCTTGGGGCATCCCGCTCCCGCTTCCGCCCAGTCCAATTACCGCGTTCCTGAGGGACCTGTCGTTCATGTCCATCACCCTGTGCCATACGATCCTTCTCGGATCGATGTTCAGCTCGTTGCCGTGGTGCATGTGGTTGTTCAGGACCGCCGCGAGAAGGTTGTGCGCTGCGGTTATGGCATGCATGTCCCCCGTGAAATGTAGATTGATATCTTCCATGGGGAGTACCTGTGAATATCCGCCGCCAGCCGCACCGCCCTTGATCCCGAAGACCGGGCCCATGGAAGGCTCCCTGATGCCGAGCATCGCCCTGTGCCCGAGTTTCCAGAGGGCCTGTGTCAATCCTATTGTCATCGTGGTCTTCCCCTCTCCCGCTGGGGTTGGACTGGTCGTGGTGACGAGTATGAGATGACCAGGTTCCATGGCCTCGATCCTTTCCAGGGCGGAAAGCTCGACCTTTGCCTTGAAGGATCCCCAGGGGGTGTATTCCCCGGGTTCAAGACCAGCCTTCTCAGCGATCTCCTCTATGGGCCTGAGCTTCGCTTCCTGGGCTATATCTATATCACTCTGCATAGGAGGGTGAAGGACATACTGTTTCAATAATCTAACGAATCGATATCATCGACTGTGGGCAATCTCGATGGACCTTCTGGACCACCTCTCGAGGATATCCCTGTCCTCGAGCACTTCAGGGGGCACCTCGTAGTAGGGCATCCTCATCGGTCTGTCCTTGAACGGCAGGAATCGTTCCATTCCCCTTTCCTCGAAGAGGACCTTCGAATCCTCATCGACCTTCAGGTACAGGGATGCCTCGTGGACCAGGGCGAACATCTTACCATCCTGGAATATTCCCCCCCCTCCGAACATCCTCCTGAGTGTGACATCCCGGAGCCCGGACATCTGCTCCATGACGAATTGAGCGAAGTCCTCGTTCATGGCCATGTGGAACCTCCTTCCTTTCACATCTTCACTGCAGGCTCGGTGCTGTTGATGAACCTCTCCGGGTCCTTCTCGAACATGTACCTGCAGCCCGGGGCGCAGAAATAGTACTTCTTTCCCTTGTGCTCGCTCGTCCATTTCGCAGCTGCCGGATCGACCTCCATCTTGCAAACCGGATCTATCTCCATTTCATAACCTCCCTTTCTGCTTCTTTACACCGGGAACGTATCCCTTCAGCATCAATGATAGTGTGACAACGGTAACGGAGCTCAGGGCCATTGCCAGGCCCGCGAACTCCGGACGCAGTGTTATATCGAAGAGCGGATGAAGGAGCCCTGCGGCGACCGGAATGAGGGCCGTATTGTAGGCGAAGGCCCAGAATATGTTCTGGTTTATACGGGTCATCACCTTCCTGCTCAGCTGGATGGAGGCGACCGCGTCGGTCAGGTCGCTGTTGACGAGAACAACGTCGCCGCTCTCCATGGCAACGTCGGTGCCGCTCCCCTGGGCGATCCCCACATCGGCCTGGGCCAGGGCAGGTGCATCGTTGATACCGTCGCCAACGAAGGCCACAGTTCTTCCCCCGGCCTGCAGTTTACGGACCTCCTCGGCCTTCTCGCCCGGAAGTACATTCGCAATAACCTCTTCGATATTCACCTTATCCGCCACGGCGCGCGCCGTTCTCTCGTTGTCACCAGTGATCATTATGGAACGGATGCCCATCGAGCGAAGTTCGGAGACCGCTTTCAGGGACGTTTCCCTGACCTTGTCCGAAACTCCCATCATCCCGATGAACCGGCCGTCCCAGGAGACAAGAAGCGTCGTGTTGCCCCTGGACTCCATGTCCGATAGGACCTTGAGAGCTTCTACCGGGATCCCTATATCCTTCTCCTCCATGAGCTTCCTTGTGCCCACGACCACATCCGAGCCTTCTATGGATCCAGTTACACCTTTTCCCCCGACAGCCTCGAACCGCTCGACATCCCTCAGATTGAGTCCCTTCGCCCTTTCCAGAACGGCGGCCGCTATGGGGTGCTCGGACCCCTTTTCGACGGAAGCGGTAAGGGTGATCAGCTCTTCCTCGCTGACTCCGCTGGCAAACACCTTTTCCACCACCGGCTTCCCCTCCGTCAGGGTTCCGGTCTTGTCGAAGACGAAGGTATCGACCGACCTCGACCTCTGAAGGGCCTCGCCGTTCTTTACGAGGATACCGAGTTCCGCCCCCCTTCCGATCCCGACAGTAACCGCGGTAGGGGTGGCCAGTCCAAGGGCGCAGGGGCACGCAATCACGAGGACGGATATCAGTGCCGTTAGCGAGAATATCAGGGTATCCCCGATCACGAGATACCAGAACACGAACGATGCGATGGCGATCGTCAGGACAACGGGAATGAAATAGGTAACCACCCGGTCGGCGACCTTCTGGATGGCAGGCCTTGAGCCCTGGGCCTCCTCCACCAGTCTTATGATCTGTGATAGCATGGTCCCCTTCCCCACCTGTGTCGCTTCCACCTTGAGAAGGCCGTTCCCGTTGACGGTCCCCCCTATCACGCTCGAACCTTCGGACCTGAATGCCGGAATGGGCTCCCCCGTGATCATGGATTCGTCAACGTGGCCCTCTCCGGACCTTATGGTCCCGTCAACGGGGATGTTCTCACCGGGTCGTACCACAACGAGGTCCCCGATATTCACATCCTCGATATCGATCTCTTTTTCCACACCCTGGACCTCCACCCTCGCCGTCCTGGGCCTGAGGCCCATCAAGCGCTTGATCGCCTGGTTGGTCTTGCCCTTCGCCCTTGCCTCCAGGAACCTTCCCAGGGTGAGAAAGCCTGCCAGCATCAGGACCGTATCGTAGAAGAGGAACTGGCGGTCCAGAAGTATCCTGAAGGTCCCGAGGACGCTGGCTACGAACGCCACTCCCATCCCCATGCTGTACATCACATCCATGTTCAGGGATCGGTGCCTTAGAGATCTCGCCGCAGCGAGGAATATCGGATAGCTAATGAAGATGAATATGGGTGTGGTGAAGATGAGCATTGCGTATGCCATATCGAACGGCATCATTATGCCGAGCTGCATCAGCAGCATCAGCGGGATCCCTATCCCGAGACCGAGAACGAACCTGGCGATCCTCCGCCCCTGTTCGGTCCGGTGCCTCTCCTCCTCGACCTTCTGCGTGTCCTCGTCATCCCTGCCGATGTAATGATACCCGAGGTCCTCGATCGCCTTTTTCATGTCCTTTATCGTAACGAAACCCGGCAGGTATTCCACACGCGCCCTTTCGGTCCCAAGGTTCACATGAACGCTCACGACCCCATCCAGGTTGCCGAGTACATCCTCGATCGCCTGGACGCACATCGCACATGTCATTCCGCCGATCTTTATCGTGACCTTGTCGTTGACGACCCCGTATCCGACCTCCTCGATCTTCCTCTGCATCTCCCTGAGGCTAATCTTGCCCGGGTCGAACCTGACAGCTGCGATCTCCCTTCCAAGGTCGACATCAGCATCCTTTACCCCTTCCATCTCCTTCAGGGCCGAGCCTATGGCTGCTGAGCACATTGCACAGGTCATGCCCGTGACCTTGATGTTGGCTTTCAGCTCATGAACTTCCATTCCATTACAACCCGTGGTCCGAAATGAAAAGAAGCCTGGGGATTATTCATCATTCCCCCTAATAATTCACGTATCGGTCCTACATTCCCTTGATGGCCGCAAGCACCTCGTCGACGTGTCCGTCGACCTTCACCTTTCTCCAGACCTTCTTCACGTTCCCCTCGGGGTCGATGAGGAAGGTCGACCTTTCAACGCCCATGAACTTCTTGCCGTACATGCTCTTCTCCTTCCAGACACCGAACTGATCGAGGACCATATGTCCGGGATCGCTCAGAAGCGTCAGCTTCAGGTCATGTTTTCCTATGAACTTGAGGTGGCTGGTCTGGTCATCCGGACTCACTCCAACTATGCGTGCTCCTGCCCTGGAGAAATCCTCGACCGCGCAGGAGAAGTCCTTCGCTTCGGTCGTGCAGCCCGGAGTGTTGTCCTTCGGGTAGAAGTAAAGAACCGTCCAGCTACCCTGCAGGTCCCCTGAGCATACTTCCTTTCCTTCCTGATCGGCTAGGCAGAACTTCGGTGCCTTGTCACCTTCGCTGATCTCTTTATTGACCATTTTCTCATCTCCTGTCAGGTAAGATGAACGGATCGATATTAATCATGGCCCCTAACCTATCAGTGCCGACGGACTACTCTTTCTTGGGTATGGGGGGAATGAAATCCTTCAATCTGTTGATATTGGGGTTCACCTTCCCCCATCTGATCAAGGAGAATGCGATGTCTATGATCTCGGGCCTGTCCTCGAGATAGGGTTCGTATTCCAGCCTTATCGAATCATAGTACTTGCGTGCGATCATCCAGTTCGGAGCCGCGAATATCACCAGGAGGTCGTACATGCCGTTGAGATAGTAGGTATCCATCAATCTGATGTTGAGTTCTCCCGGGGCGTTGGTGATGTGTCTTCTGATGAGCAGCTGTGCCTGCTGGGCGGTCAGTGGTTTGAGCTTGATCAGCAGGAGGAAGGATTTCCAGTCGATCTCGTTCTCGTCGACCACGGCGGTGTACCCCCAGACAGCTTCGCTGTCCTCGAGCTTCCTCTTCTCCCTCCAGACCTTCTGACGGTACGAGCCGCAGGCCTTTGCGATCTCCTCGAGGCTTCTGGTGGGGTCCTTCAGCAGTTCATTCAGGATCCGGTGACCCCTGAACTCCGTTGTGATAGGTTCACTGTCCTTTTGAGCCAAACCGTTCACCATCGCTGCAATTATGATACAGCTTATTAAATATTCCCAGGATTGTGGTGCTGAACCGGGATATTCGCTCGATCTTGATCAAAATCAATTCGCTAGATCGCTCTCAGTTCGGAGCGTCGTAACCGATTTAAAAACATTTAAACAATAGAAAACCACTATCCGTTGATATAGAGCCGGTGTTCTGGGGAAAGTTCAGACACCCACCGGAGTTTAGGGTCAAGAGGGATATGCATGCTTACAGAGATAACCAACCTTCAGAACCTTGAAGTGATAACCGATAAGGGCCTCTCGCTTGGTTATGTAGAGGATGTGATCGTGGATCTGGACAATGGTGTGGTCTACGAGCTCCTGGTATCGGAGACCAACGAGGACCTCGTACCTGACGGGGCTTCAGTGGGCGTACCCTACAGGTGGGTCCAGTCCATTTCAAGGGTGATACTTCTGAAGCATTTCCCCGGAAGGGTCAAACGCAAGGAGCATTTCGAGATGCCCGCCGTGGCCGCAGACGGGAAGAGGAGAAAATTGAGGGTTGTCAAGAAGGACCACGGGGAAGGTGGCATCGGCAGGCTCGGCTGGAGATAGTCCTTGCGAAGGGGTCTGGTAACATGGCCATGAAGGACCTGACTGATCTCGAGATGAGAGTGTACCAGTATATCCGTGACAACGATTTCGGCAATCACCCATGGATAACCAGGGATGCCGCCAGGGAACTCAGGATCTCTGAAGAAGACCTCTATCATGCCCTGTCGGAACTTACAAAGAAGATCAGGGAAAATATCTGGATCTATTATGAGGAAGGATCACTCAGGGTGGTTGCCGACTGAGCTGCCGATCAGACAGCTTCCGAGAGAATGATGTGCACCGAGATGCCCGGTTCCTTCTCCTTCGAATTCTCCACCCAGATCATACCACCGTACCTCTCAATGATCTTCTTCACGAGGTAGAGCCCGAGTCCGTGTGAACCCTTGTCGGTGCTCCTCGGTCTGTCAAGCACTCTGTTGATCTCCTCCTCGCTTACGGATCCAAGATTGTCAGTGAAAACGATATGGACCGGTTCCGGGACCAGGTTCGACCGCGAGGGGTCCCTCTTTGCCGATACCTTGACCCATGCGCCCTTCGCGGACCCCCTGTGGATGGAATTCACGAAAAGTCTCGTGAGGGCCTCGGTCAGAAGGTCGTCGGAAAGGATATGGAGATCTGCGATATCCATCTCGATCTTCGGACATCTACCGCCCCATTCCTCCTGGCAGTTCCTGGAAACGCTCTCAAAGGTCCTCAGAAGGTCCATGGGATTCCTTTCCGCACCCGGTTTGGCAAGCGACATCACCTTGACGTCCTTAATGATCGAGGAGCTCTTGTTGACCTCGTTGAGGGCCCTTTCGATGTATCTCTTCCTCTTGTCCTCGCCAATACCTTCGATATTCAGGAGCTCGAGATAACCCATTATTCCGGCATTCGCATTGTGTATGTCGTGTATCATCAGATCGTTGTAGAGCGTCACCTCGTCCATCGCGTTCACGAGTTTCTCGCTCTGTTCCCGGAGGGATTCTTCGAGCCTCTTCATCTTGGTGATGTCCTGTCCTATCATCAGCACCATCGTGATATTGCCGCTCCTGTCGAACATCACACTGTTCTCGAGGGAGATGGAAAGTGTGGAACCCGAACTGCTCCTGACACTTGTCTCGTACTGTGTCCTGAAACCTGAGCCAATGGACCACTGGAATACCTCCAGCCTCCCTGCCTGGTCGTCCTTGTCGACGAGATAATCGAACCATGATGTTCCCTTTACCTCATCGAAGGTATACCCAAGTACCCTCGAGGCGCCGTTGTTGAATAGAACTATGTTCCCTTCCATATCGAGGCCTATGATGACTGCGTTTGCGGTCTCTATGATCTCATGCCCGATCGCCTTGCCATGCTTCTCCTTCTTCTTCTCGGTCTCCGTGATCCTCGGGAGCCATATCTCCATGACCTGGTCCGGTCTCACCTTCGAAGGAAGAGGTACCGCGGTGATATCGAAATCCAGAGGTTCCTCGGAGGTTCTGACCTGCTCGCCGAAGTTGACGGTCCTTCCACTGGCCAGGCATTCGAGGAGCTTTCCCTTTCTCTCCTTTCTCGGTTTAGATATCGGGTCCTTACCCTTTGAAGGAAGTACGATCCACTCGTCCGCGGAACTGTTCTGGAACACTGGCTGCAGGTCCCTGTTGAGTATCGTGACCGGTATCGGGAGCTGCTCAAGTACCTCGAATCCTATCTCCTTCTTCACCGCCCTGGCCTTCTGCTCCTTGAGGACCATCAGGAATCCTTTCTTTCCATCAATGGGATATCTTTCGATGGTGAAGGTCCCGTGGACGAGCCTGCCGGAGGGAGGGTTCAGGATCAGGTTCAATTCCTTCATGTATTTCTTCTCGGACCGGATCAGCGACAGGACATCCGGTATGCAGGAAGGTTCGAGAACATCGAACATGAGCGTACCGATGAGCTTCTTCCTGTCGACATCGAGCTGGTCAGCGAGGTTGGAGTTCAGAAATGAGATCTCACCCTTTCCGTCCAATATCAAGATCCCCATCGGGAACCTATCCATAGTCTTCCCCTCGCGGAACTCCGTGACGCCATCACCGGTCGAACTCTTTTTCTTCGGACTCATTGTTACCCTCCCCGTAACTGACAATGAACCTGCAGTCAGGTTAACCCCAGGGTGGATATTTAAAATCTGTTGCATCGTTACCGGCTATCACATTTTTTTCAGTTTCACCCTTCCCTCCGGAAAGGGTTTTGTACCGTGGTCATGATTACACACATATGAAAGATACGGAGGGCGATCGGCCCTCGACATCCTGGACCGAGAAGTACAGACCCGAGAACCTGGATGAACTGATAGGCCATAACAAGATAGCCGACAAGATGAGGACATGGGCAAGGTCGTGGGAGGATGGATCGACCCCCAAGATGAGGGCCCTGATCCTCGAAGGGGAGCCCGGTGTGGGAAAGACCACCGCGGCTCTCGCCCTTGCGGGCGAGATGGGGTGGGACGTGATAGAGCTCAACGCTTCGGACGCCAGAAACCTCGAATCCATCCGAAGGCTTGCCACGAGAGGCGCCATGTCCCGCGATATCACCGATATCGATGGTTTCTCCCGGGGGGTCGATTACAAGCAGAAGCTAATCCTCCTTGACGAGGCGGACAATCTCTACGAGAGGGGGGCGCAGACCGAGGACGGCTCAGATATGTCCGACAGGGGTGGAAAGAGGGCGATCGTCGAACTCGTCCGATTGACCCGGCAGCCCGTTGTACTGATAGTCAACAATCTCTACGGGCTTATCAGCGGATCGGGATCTTCGCTCTCCTTCACATGCGAGAAGCTCAAGTTCAGGAGGCTCTCCCCGGCATCTCTCGTCAAGAGGCTCAGACAGATCTGCGAGATGGAGGGGATCCAGTACGACGATGAGGTCCTGGCGGCCATTGCCGACCGTTCTTCCGGTGATATGAGGTCTGCCGTGGGCGACCTTCAGATGGTTTGCGCCGGAAAGACCAGGATCACGATGAAGGACCTCCCGGTCCTTGGTATCAGGGATAACAAGGAGAACATCTTCAACACGATGGAGCTGGTCTTCAGGGCCGGATCGATAAACGATGCGAGGAGGGCTTTGATGGACGTTGACGAGAACATCGACACATTGATGCTCTGGTTCGCCGAGAACCTCAACGTCTCCATGTCGCACCCCGAGGATATGGACAGAGGCATGCAGAGGCTTTCCAGGTCTGATCTCTATCTTGGCAGGGTCAGGCGGAGGCAGAACTACAAGCTCTGGAAGTATGCCAAGGATACCCTTGCCACCCTGTCCACGGTAAGGAAGTTCCCGAACCGGAACAGGTCCAGATACCAGTTCCCTTCCTATCTCAGATCCATGTCCCGGACCAAGGACACGAGGGCGATGATGAAGGAGATATCCCTGCTGATAGGTCGGTACACCCATACGTCGATAAGGACGATCAAGGACGACCCGATACACAGGTTCAGGATCCTGGTCTCGAGGGAGCACGGTTTCTCCGCCAATCTAGTCGCCAACGTAATGCTGACGAAGGAACACCTCAAGATGCTCTCAGGTGACGCGCTCTCGGAGAAGGACCTTAGGAGGATATTGAAAAAAGCGGAGGCATATAGGTCGTCACAGGCCGCTCCGAGGTCCATTGACGGCCATGGTCTGATGGCCTTCAATGATGATGAGGAGCCCGATACCGCAGGGGAGGTCGAACCGAAAGCTGCCGAAATACCGGATGATCATGATGAAACTCAGAAAGGGAATGAAGAGTCAGATAAGGACCCCAAACAGACCTCTCTTTTCGAGTTCTAGTAACTGTCAGAGCTCGAGCTCGTCCGCCTTTTCCCTGTTGATATTTATTGCCACAGCGGACCTCTGGTTCCTTGCGGGTCTTTCCTTCCTTTTGAAGAGGCTGAACTCGCCGTCATCCTCCTCCTTGCTCACTTCCTTGTCCGCCTTCTTCTGGTCCTTCTTGATCCTCTTTCGTTCCTTGCGCGACATCTTCCAGGCCCGTTTCTTCTTGTGCTTGCTCAGTTCCTGAGCCCCGGAGGGCAGCTCCCTGAAGCGCTTTCTCCATACGCTTCCGCGGTACTTGGCCAGGGCTACAATGCTTGCTATGATGATGGCCACGAGCAGGAAATAAATGAAGGATTGGCCGATGAAGTCCTTGATGGCCTCAATATTGGAAACCTTGGGCTTGATGACAGTCAGTTGCTTGGTCATGGAGATATTGTTCGTTCCCGAGTAGTGGTACGACATGGAGATGAAGACCTCGTAGGTTGCAGCGGGGCTCTCCCTTTCCCATATGATCTCCCTTGTCCGGTTGATCGTATTCATCTCGGACATGATCTGCTCATTCGGCTGGATGACGCCGTCCACCTTGATCTCGGTGTACAGCTGGATCCACGGGACCCAGAACGCATCCTTGTATTCGACGGTGATCTTTTCCTTGTCCATGAAAAGGTTCTGGATCTCCAGGGCATTGGATCCGAAGGTGAATCCCGCGTCCAGGTCCGTGGAGCCGAATTTCATGATGGCCCCGCCCTGACATCTGGCGGAGATTGCCAGTGTAAGCTTCGTGCCTGCATCTATGGTGGTATCGTTGCCAATGGGGAAATGATCGATGGCCTCGATCCTGTTGTCGACACCGTCGTTGATGAGCTTGTTCATGGCCGATACCTGAAGGAGCAGCTCGGTCCCTCTCATTATCGAGAACATGAAATCGCAGGTCACAGAACCGGAATCGGCTTCCCTTGTGGCGTATACGACTATCCTGACCTCTCCCCCGAGGAAGATGGTCTCTCTCAGGAGCTGTGTCTCCCACATGCCCACATCCATCCAGTAGGTGTGTCCGATGGGCAGGATGCCGTAACCCCGGAACCCGTCCCTGACGAATCCGTTAGGTATCGCAACGGCTTGATACTCCGTGGATTCCGGAGGAAGCGGAGTCATGCTCATTCCCTCGGAGAGGAACATTTTCATGGTGTTGAGTTCCATGGGCTGCCCTGGTTCCTGAGCCTCGGCATCGAACACGGTATCGAATACGGAAAGGGGCAGTATCGTTACCATGACAACGAGCGCGATTGCGGAAACCAATAATCTGGGTCTCATCGGTTGTTCCTCCTGGGCATCTGACTCCGGGAAAGAAAGGGTACTTGATATATACAAATATCCGCGGAGGGCATATAAGTTTTGCCTATGTGCAGGCACTTAAGGGATGGGATAGATAAAATATTAAACGGTTCTGGTCTAACCATCAAAGGTCCCTCGTTGCCAAAATTCAAATAAGCTTACCAACTAAAGGTCCCATGGTCCACGAGAAGAGGCGAAGGTACGTCGTCATTCATGTCAGCTCCCCGGACGGGGTTGGCAAAGGACTTCTCATAAACCTTATAAGAGGGTGCACCAGGGAACTGTCCAGGGAGGATTTTGAAAGGGTCAAACCCTGGTTCGTGTATTACAACAAGGGATGGGCGATAATCAGGACGTGGCACCGCGGATCATCGGACCTGATGGGGATCATAGAGAACCTAAACGGCAGGGAATTGAAGGAGGGCGTGCTGAAGATGAACATAGCCGGAGTATCGGGGACGCTCAGGTCCGCCTTCTACAAGTTCGTTCCAGAGAAAGTACGAGAGGGTACGCATTACAGGGAGGACCAGACGAAGCCCTAGGATATCTCGATGTTCAGGACCGAACCCAATAAGTATTTATGAGAGCAGGATTCTTCGTGAAGGTCGATACCTTGGAAGGCAGACGTCTTCAAGGTGCTGAATGGTGAACCTCAGGGGTGATATCAATGCAACCGGGCAACATGGCATATGACAGGGCAATAACAGTATTCTCGCCCGATGGACGTCTCTTCCAGGTGGAATACGCCAGGGAAGCTGTGAAGAGGGGAACGACCACCGTCGGTCTGAAGTTCAGAAATGGTGCGATCCTGATAATCGACAAGAGGATAACCAGCCCCCTGATAGAACCAAGTTCCATAGAGAAGATATTCAAGATCGATGATTATATCGGATGCGCCACCAGCGGACTGGTGGCCGATGCCAGGGTTCTGGTCGACAGGGCGAGGATAGAGGCCCAGATCAACAAGATCACCTACAGCGAGAGGATACCCGTGGATGTTCTCGTGAAGAAGATCTGTGATTTCAAGCAGAACTACACCCAATATGGCGGTGTCCGACCTTTCGGGACCGCTCTTCTCATCGCCGGGGTGGATGAGAAGGGGATACATCTCTACGAGACGGACCCGTCCGGGGCAATGATGTCCTACAAGGCTGGGTCCATCGGATCCGGAAGGAGCGTTGTCATGGAGATATTCGAGGACAAGTACAAGGCGAACATCTCCCAGGACGATGCCATCAAACTGGGCCTCGAGGCACTTCTGGGAGCCACCGAGGAAGGCAGCCTGAACACCCTGGCGATCGAGATAGGCATCGTTAGCAAGAAGGAACCCTTCCAGAAGTTGGACCCCAAGAAGGTAACGAATTTCGTCAAGGAGGCCAAGAAGTAAAGGTGGTCTTGATGGTCTCCCTTGATGATGCAGTGATCGCTCGATTGGACCGTCACGGGGAGAGGTTCGAGATCTTCGTTGAGCCGGAATTGGCCCATGAATTCAGGGAAGAGAAGGATAAACCCGAACTCTCCGAGATCCTTGCGGTGGAGGAGATATTCAAGGATGCTCACAAGGGGGACAGGGCTTCCTCCGAGCAGCTGGTGGACGCCTTTGGGACCTCCGATGTGATGAAGGTAGCGGTCGCAATCCTCGAGAAGGGCGAGATACAGCTCACCACCGAACAGAGAAAGAAGATGCAGGAGGAGAAGCGAAAGCAGATCGTTGCATTGATCTCCCGAAACTGCATAAACCCCGTGAACAAGACCCCTCACCCACCGCAGAGGATCGAACTAGCCATAGATGAAGTGAAAGTCAACATCGATCCCTTCAGGTCGGCGGAATCCCAGATGAACGATGTGATAAAGGAGCTCCGCCCCATTCTGCCGATCAGGATAGAGACAGCACAGATCGCTGTCAAGACAGAGGGCGCCCACTATGGAAAGCTCGTGGGCGAGATCAGGTCATACGGGAAGGTGATCCGGGAGGAATGGACGAAGGGGGGCGAGTGGATCTGCATAGTCGAGATACCCGCAGGTCTCCAGGTGGAGTTCTTCGATATGCTGAACTCGAGGACGCACGGTGAGGTCCAGACCAAGCTCCTAAACCAGAGCAGTCCGTGATGGAGAGGGTCTTACCGGAATGGTGCACTGCGGAACCTATAAATAATGAATTCTTATGTAGGGACCTTCCCAGAGGTAATGAACCCAGGGAGGACCGCCAATGAGCAGAAGGACGAAGAAGGTCGGCAGCTCCGGGAAATACGGACCGAGGTACGGCCTCAGTGTCAAGAAACAGATACGCGCACTGGACGCCAGCAAGAGGTCCAAGTACGTCTGTCCAAGATGCACCAAGAAGAACGTGAAGAGGGTCGCCTCCGGGATCTGGGAATGCAGGTCATGCTCTCACAAGTTCGCCGGCGGTGCCTACTCACCAAGGACCGGTAAGTTCAAGACCCTGGAGAGCCGCTTAGGAAGGATCTGATATGTATAGATGCGGGAGATGCGGAGAGAAGCTCGTCACAGAGTTCAGTCCCATCGGTATCCAGTGCTCCAAATGTGGTTACAAGATCTTCTACAAGGAGCGACCGAACCGAAAGAAGGTCCTGAAGGCCGTCTGAAGGAGGTTCTACCCTGAAAGGGGTTCTCGAGTTTTGGGTTAAGGTCGCCCCGGACGTCGCAGGCAATGTAGTCCGACCTCTGATGCTTGAAGCAGGGTCCGCCCCGGAGGGGGGTTCGGTCAACGTCCGTTTCGATGAGGACACCCGATGTCTAATCCTGACAATGGGTTCCGACGACCTCTCAACGCTTCGAGCGATGTTGAACTCCTACCTCGGTCTTGTGACGGCTGCCCTGAAAGCGGCCTACGCATGACCGGGCGGCCGCTGTACAAAAGATAAATAGCAAAGGTCGTTATACGTCGCAGAAGGAAGGTGCCCAAATGTCTTTTCAATTGGATCAGGACCTGCAGGAGAAACTTGCCAAGTTCGAACAGGTGAAGGGCCAGTTGCAGATGGTCTTCTCACAGAAAGGCGAGATGGAGGCAAGGAAGAGGGAAATGGAGGAGGCCATTGGTGCCCTGGAATCGAGGAAGGAGGGAGATGTATACCGGAGGGTTGGGGACATCATCCTGAAGGTCGAGGACCCGGCATCACTTCTCAAGGAGCTCAAAGAAGAGCTCGAAACACTGGAGGTCCGGCTCGGTTCCATCGGGAACCAGGAAAGCTCCCTCAGGTCCATGTACGAGAAGATGGGCAAGGAGATCAACGAGTCTCTCAAGGGGTATAAATGAGCTCCCAGGATCCCGCAGCCCCGAGAAGGGGGAAGGACGGTTGGAACATGGGATCGGGCAATCTGCCCTATCCCAGGAACGAACTTCTGATGTGGAAGGTGATCAAGGACATCATCGACCACAGGGAAGGAGGTGTCCTGGTCCTCGCTCACCACAACGCTGATATCGATGCCGTGGGGACAGCGATCATTCTGAAAAGAGCGTTCCCGTGGGTTGAACTTGGCGCCTACAGGTCCATATCGATCGCAGGAAGGAACCTTCTCTCGCATGTTTCCATGGAAATGGAGATAGACCCCGATATAACCGGCCGCTCGCTCATCCTCATAGTCGATTCCTCCTCGCCTCTCCAGGTCTCCGAGGGGGATATCTCCGGATGGCCGAAGCACTGGATCATAGACCACCATCCCGACCACTCACACTGGACAGGAGATATTTACGGGGATCCATCCTTGGGGGCATGTGTGGAGATAGCCCTTCAGATAGCATTCCTTTCAGGTGCCCGGTTAGACCGTGACATGTCCGTCTCGGCACTCGCAGGCATAATCGCTGACACGGGGAAGTTCAGGTTCACGAAACCGGTGGACATGGATGTCTGCTCCATGGTCCTTGAAGGTTCCGGGGTCAAGATGGAGAACGTGCTGGGAGTGATCGAGGGGGAGGAGTACTTCGATGTCTCAAAGAAGATCGCTCAGCTGAAGGCGATGAGGAGGGTTCGTTTCGAGAAGGTCGGGGACCAGATCGTGGCGACATCGATGGTGACGTCCTTCGAGGCCGCAGCAGCCAGGGCCTTGCTCGTGGCGGGAGCGGATGTCGTCTTCATCGCCGCCGACAGGAAGGGGGAGCTCAGGATATCCTCACGGGCGAAGCCACACATCCTTGCACTTGGCGTCCATCTCGGCCATTTCATGGAGGAGATAGGAAGGGAAACGGGAAATCAGGGCGGGGGACACGATGGCGCAGCGGGTCTGAACGGAACCGGGAACGGGGAGAAGGTCCTTTCGATCTGCATGGACAGGATGGCGATCCTGCTCTCCGGGAAGCTCGGTGTGCCCCGCGATACGAGAAGGAACGGACGACGCGGCGGTCGTGGCAAAGGCAGGGGTGCGAGGACCCGGCAGGGAATCCCAATAAACAATGAAGGGCCGGGACGAAAGGAAGACGAACACGGCACTAGGGAGTAGCTCACCCGGTCCAGCTGCTTTCCATGTATGCGGGATATGTTATGATCACTTCTACCTGATCTCCGTCTTCTAGGTGCAGCTCGTCGCGGAACTTCATGTCAGAAACTATCTCCAGTGTGGATGTGTGGACTGTCCTCTTGGGTATCATGACCAGACCTTTCCTGCCTTCAATGGAGCAGGGATAGCAGATGCAGGTGCCGAAGGTCCTTCCCCCCGACATGAAACCCTCGAGGATGATCCCGGGCCCCTTCTTGAGAAGCTCGAGGATGGGAGCATCCCTGGGATGCATCAGAATGTTGAGGGTCCCGCCGAATGGTTCGAAACCGAACAGCTCCTTGATCTGAGAGATGTACTGCTTCTGGGAGAGATAGTAGGCACCCTCCCCAAGGCCCCTTGACACGGTACCTCTTACATCTATCTCCCTGCTGGTCTCGAAAAGGGCCTTCAGCATTCCATAGAGGCCTTGAAGGAGTTCGATCCCCTCCTTCGTTATCGTGACGGAGGATCCTTTGTTCCTTCTGACCCTGTGGACCAGACCGTCCCTCTCCAGCTTCTGGATGTACAGCGAGGCAGATTGCTGGCTTGTCCCGAGAATTTCTCCCAGTTCCCTGGTGGTGAGATTGATGTACCTCTCAAGGGCTCCGAGCTGTGCCAGTTTCAGAAGGACATCCCTGTTCTCCATCTGACTACCATCCGATTTCACTGTCCATGGCAGATGCGATCATATGCGACAGTCTCACCGGTTCCGGGGTCCTGCCCCGGACCGTGCATCTGGTTATCAGTTCATCAGCCGATTCCCCTGTAATACCCTTTTCCCTCAAGTAACACACACCGTCCGGAAGTTGGATCTCCCTCGGGGGATGTCTCGTGATCAGTTCGAGCCGTTCCCTCCAATCATCGAAATTTCTCTCCAGTGCACTCCTGACCGAGGGTGTGTCTGGAGATTCGTCCGAAACAGTGATTACAGGTAACGAGGTCCTTCTATAGACCTCATCGATATCGAGGACGTTGAACCCCCCCAGACATGCTCCGTCTGAGATTATGGCCCTGATCTGTGGTGCGAACCGGCTCTGTCCAAGCAGGTCCGAAACCACGTATGCCGAATCGTCACCGTCTGTGGCGATCCTTCCCGCGATAAAACCGTCTATGTATCCGTCAAGCCTGTAAACGGTCATCACTATGAGTGTACGCTTTGATCCCCTGTGGTAGGGTCCGTCATCGATCCCGAGAACACGGGCCTCTTTCTTGAGAAGCCTTTCCTCCATTGGTCCACCTCAGTAGAGCTGAAGAGCCCCTGTCACCTTGTCGATCTCCGGATTGGGCCCCGGTCCTATTCCAAGACATGTAATGGTACCCGGGGGAACCTCGGTCAGTCCCGCGTCCTGTACGAGGGATGTCGTGATCCCGAGCTGCTCCGCTATGGTCTTTATCTCGTGGAGGTCCCTCTGCGTATCTACCTTCACCACAACCTTCTTCTGCCCCTCGTTGTACCAGTTCTTGAACCATCTGTCGTTGGACCTTTTACACTTGATCGTACAGTTCACGGCAGCATGGGCGACCTGCACCGCCAGCTTCCCTGGGGTCAGCTTCAGGTCCTTGCGGACCACGATGACCAGCTTGTTCTTGAACTCCTCTTCCTTCATGGGATCACTCTTCAAAGCGGGTCCAGCTCACGTTTCTTCCATCTCTCTCCCTGCTGCTTGGCCTTCTTCCAATCGATCCTCTTATTAATGATCAGGAACTCTCCGTCGAGTTCGACCCTGTCAATAGGGACCCGGAAGAAATCGTCGTCCCTCTTTATCACCAGGTCCTCCTCCTCGAAGTCGATGGTCTCCCCCTTGACCTCACCTTTCTTGTCCTTGAGGAACCTAGAGAGATATTCATCCCTGAACTGCTCGGGATCGAAATCAACCTGGACCTTGGGTTTCTTCTTGCCCCGGGCCATGAGGAGGGAGTGAATAAGCATGTTAAAACTCTTTGCACGAGAATCGGAGACCCATCAGGGCCAATACATACCAGCCAATATCTTCCGAAATCGGTTCAGGAAGCTCTGGTTATGAAAACCGGAGAAGGCAGTTTCTGGGACGCCTTCTTGAGGGCGATCTTCGCCTGGGGTTCCATGGAAGGAGGGACTTCCAGTGTCATGACCTGCTGTCCTGCGCTTACCCTGGCTGCGGTGCCAACGTTCTTGCCGAAGGATTTCCTCATTCCCTGGGATACCCTGTCAGCTCCGGCCCCCGTGGCCTGTTTGTTCTCTCTCAGGATCTGGTGGGGGTATACCCTCACGACCAGCCTGTAGTTCTTGGCACCCGCCCTTTTCGAGATGAACTTGTTCGCTGCGATGCGCGCCGCCTCGAGGGCGGTGTGCCTTATCTGGCAGCTCTCCTTGACGACGAGGTGATATACCATGGGGAAGGAGGTGTTCTTGTTACCCATCACGAACTGATTGATCCTCGGAGCCGGAATGCCGCCTGTATAGTCCTTTCTGGTGAAAGCCTGACCCCTTATCTGGCGGTACATTCTGTTCGGTTTTCTGGCCATTCGTCATACCTTCCTGGTCTGGAGAGCATGCACCCTCGCGTGCACCCGCTAATAAAGAGGTCATATTTAAGAATAGCCCCCCGTTATCACTATTACACTTATCAATGGGTCCAGGTTCCCAACATGTCCCGATATTTCATCGTGTTCCTGTCCGATACCGGCGTCGTTTCCACGTGATTTAAATAATAAATGTATCTACCCAAATTCATGAACGGATATACTGGTTTCACCCCGAGGAGACTGTTCCTGACAAAGGGTGTGGGCAGGCATCGGGAAAAACTTGCTAGCTTCGAACTGGCACTGAGAGACGCCGGGATCGAGAAGTTCAACCTTGTGCATGTTTCGTCGATCTTCCCGCCCGGCTGCAAGATCATGACACGCAGTGATGGTCTGAACTCGTTGAAACCCGGACAGATAGTGTTCTGTGTCATGAGCAGAGCGGAGTCCAACGAACCTGGAAGGAGGCTCGCTGCATCCGTGGGTCTTGCGATACCGCAGGACAAGACCGCCCATGGATATCTTTCCGAACACCATCAGGCCGGACAACAGGCGAAGGATGCAGGGGACTATGCCGAGGACCTGGCCGCGGAGATGCTGGCATCCACACTGGGGATACAGTTCGACGTGGACTCCAACTACGACGAGAAGAGAGAGATATTCAAGATCGACGGCAGGATAGTCAACACCCGCAACATCACCTCCTACGCCGTTGTTGATAACCAGGGAAGATGGACGACGGTGATCGCCGCCGCGGTCTTCGTTGACTGACGGAGATGGTACGCATGACCTCCGATCCACCAAGCAGGGAGGAGCTTCTCAGAACACCCTTGAAGATGCTCGACCTTAATGGCAAGGTGAGCATAGGGGAACTCGTGGAGGGTTTCTCCAAGACTTCGTTCCAGGCAAGGAGGCTTTCCCGGTGCGTCGATATATTCAACAAGATGACGGAGCGGGATGGAAGCCACACGGTCCTGCTTGGAATGTCGGGGGCCCTCGTGGCAGCCGGACTCCGTAAGGTGATAACCGATCTTATCAAGATGGGGCTGATCGATGTGATCGCAACGACGGGAGCCGTCGTATACCAGGATTTCTATCAGGCCATGGGATATCGGCACTACAGGGGGGACCCCAACTCCGACGATGTCCTGCTCCACTCTTACATGATAGACAGGATCTACGATACCTATGTCGATGAAGACAAGTTCCGGGAGACTGATGTGAACATCGGGAGGATCATGGAGACCCTGGAGCCCAGGAAATATTCAACTAGAGAGTTCATGGAGGTCCTCGGGGAGAGATGCCAGCATGACGGGGACTCGATTCTCGGAGCGGCCTACGAACATAGCGTCCCCGTCTACTGCCCTGCCATTGCCGATTCCTCAATTGGCATAGGTCTTTCAACAGCATACAAGAGACAGAGGGAATCCGGGAGGAGCATGGATGATATGTTCCATCTTGACACCATCAGGGACAACTACGAGATCGCACAAATCGTTCACATGTCCCCCGCCACTGCCGCGATCTATCTGGGGGGCGGCGTCCCGAAGAACTATATCAACGACGCGATAGTCATGGCGGATATGCTCTACGGCGATCAGGACGGTCATGAGTATGCGTTCCAGATCACAATGGACAGGGCCGAATGGGGTGGACTGTCCGGTTCGACCCTGGGGGAAGCCCAGTCCTGGGGCAAGATAGATTCCCAGGCCACTCACACGATGGTGCATGTCGAACTTTCGGTGGCCCTTCCCCTGATAGCAGGAGCGGTAATGGAGGGAAGGTCATGGAAAGCGCGGAAGGGTCCAGGTTTCCGATGGATTGGGGACGAGCTTGTATCACTTTAGGACCCAGCATACTGTCACGATAGGGGAACCATTATAAAGGTGAAGTAATTTAACCCCCCTCCCAGCCCGTGTATATATAACTGTACGGTTGTAAAGTACGTCGTGCTGAGAGCACAAGTCCAGGGTGATACCAGATGTACAAGATGATACAGCGTGAGGACGTCATCCGCATTCCGCCGCACTACCTAGGCAAGGACCTCGATGTCGTGGCGGACTACCTGACGAGAAGGAACTTCGAGGGAAGGATGGACCATCTCAACAGACTGGTCATCGACGCCACCGATGTCGAGAGGGTGGGAGAGGGAAGGATCGTCCACGGTGACGGGGCGATATTCCAGGGAGTGAATTTCAAGGCCATGGTCTTCCAACCCATGCTACATGAGGTGGTGGAGGGAACGGTTGTCGAGATCCTCAAGTTCGGAGCATTCGTAAGGTTCGGACCCCTGGACGGACTGGTACATATCAGCCAGGTAATGGACGATCATATCGATGTCGACCTGGGGAACATGAGGCTCGTCGGGAAGGAGAGCAAGAGGGACCTGAAGGTAGGGGACAAGGTCAGGGCAAGGATAGTCTCGATGTCCATGAACGAGAGGTCTCCCAGGGAGTCGAGGATCGGCCTTACAATGAGACAGGCAGGTCTTGGAAAGATCGACTGGCTGGAAGAAGAGTACAAGGAGAGGCACACCCCCGAGGGCGATGTCCCCAAGAAAAAGAAGAAGTGATCCATATGCTTGCCTGCAAGAAATGTATGTTCCTCACGGACCAGGAGAAATGTCCGCTCTGCGACGGGGAGCTCTCGAAGGAATGGCAGGGCATGCTCGTGGTCCTGGACTGGGAGCACTCCAAGGTCGCTGAGCACATGGGCATCAAGGCCAACGGCAAATACGCTCTCAAGGTCAGGTGAAATGGATGCTGTACATGCTGCCGGACCATCTCAGGGTTGCCCTCAAGACCCCTCTCGGAGAGCTCGTTCCCAACGAGGAGAGGACCCGTTCGAGGCTCGATGACCTGATCACGACACCTCTGGTCCTGGTGGGCGATGTAACCGCATCCGTGATGACCGGCATGGGATATGTCCCTGACCTGATACTCGTTGACAACCATACCAAGAGGGGGAAGGAGATCCCCACCCTCATGGTGACACCTTCGGAGGTCGTGAAGGTGAAGAACGAGGCGGGCATGCTTGGCGGCGAGCTATTCGAGGCCATCGAGAACGCTATCGAGACGATAGTCGTGGAGGAAGGTGACCGCGGCGGTCCCATCCTCATTGAAGTTGACGGGGAGGAGGACCTCTCCACTATCGCAGCTGTCGACCTGCTTCCCCTTGGCTCGACAGTTGTCTACGGGCAGCCCGATGCCGGACTGGTCGTCATCAGGGTTGACAAGGGGATCAAAAAGAAGGTCAAGGAAATGCTCCAGGAAATGGAGGTGTGAGCCAATGGAGATAGACATCTTAGAGAAGCATGACAATCTTCTTCTCGAAAGGACCGAGGTGAAGGTTAAGGTGAAGCATACCAAGGAGGCGACCCCTTCCAGGAAGGAGATCTCCGCGGCATTGAAGGAAACTCTAGGTCTCAAGAAGGAGGTTCTCGTTGTGGACTCGATGGTATCCCGGTTCGGGCGGGACGAGACTGAGCTCTTCGCCAAGGTCTACAAGACGATAGAGAAGGCAAGGTCCGTCGAATCCAACCATATCCTAAAGAGGAACGGACTCTGGGAACAACCGCAGAAGAAGGAAGAGGCAAAGTGAGGTGGAGAGGATGAAGACCAATGAGCTCTACGAGATCAAGGACGAGAAGATCCAGAGGAAGAGGAAGTTCTGCCCCAAATGCGAGGGTTCCTTCCTGGCGGAGCATCCGGACCGCTTCTCATGCGGTAATTGCGGCTATACGGAGTTCAAGAACAAGGAATGAACGACCGCTGTCGTGACCTGGCCTCATGAGGGGCCTAGTTCCATTACATAATTACGAAATTTTTCAATAACCATATTGAATCATACTCTTTCAGGCCCAAAAACCATTTATGTTTTACAGATGATAAGGACAATGGGGTAGGACCCTCCTAGCGGGTCCTTATGGAAGAGGTGTTAACATGCCCAGGTCTAATTTCAGTTTTCTCTCCGTATGCATCGTGACGCTGTTGGTGTTGACCGGATTCCAGGTCCTGATGGACAGCGAGGATGCCAGGTCCCTGAGCCTCCTCGACATGACCGCCAAATGGTCGTTCGACGAGGGATCGGGTGATGTGGCAGAAGATAGTGCCATGGACAACGATCTCAGACTTGGCGGCATTGAAGGTCCGGATGCCGGAGATCCTATATGGTCCGATGGTGTCTCGGGAACTTGTCTGGATTTCGACGGTATCGACGATCATGCCATCGTATCCGATTTCGACATGCCGTTCAATGCCTTCACGGTGAGCTTCTGGATAAAGACCGGCCACAAGACGAACTCCAGGGTCCCCATCTCCTACGGGACCGCAGTAGAGGAGAACGAGTTCATCCTATACGACTGCCAGAGCCTTGAGGTCTATCTGAAGAACATCAACGTTGACACGGGTATATCCCTGACGGATGGAGAATGGCACCATGTCGCCATCACATGGCAGTCCTCAGACGGGAACATAAGGGTCTACAAGGACAGCGAGCTGAGATACAATCACACGCTCATCGCCGGTGAAACGCTTGAACAGGATGGAGCCCTTGTTATCGGCCAGGAACAGGATGTGATGGGAGGGGGGTTCGAGCTGAGTCAGGCCTTCCTTGGAAGACTCGACGAGGTGATCATACTGGAGAAGGTCCTTTCGGGGGCCGAGATAGGGGAATACTTCGGGGGTTTCGACCTTCCTCCGACGAACCTTTCCGCTACCTCAGGCGATGGTTCGGTCCTTCTGAACTGGCGCGGGTCCGGTAGCGAGGATAGCTTCGAGCTCCTCCGGGCGGATGTGCGAAACGGACTTAAGGGTGAGTATTTTGCGACGGAGAACCTGACGGGTCTGATATCAACCAGGATCGATGAGGGTATCAATTTCAACTGGGGGGACGGATCCCCGATCACAGGAGTTCCCGATGACCATTTTTCGGTCCGATGGAGCGGCTACCTGTGGATCGATAGACCCGATCAGTACATGTTCAGGATCCTAAACGACGATCTATCAAGGGTCTATGTCGACGACAGGCTCATGATCGTCGATACGGGAAAAGGATTTCCCACCTCATGGTACAAACCCATGGATCTGGAGAGAGGGTTCGTCCCGATCAGGATAGAATATATCGATATCGAAGGCAACTCCTCGGTCTCCCTCAAGTGGAGCTCGTCCCACTTTCCGGAGCACGTGATACCTTTCGACAGGATCTTTGCATCTGGAAGAGACGACCTGCTGGGCATATCCGAACCCATGGGGACATCGTACCTCGATGAAGCGGTTTTGAACGGCAGGACATACGCTTATGCTCTGAAAGGCATCAACGGAGAGGCCTCCAGCGAGATCTCGAACATCGTGCTGGCAAGACCCTCAACCCGGACCGGAATGGCCCTTGACCCGACACAGATCGAAGCAACTCCCGGGGAGACCGTAGAGTTCGAACTCTCGCTGAGGAACGAAGGAGGTCTGATCCAGGAATATTCGCTCTCCGTGGATGAAATCGAGGGCGCGGGGGTCGGACTTTCCGAGGAAAAGGTTTTACTGGCCCCGGGTGTGATCCATGAGGTCACTCTGGAGCTTTCCCTGTCGTCCGATATGGAGGAAGGAACTTACGAGGTGATCCTTCGCGGATCCCCTGCGGGTCCGGGAGACGTCAAGGAAGCTGTGGGATGGCTGGTGGTAGATGCTGATCCGAGGATCACGGACCTGCTTCCCGAGAGCGGATACAGGTCTTCCGATACGACCGTCCTCTTCACATGGAGGACATCAGTGAACTCCACCACGGAGCTGAGCATCAGGGGTTCTGGAGATTCGGATTTCACCGTCCACGGGGGGGAGAACGGGACCTTCCATTCGATCGTCGTTGAAGGTCTGGAAAGGGAGACCGATTACTCTTTCTTCGCAACAAGCAGCACGGATCGGGGTTCCTCCTCCTCTGTTCAGAGGACCCTCAGGGTAAGCAGCAAGGTGGTCTTCGACAGGGAGACGTACCGCATATACATCGACCGTGACTATGACCAGAGGTTCACCTTCTCCATAGAGAACCTGGACGATACCGTTCATAATGTCCAGGCATCGGTCCGCCACGCCTACGATGACATAGTGGTCGGCTTCACAGGCGACGGCTCCGAGGATATCGAGCTATCTCTGCCACCCGGTGCGAGCAGAGACCTCGCGTTCGCCGTCCACGCCCAGGATGCCATGAGGCACGAATACGAACTGATAATGAACCTGACGACACTCGAGGGTGAAGAGATATTCGTCGACCATGCTGTCGTGAAGGTGGTACTGAACCACGTCTTCGTTGATCTCGATATCAACGAGCTGGATCACGATCCGTATACACTCACCAGGAGATACAGGATAACAAACAACGGCGATACCGTGAGCGATCTCGATGTGGGCGTCAACCCAGAGATAGCTGGCAGCGTATGGATAGAACCCGATATAACCCACGGGTATCTGAGGTCAGGAGAAAGTATCGAATTCACGGTCTCTCCATTCCTGGATTTCCACTACAGCGGGCTGGAGGGTGTCCTTAACGTGTCCGCCTACGACACGACCTACGAGGAGGACCTGAACCTCCAGGTCCCGGAGGGATGGGATGTTTTCGCAGGTTCCCTTTATCCCAACTGGGGAGGGGTCCCGACCCACATCTTCGACGTGAACGATCAGGATAATGACGGGACACCGAACGATGCGGACGACGACAAGGATGGCGACGGGATCCCGAACGCCGAGGACCAGAAACCGCTGGATACGGACAACGACGGGATACCGAACGTGGATGATACCGATGACGACGGCGACGGGCAGCCCGACAAGAGCGATTTCTTCCCCTGGGACTTCGATAACGACGGGGTGCCCGACGAGGTCGATCCCGACAGGGACGCCGACGGGGTCTACAATCCGCTTGATCCGTTCCCGGACGACCACGACAACGATACCATCATCAACGGTCTGGACATCGATGACGACAATGACCAGATCCCGGACTGGAAGGACAACTCGCCCCAGGACCATGACAACGATGGCTGGGCCGACTGGTGGGACCCCGATTACGATGGTGACGGGATCGTCAACTGGGAAGATTCATACCCGGCCGACATGGACAATGACGGTACACCGGATTCCTCCGACAGCGATATTGACGGCGACGGAATCCCAAATGAGGATGACAGCGACCACAACCGGAAACCCGGAAAGGGAAGAGGTGGTTTCGGATCACCCGGTGGACTTGGCGGTGGGGGCGGGGGCGGATGGGATTCCGAGGGGGGGAAGGATTGGTACTGCACCAACAAACCGGAACTGTCCCTCTTCGAGATACTGGAGAAACTGATGCAGGCTTACAACATAGCCAAGGCCCTATACGGGCTCGCAATGGCTTTTGCCACCGGAGGCCTGATCGGATTGGTGGTAGCCGTGGTTACCGCAGTTGTCATGAAGGCTGTGAACGGATTGAAAGACGCTGGAGTACAGGCTGGCCTGGATGCCGCTTCCCAATGGGCAGGGGCCAGCAGCTGGGATGATGTCACTTCGACACTTTGGAATGCCTTTGCAGATTACGGAAAATCCTGTTTCGGGATCGCCGAATCCAGCGGCCCCAAGATGACACCTCTGAGGCCTTCCTCGAGATCTTCATGGGATCTGGGTCTTAGAGAGAACGTTCAGCAGTACTATCCTGATCCGATGATAGACATGTCAAAGCTGCAGAGCACACTCGTTACCACGGAGAACATGTATGTCTACTTCCAGCAGGACGGTGGAGACGGGTCCGATATATGGTGCGCCTATTCGAAGGATCTGGGTTCATCGCTTCGGGATTATCGGAAGCTGACGGATTCCCCCGGAAACGCGTACTGGCCCTACATGTCCTGCGGAAGCGGAGGCGACGCCACCCTTGTATGGATAGACGACAGGGACGGCCATGACGAGGTCTATATGAGGAGAACGGAGAACGCCGGCAGGAGGTGGTCGGAGGAGATCAGGGTCACGAACCACGAGAGCAACAAGGAGGCTCCGATCGTCGTGTACGATCGGGATGAGAACATACATTTCATCTGGGTGGACGACCGCGACGGATTGAGGAACATCTTCGTCAAGAAGCTGGTGTTCGACGAGTATACGGAGGAGGAGACCTGGACGAACGATTACAGGGTGACCAACGATTACACTGCGTCCACACAGCCGGCGGCCCGTCTTGGGGAGGACGATGAGATTCATCTCATCTTCATCGACAACGGTACCGGCACCGATGAGATCTATCACCGGGAGACATCCGGCCAGGAATGGTTGGTGTGGGCCTTCGATCAGATCACGGATTCGGGATCGGATAAGGGAGAGCCTGCCTTGACCGTGAGCAAGAACGGACCCCTGCATGTGGTATGGAGGGACAGCAG
>JBLIRL010000139.1:0-8112 GCA_049472275.1 Thermoplasmatota archaeon | reverse complement strand
AATCTATGTCACCGATACCGGAAAAGCCATGGCCACGTTCTGGGAGGAGCTAAAGCGACGCAAAGTCGTGCGCGTAGCCATCACCTACGCGGTGGTAAGCTGGCTTCTTATCCAGGTGGCGGATGTCGTCCTCGGGGACTATCCTGAGATAATCACAGCAGCCGGCGACGGACTCTACTGCATCGGAGCGAACGGTGACATCCTGTGGAAATACAACGTTCCCGACGGATCGATCTTCAACACCCCCACTCTGGTCGACCTTGAAGGAGGGGCGGACCCCCGGAAGGAGGATATGGAGATCGTCTTCGCCCGTGACAACTCCGACGGTACGACTGAGCTGGTCATTCTCAAGGGGGACCGCTCGATCGTGCTGGAACAGAACATCTCCGGCCAGGATCCGGCCACTGTCGCATCGGTCATTGCCGAGGACCTCGACGGAACATTCTGGGAGGGGGGTGTAAGGAGGGTTCCCGGGGCCGGTGAGGACAAAGATATGGAGCTCCTCGTGATGCGCTACAACAACCTCGAGGTGTACAGCCTGAAAGATAACGAAACAGGGCCCTCAGGAGGTTATGCAAGGTCCTCGACGGGATCATTCGGACATTACGGTATCCCGACGCCGGTGGTTGCGAACACCGATATGGACATGGAGCTCGAGCTGCTGTTTGGCAACAATCGTGCCACCTATCCGGAATGGAACAGATGGGAGGGAGTGATGTGGGTCACGGATCAGGACCTGTATCCCAACATAGGTGATTCGATGGGCGCCCTCAGGACCGCATTGATAGGTTCTCCGGCGGTCGGAGACCTCCAGGGGACCGCCTGCGAGAACTGGACAGGGAACGACCTGGAGGTGGTCGTCGGCTCCGTCAACGGCAACCTCTACGTATTGGACGCCAACACCCTGTCAAGGGAGATGCAGTTCGATACCGGTGGACAGGTCCTCTCCTCGCCGGCGCTGTGCGATATCGATATCGATCGGGAGCTGGAGATAATCGTCGCCTCTAACAGCGGCAAGGTCTTCTGTTTGGACGGGGACCCCTCGGACAATGTCGATGAGGGGGTCCCGTATCCGGGGGATGGTCCGTATCAGGATGTGATATGGGTCTACGACATCGGCAGGGAGATTGGCATATCCTCTCCCGTGATAGGGGACATCGACCTCGATGGCATCCTCGAAGTGGTCGTGGGGACCGTGGATGGTTATCTGTGCTGCCTCTCGGCAGGCGGCAGATCGGTCAAAGGGCAGGTGGAGTGGCCGACATTCCACGGCAGCAACAGCAGGACCGGATACTACTACAACGGATTGGCAAAATGGCCGAAGATCGGTCCCAAACCAGATGAGCAAGGGGTTCCCGAAACACTCATCAAGTCAGTATATCCCGGCACCTACGTGACCTTCAACCTCACCGTCACACTCGGGGGGTTCGGTGTTGGCGTGATGGATCTCGAGAGGATCTTCCTGGAAGTGAACGGCTCCTCGATACCCCCCGGATGGAGCGTCTGGCTGGACACTCCGCCTGACAGGGGCAACGACAATCCGGATTATGTCAAATTGGCATCCCTGGAGTCCGCACATCTGATGCTCTGGGTATACTCCCCCTGGGAAGGGGCTCCGAACGAGCTTGCGAGGATAAGGGTCGATGCCTCTCTTGGATCTGACCGCAGCATCAGAGATACCGTAACCTGCATCGCCTTCCTGCACTTATTCGCGGACTTCGAATTGTTCTACCTCAAACAGGTGGACCAGGATGTGCTATCCCCGCTCGTGGGATGTAAATGGGACAGGATCCAACCGGGAGCCGAAGGTCTGTATGTCTTCTCGATACTGAACAAAGGCACTATCAACGACACCTACGACATCAGACTCAACACTCCCCCGATCGAAGCCGGGTGGAACTGGTATTTCGCGGAGACGGGAACCCTGGAAATATCAATATCACTCACATCCCCTTCCCTTGCCAGCATGTTCGGAGGGAGGACAGGTGCCACCTTCACCGTGGCCGTTGAAGCCCCTTACAATGCGACCAAGGACACCGACATGCTCGTATACCTCAAGGGGATCTCCGAAGAGCTCGGAAGGTCCGATCCCAGGATGGACGAGCTCCACATGATAGTGGGGGAGCGCTCCGGACTGAACATTACCGTCGACAGGCCCGTGATCGAATCCTACATCGGAGGCGAGCTGATCTTCCACGTGGGATTGACCAACACTGGCAACAAGGATGTCATGATGGTCCTGCTGGGCGTGGAAGGAAAGACTTCCGGTTTGATCGTCATGTTCCCCGAAGATCCGATACCTGTATATCAGGGCCAGACCAAGTGGGTTCCCGTGACATTGAACCGTCCTCACTGGTTCAGGTACGATAGCGAACCCGGATCCAAATGGTTCCTCAATATACTCGCTGTCGTGGAAGGATTGCCCTCCGTCGGAAACAGGGTGACAGTGACCTTCATCACGCCCGCCGTCAAGGGCCTCGGAGCGTACATCCAGCCACCTTCGGACGCAGATCTGGAACCGGGCGGTTCGCTCAACTGCTCCATGAGGATATCCAGCTGGTCGAACTTCAACGAGACCGTGACTGTTGAGCCGGAGGGGGCGGGGGAAAATCTCGATGTCGAGGTCCTGGATGATGAGGGGAAAATTGTTGATGAGGTCGGCATGGAGAAGGGTGAGCTGAGAGAGTTCATCGTCAGGGTGGCCGCAAGGGAGGAAGCACGGGTGGGAAACTACGAGATCATATTCAGATTGATCCCGGAGGTCAATGAGCCCATGCTGCTGCAGCTCCAGGTCAATGTCACCCAGGTGGCCGGGATCGAGGCGGTTTTCCGGGGAAATGCCACGATAACCGCGGGCCGTGGCCTCATACGCGAGAGAAGCAGGTATTCGGTGCTTGTCACGAACGCAGGGAACGGTCCGGATATCGTCTCCCTTCGACTCGGCAAGCATTTCTATCTGGACCCGATGGTGAAGGTGGATCTTGATAAAGGATGGTACGCCTCCTTCGCGGGGATCCGCCTGATCCCGGGAGATGAACGGGTCAGCATGAAGGTTGATAACCTCTCCCTGCTTGCGGAAACCGAGGTCATTGAAGGCCTGTATTATGATCTTTGGTCCCCGGACTTGAGCGGTCCGTGCCTGCAGGATGTCGAATTCATGCTTGGAACGGGGAATACCGCCGAGGTGGAGATCATTGTATGGGGTGAGAGCGAAGGAGGGTACGAGATCGTAGATGACATGAGGATGGAGCTTTTGGTGGGTTCCAGGGGATGGTCGGAGAGGATAGTGCTGACCCTTTACCATGACCTGATCTATCCGGACCTGGCCTTCAGCGATATGGCCTACTCGCTCTACGACAATGACGGATATATAATCGAGGAGCCGCCGCTAGACGAGGAATTCATCCTGGTCGTCGAGGCGATGAACATCGGGGACGGGGTATCGGAGAACACGACAATCGAGGCTGTTCGATCCGGCATACTCATCTGCAGGAAGGATATCGGACCGCTTGAGCCGGGGGAGGTCAGGGACATTAGCATCCCTGTGAGACTTGAGGGCGAGGGCGCTGTCGTCATACTCTATCTCGATCCGGACAACACCGTCCACGAATCGGAGGACCAGTTCGTGGGCGACGACCTCGGCAACAACAACAGGCTCACGATCGGTCTCAAGGTGAAGGATGGCGGCGCAAAGGGGGACTCGCCTCTCGTCTACGTCATCGCGGGCCTGACGGGCGCCATAGCGTTTGTTGCGGCTGCGCTCATTCTGATGACGAGACCGTGGAGAAAGGTACGAGGACCAGTGCATTAGCCGAAGGACTCCGGACAGGTTGAAGGATGGTCGAATCCGTACTCCTTGCGAGGACCATCTATCATTGCGAAAGTGTATCGTAATTAGTTTATACTATGGTCCCGGGTGATTTCGACAGAAGCAGGTGGTCTCTTGGGGGGAGAGTACTTGAAGCTCAGTTCATATGCGTCTCATCCGGTCATCCTGGCAGCGGGTGCTGTCCTCTTGTTCGTATCGTCATCTATCTTCGGAGCATTCCTAGTTCGCACCGTGTTCGATGAGGATGTCGACGGGATCGAATTCACAACATGGATCAACGAGAAGAGGTCGATCTACTTGGGGATGGGGAAGGACGGTGTATCCTTCGATCCGGATGGGAATCCCAGACAGGCCGGGGGAAGCAGGGAATTCTATTTCATGGGAGGCTCGCTCAATTGGAAGGTGGACCTGCATGATGAGGACAACGAGCATCTATCGACGCCCCTGCTCGTCGACCTCGACGGTGACGGCAAGCTCGAGGTGGTCGCAACCTCCACGGCGGATGTCGTCATGGCCTACGACAGCTCCGGAGACCCCTTCTGGAACCGCCCCTGCACGGACATCGTGATCGACTATCTTGGACAGACGGCGGCTACCAGCGGTCTGGATTTCGATCCGCCGCATTTCTTCTCATCCCCCAAGGCCTACGATCCGATGGATGGTCAGGGTCCGAGGATACTGATCGGCGGGAAGGACGGACTCCACTGCCTGGACAGCGAAGGGGGTCTGGAATGGGTCGGAGGATCCACCATCGGTAATTACTTCTCGTCTCCCGCCGTCATCGATATCGAGGGCGATTTTCCGTCCGACAGGGATCAATGGGAGATTGCTGTAACCTCGGATGACGAGGGAAGGAGGGGATGGATAGAGATCCTGGATATGGACGGTTCAACGCTCATGAGGACCGAGGCACCCACCGGTGGCGAGGGAGGGCTCATCGGCAGCGCAATGGTGGCCGAGGACCTGGACGGAAGCTTCATGGACGGGGCCTGGAAGGACGAGCCCGATCCTGGCGATGAGAGGAAGCTCGAGCTACTTTCCGGCAACCACGACAGGGGGTTGAGGATATGGTCCTACACGAGCCCGGAAGAAGGCGGTCCCTCACTGAAGGAGGACACGACCGGGTGGCTCGCAGGACACCAGACCTATGCAACACACGCGGTCGCCAACGTCTCCGGTGGACCGGAGATGGAGATCTTCACCGGGAGTTCCGAGGGCTATCCTAGATCATGGACGGGATGGGGGGGTAAAATCTATGTCTACAGCCATGACCTGAAGAAGCTGTGGGATTATTCCACCGGAAGCTCCGGCGCTTCGGTCTTCAGCTCCCCGGCCATCGCGGACATCCAGCAGGCCAAGTTCGATCCGGACGAGAAGGAGCTCGATTACGAGCTGATCTTCGGCGCCGACACCGGATACCTCTACGTGATGAACACTATGTGGCACTCGCTCCTTTGGAGGTTCGATACCGGAAGGAGCATCCGTTCCTCACCTGCGGTCTGTGATATCAACTCGGACCGAGAGCTCGAGATCATCATAGGTTCGGATTCCGGAGTCGTATACTGCTTCGATGGAGACCCGACCGATGATGTGGACGAGGGGATCAACTATCCCGGAGACGGCGCTCACCAGGACGTACTTTGGACCTACGACGCCGGTGCGCCTGTCGCTTCCTCCTCCCCTGTCGTTGCCGACATCGACAATGACGGCGTTCAGGAGGTGCTGATAGGGGATGACAGCGGTACCCTCCACTGCATCTCGGCGGGCGGCGGTTGCAGGGTCGGGCAGAGGGATTGGACATCATTTCACATGGACTGCAACAACACCGGTTTCTACAATCCCGACATCCGATACTTCATAGACATACATCCGAGGGTCTTACCGGATGAGGAGAAGGTTCCGACAAGTGTGATCCTGAAACCGGGCGGGTTTCATACGTTCAACCTGACTTTGAGCAACCGCGGCACCCTCGTCTCCCCCAAGAAAGATGAGATCCACGTTTCGGTCCTTGAGAACTCTGTCCCGGCAGGATGGAAAGCGTACCTGGACACACCGCCGATGGAAGGCGATGACAACCCCGGGAGGATGAAGCTCTATCCGGGGGACAGTTGCGACCTCTCCCTGACGGTATGGGCACCTATGGACGCTGCGGATGCCGACATCGCAAGGATCATTGTCAGGGCGAACCACACCAAGGACGAATGGGCGAAGGACGAGATACTCCTGCAGGTCAAGCTCGATATCCGTCCCGAGCTGGAGGTGGACTTCGACCACCCCGTTGACGAGGATCCGCTTTCTCCGAGGATAGGGATGAAATGGGAATCCATCGGCCAGGGGGCCTACATCGATCTCGGGTTGAACATCAGGAACCTGGGAACCCTCAACGATACGGTGTCCCTTGCCCTGTCGGAGCCCCCCCAGGAAGCCGGGTGGAACTGGTACGTTCTTGGAACGGGTGAAAGGAGCATCGTGGCGGAACTTTCCGCCCCGCATCTTGCCCGGATCTTCGGCGGTCCCTCGTCCCTGAACCTCACGATCAGGGTGCATGCGCCTCCGGACGCCATTGCCGATCAGGACATCCCAATCGTCGCGCAGGTATCATCCTGGGCAAGCATCGAGGTCCTGGACGTTCCGATGAGATGGAGCGACGTGATCTACCTCATCGTATCCGAGGTGAACGACCTGTGGCTCGATATCGTGGGTTCGGGAACGTTCTCCACCCCCGGCACCACGGACTATATAGACCTCAGGATATCCAATCTCGGCAACAGGGATGCCATACATGTATCATTGGAGAACAGCGATCTTCCGGGCAGGTGGGAGATCGTGCTTCCCGAGGAACCTGTGCTCATCTTCAGGGGACAGACCAGGACCATCCCGATCGAACTGCGTTATCCGCTTAGGGCGGAGGCGGGGACGGAATTCGTCCTGACCCTGAGGGGGTGGATAGTTGATGAGACCCACGTATCATCTAAGGTCTCAACGGTGGTGGGTGTCACACAGGTCCACGACCATGAACTGATCAGCTACGGTGATGTCCTCAAGGATGCGGATCCGGGCACGGACGTGAACTTCACCGTGCACGTGATAAACAACGGCAACGGTGATGAGCGTTTCTCATTCTCGTTCGATGGGGGCGGAGGGTGGTCCTGCGCCGTGTTCGATGAGAACGGAAGAAGGACGGAACATCTGATCCTTGGATCGTTCTCCCAGGCGAGGCTCCTCGTTAGGTACAGCATCCCTTATGAAGCCCTTGCAGGTCTGTGGAAGATGGTTCTTGCAGTGGGAACCTCGACGGGAACGGAGTACCTCCGATCAGATATCTGGGTCGCCCAGGTACGGGGGCTCTCGATAACCGGGACCGCGAGGGAGCCCGAGATCGGTATGGAAACGCAGATGGATGCCGTGGAGAGGTTCCGGTTTGCCATAAGGAACACCGGGAACGGTCCGGAAAGGGCTTCATTGATACTGGGCGGAAGGGGTCAGGGGGGGGCGTTGATCGACCTTCCGGACGGGATGATCGCCGGATTGATGTCGGTCTCGCTCTCGGATGCACCCGGCGGTATTCCGAGCTACTGGGAGCCCCCCGAACCTCTGGACCTCAGGGAAGGGGCCCGGGGCAGATTGTTCATACCATATGACAGGGTCCAGACAGGCCCCGTATCCGGTTTCAGGAAAAGCGGGACCACATCCTTCTCCGTCGAGCTCTCACCGGGAATGACGGCATTCGTCGAGTACTGGGTCAGGAGGATCCCCGGGGCCGACAGGACGATGATAAGGGCGTCAAGCCTGATGGTGGCAGCCATGTGCGAGGGGGTCAGGGAAACACTGCCGGTAAGGGTCGATTTCCTGTACCCCGAACTCTACTTTTCAGATGGTATCGAGATCGCCGGCTCCTCGATCGAAGGATACGGGGATGCGTACAAGGGGGACCGGCTCACATTCCTCGTGAAGGTGGGCAACCGGGGAGAGACCGCGGCCCGCAACGTTGTGGTCCAGCTCTTAATTGACGACCGTCAGATATCGAACGTGACGCTCCCCCATGTTCCATGCTTCCCGGGAGAATCGAAACTGGTGATGCTCTCCTGGGAGGCGGAACCCGGGAAGCACAGGGTATCGATGGTGATCGATCCGGGAGATATGATCGTGGAACTGAACGAGGTTGAGGCTGCAGGTTCCATGGAAGAGAACAGGAGGTCCATGGAGCTCACCGTGGGGGGAGGCGAAGGCGGATGGAGCGAATGGACGGTGCCGATAATCCTCCTGGTATTGATGGCCGCGAT
>JBLIRL010000138.1:0-8163 GCA_049472275.1 Thermoplasmatota archaeon | reverse complement strand
CTGCCCGACATAGGCCATCTCGGCCTTGCCGGACTTGTTGAAGGACAGGTTGTGAGCCATCAGTCTTCCTTTCTGGTGACGTTACCGTACTTGTCGGCAACGTAGTTGACTTCGTCCATGGTCTCGAGGACCCTTATTGCCTTCATTGTCCCTATCCTTCCCAGTGATCTCGCCGCCTCCAGTCTGACATCCTCGAAGGGATCCCCGGAGAGTTTTCTGAGGACCTCTGTACTGTGATGCAGACCCTTCTTTCCCAGAAGGATGGCCGCAGCCCTCCTTCCGGAGCGGACATCCGAATCCGCAAGTTTCTTTATCTTTCCGATACCCACATCGGCCTTCGACAGCTCTGTCGCGACCTCGTTGAACTGGTCCTCCCCCGTTATCTGGAATACCTCCTCGAGCCTCTCGTGCAGGAACCTGCTCTTGATCGATGCAAGGTAGGAGATACAGGAGAGGGTGAGTTCCCTGTGCTCCGTTTCCAGCAGGTCAACGGCAAGGTCCTCCGCATCGTTGAGTTCCAGCCGGGACAGTCTTCCGAGTGCAACGCTCTTCGTCCACCATGTCCCGTCCATGATCTGGTCGAGGTCCTCATCCACGAATCCCAGTTCGCGGTACAGCATCCTGAGACGCCTCTTGTCCTCGCTCCTGAGGTTCTTTGGTTTATGAAGGTCCTCGTTGCTTGCATCCTGGGGGACCCCGCAGTAATGGCCTATCAACATGTCCCTGAAGGCCTTTCTCTCCTCGCCTCTGAGATGGAAACGGGGTCTGGATGCCCTCTTCCTCAGATATTCGTCGATCTGGTCCGTCCAGGCTGGGAGTCTTTTCTTAAGGCTCCTCCTCTTCCTGTAGTTCTTGACCGTGATCGTGGAATATACCAGGATCTGGATGAAAAGGAATATCGCGGCACCCACTATCAAGTAGATTATGACAGAGAAAAGTACCTCTTCGAAGCCATAGCCCACCCTCATGGTACTGATTAAAGGCTATATCGCGTGTATTAAAGGTTTCCTGATAATTATCATATGACAGGATTAACAAAATGTATTAAAATACCGAATAATGCCGTTTTTTTACCTGACGAAATGACCTTCCTGAACGATATCCTCTTCCAGCATCCTGCCTCTTAGCAGTACCATCTCCACAGGTGCCTTGATGACAAGCTCGCATACCTCTCCGGGCTCGAAGACCGCCCCTTCGCCGTCCCCAAGTTCCAGTCCGCAGGCGTTCACCGCTCCCGAGGAAACATAGACGAGGCCGTTCCAGCCCGTGGTTATGTCGAACTTCATGACATGGTCCCTCCTGAAGATGTAGTGCTTGAAAACAGCGGGTGTGTGTGTCTCCAGCGGGCTGCCCTCTCCGAATATCGTTGTTGTGGTTGCGGTATCATCTTCAACGGTCATCACTTCATCCCCGTGCAGCTCCTCGAAATATGTCGGTTCTTCCCTGGAAACTTGGGGGAGTTTCAACCAGACCAGATACCCTCTGACGGTCTCTTCCGATCGGGGGTATTCCGAATGCTTGAATCCCGGACCCGCGACGAACCTCCTGACCTCTCCCTTGCCGATCAGCCCCCGGTTCCCGAGATTGTCATTGTATTCGGTCCTTCCCGCCATGAGGAACTGGAATCCCTCGAAACCACCGTGGGGATGCATTGGAAAACTGGCGGAAGGATCGACATGGTATTCGTCGAACAGGACGAAGGGGTCCAGATGATCTCCCTCGTTCGGGATCACTCTTTTAGCCTCCGCGCCGTCCCCTTCATCTATCCATTTCGGTCTAACCTTCTTTGCCATTTGATATACTCCTTAACATAGAAAGGAACTGCCATCCGGATTGGAGCAGAAAATGACCTTGGGTCCTTGGGTCAATCCTGCCTTCTTCATGGAACCCAGCCTTCTTTCGGCTGCTGCTATCATGAGCTTTCTGGGTACGAACCTTGTCAGAAATATCTCCATCCTGTTTCTGAGGCCAGGGACAACGAAAGTTGGTCCACCAAGTCCGTCCAACGCTGATCTTACCACCGGAACTGGCGACTTTCCTTTGAAACCGCTTTCGATCCCGGCCCTCTGCGAAAATTCGGTATCGGTGGCGCCGGGGCAGAGAGTTAATACATCTATGCCCTTCCTCTTCAGCTCCTTGTGAAGGGCCTCGCCAAGGAAAAGATCAAAGGACTTGGTGGCGGAATATGCGCTCATCAACGGTGCCGGGACAAATCCCGCCATCGATGACAGGAAGATCATCCCCCCTTTCCCCTTTGAAGCCATTTTCCTGCCAAGCTCATGAGCAAGGATCGTCGGGGCCACAATATTGAGCTCGATCATCTCCATGTTGCGGTCCAGGGACTGCTCGAGGAATGGTCCGAAGATGGAGAAACCGGCGTTGTTCACCAGAAGACCCACCTCGATATCCCTGAGATGAGGCTCGAGATGGACCCATAGGTCCCTTCTTGAGAGATCCAGCGGGACCACCCTTGTGCGCCTGCCGAAACCGGATCCAATGTGCTCGGCTATCTCTCTGAGCTTGTCCTCCCTGCGCGCTACCAGCACAATATCCAGCCCTTTTTCTGCCAGCTGGTATGCGAACTCCCGGCCGATCCCCGACGAGGCACCGGTGATCAATGCCCAGGGGCCGTATCTGTCCTTGAACCGACGGTCCATCATTTGCCTCCTTCATGTATTGGAAAAAGACCATCCCCATAGGAATGTGTATGTAGATAGGTGAATTGATAAGTATAGAATGCCCCTAATATCTATGGGAACGTTTTGACGGAACGTTTTGACAAACAGGCTGCCAGGACGGTGTGATCATTGGGTCAGCTGGCTGCTTCCAGCATCTCCTCGAGCTCTTTGAGTTCCTTCCAGAGCTCTTCCGTCGCCAGCATGTCGATGTCCTCTTCAAGGTCGTCGGCTGCCTCTTTGAGGTTCGCCTTTTTCCGGTCCCTTGATCCTTTATCGTCGAACATAGCCAGACCAATGTTTAGTCGTTCATCTGATTATTTAAGGGTTCTTCCGTTTTTATACCCACGGGAGAAAAACCCCCCATCACATCTGTCTACATAGGGATTATGTAGAAGAAGACCGAGAAGAAATGGAGTATGGAACCGATCATGACATATACATGCCAGACCGCATGCGAATACCTGATCTTCTTCTTGGTGTAGATGAGGGCTCCGACGGAATAGGATATCCCTCCCGCGACAAGGAGCAGCAATCCAGGGAAGGGAAGCGATTCGATCACAGGGCGGATGGCGAGAAGCACGGACCACCCGAGCAGTATGTATATTCCCACCGATAACCACTTGAACCTGCCTGCGAAGAATACCTTCATTATCGTTCCGAAAATGAATCCTCCCCATACTATGCCGAACAGTATCCAACCCCATGTTCCCCTGAGGATCGTCAAAGTGTAGGGCGTGTATGTGGCTGCAATCAGAAAGAATATGGACGAATGGTCAAGTATCTTGAAGACCTTTTTTACCCTCCTTGTCTGAATGGCATGATACATTGTAGAGTTTGCGTAAAGCAGAACAAGCCCGAAACCGAACAGGGTACACGATACGATCAGCCATGGATCTCCCTGGATCGAAGAGAACACTATGAGGAGGACAAGGGCCGCGATGGATAATGCCCAGCCCACACCGTGTGTGATCGAGTTCGCGATCTCCTCGCACGTACTGTATCGAACTGTTTTGGTATCTCCCATCGATGTTCGATGCAGTTAATCATAGTTAATACTATCTTTTTCTATCCTAAATGGGGATTTCCTGGTGTAAAAATGGAAAATAGCGAGATATTGATTAACATATCTACAACGTTCATCAGGAATATTTGCCACTTCCTTCCCTGAGCCAGTGAAGGACGATCCCGGAAAGGGCTATCCTCCTGTCCGAGAAGTTATGGTCTGACAAGATCCTGTCTATTGTTACATCGAGGTCATCCCTCCCGGCGACCGCCCTCGAAAGCGGATCATGGTGATGCTCGGGGATCGCAATCTGGTCCCTGGAAGCTCCGATTATCAGTATCCTTGTACCGAGCATTCCTCCGATGGAATCGGGTATCCTCCATCGCTCACCCATATCGACGATCTCCCGTACCAGCTCCTCCGGACCGGCACACTTGAGAGGTTTCACAAGGTCTGCGAAACTTGCCACTGCGAGTCTCCGGACCATCTCGCTCTGCATCAGGAAACCCCGCATGCCGCCGAGATCGAAACCCGCCAGAGAGGCGACCTCTAGTATGTCGGGATCTTCGGATGCGGTCATCATTGCGGCCCATCCCCCAATAGAATGGCCGATCAGAGAAATCCTCCTGCGATCCACCATACTCTCCCATTCCTCGGATCTTAGGTGCTCAACGCATGCGTTGACATCTTCCAGCATGTTCGAGAACGAGAAGCTTCCCTCACTTCCCCATGCACCTCTGTAGTGGAACACCACAGCATTCCATCCTGCCCTCTGCAGGACATGGGCGAGATCGAGGTTCCTCTCGTGTCCGGGAAAGCCGTGAAGGATCACTGCAGTGGGATGGGGCCCCTCTCCCTGGGGTCTGAACAATACACCCAGCATGTTCGATCCGTCAGAATCGATGTTCAGATGATCAAGGCCCGAGGGGAATTCCTCGTCGAAGAAGGGAGGGTCGCTCGTGACCGGGTCCAGATCCTCCAAATGGGTATTCATCCATCATCACCTCGTCGGTATATCGAACGAACCCCTACATATGTATCCCTATCATTCATATAGGGTGATGGGATACCAATCATGGGTGGAAACATGGCGCAGAGACCAAGGGTTCATATCGAGAAGGCCTCCCTCGAGACATCCGGCGAGGCCATCCAGAGAACCATGGATGCTCTCAGCTGGAAGGAGATCGTCAAACCCAACTCCAAGGTCGTGGTGAAACCCAATGGATGCCATGTTCGATACCTCCCCGGACTCGTGACCACCCCTAAGCTCCTCGGGGAGCTTGTCAGGATTCTGAGGACGAGGGCAAGTGAAGTTGTCGTGGTGGAATCGGACCTGCAGAGGTTCACGGCCGACCAGGTCTTCGACGGTCTCGGATATACCGAGGAGGTCGAGAAGGCCGGAGGTCGCTGCTCGAATATGACCGCGGAAAAGCAGATCGAGGTCGAGATCCCGGATGGTCAGTTCTGGAAAAAAAGGACGATGCCGGATTCGCTGGTGAATACGGATGTTTTCATCACCATGCCAGTGATCAAGACACACAAGCTATGGCTCGTCACACTCGGGATCAAGAACAACTTCGGGAACGTTCCGGAGGCCGACCGCGTGAAATATCAGAGGAACCTTCCTCAGGTCGTCGGGGACTTCAATGCATTCAGACCCGCTGACCTGACGATCGTGGACGGTATTGTAGGTCTGGAGGGGGACGGTCCTATAGCGGGTATACCGAAGAAAATGGGTATCGTTGTGGGAGGTGACAATATCGTCGCGACCGACGCCTCGCTCTGCGAGATAATGGCCTTCAACCCCCTGGACAGCGGACTCATAAGGAACGTTCACGAGAGGGGAATGGGGCCTGTTGAACTGGACCGGATAGAGTTCAGCGGCGTTCCCGTCAAAGATGTGAGGAACCCCTACATCGGACCCCCCCAGGACCTGATATCGAGGAGCGAGAGATGGGTGAGAAAGCACCCCAAGCTGGCAAATTTCATCTATCGCTCATGGTTCTTCAAGATCGCAAAAAGATCGGCATGGACGGTTAGGGGCCTCTACGGTTACAAATCCAATTACCATAAACAGGTCATGGAGACGGGATTGTGGGACGGATATGACTGGGAGAACCTCATGGAGGTCTATACGCCCATCGCTTGATACATGATCGACCATCCTTTCAGGACCATCATGGGGCCACATCGGTCCGAATACTATCGGCCATCCCTCGGATCGCGAGATTAAATAGAGGAATGAAGCATTTCAATCCGGGGATAGAATGGAGATAATCAATCTGACGGAGGAGAACGAGGAGCTCTATTTCGTGTGTCTCGAGGACTGGTCCGATGAGATGAGGGAGGCCGGCTCCCACAAGAGGGAGTGGTACCGCAGGATGAAGGATCGGGGTCTGAGGGTCAAACTGGCGCGGGATGATGCAGGAAATATTGGTGGAATGATACAGTATCTTCCCGTTGAGCGATCATGGATCGAGGGTGAGGGCATATACTTCATACTTTGCATCTGGGTCCACGGCTACAAGGAGGGAAGGGGAAATTTCAGGAAGAAAGGCATGGGAAGGGCCCTTCTGGAGGCCGCTGAGTTGGATGCCAGAAAACTTGGTGCAAAGGGGATCGCTGCGTGGGGGATTTCAATGCCTTTCTGGATGAAGGCCTCTTATTTCAAGAAGCACGGATACAGAAAGGTGGACAAGGAGAGAGGACTGGTCCTGCTCCTGAAACCGTTCTCGGAGGATGTGGCACCACCGAGATGGATAAGGCCTAGGAAGAAGCCCCAGGCGATGGAAGGGAAGGTGAAGGTCACAGCATTCCTCAACGGCTGGTGCCCGGCAGGCAATCTTGCCTTCGAGAGGGCGAAGCGCGCCTCGAGGGAGCTGGGTGAGGGAGTGGTCTTCGAGGTCATAGATACGTCCGATACCGCGACATTCAGGGAATGGGGTATCCCAAGCGGGCTCTATATCGACGGCAGGGAGGTCCGGACAGGCCCTCCTCCTTCTTACGAGAAGATATACGGAAAAATAAGAACCAAACTGAAAAAGGCAGGAAGAGGATGATCAGAGAAAGAGCCGTTCAGTGCTCTTCCTCTTCGCAGTGCTTCTTGTAGGGTTCGAGGTCCAGGAGATTGTCTATCTCGGATCCGTCCTCGATCTTCATCTTGTATATCCAGTTGGCATAGGGATCCTCGTTGAGCATCTCAGGCGCGTCGACGACCTCCTCGTTGACCTCTAAGATCTCCCCGGAGAAGGGTGAGTAGATCGGCGTGGATGCCTTCACGGATTCCACGGCACCCTCAGGTTCAAGCTCCTTGCTCTGCTCGGCATGTTCACCGATCACAGGTGCTTCCAGGTATACGATATCGGTGAGATGGTGGGTCGCGTATGCCGTTATACCGACGACGGCGATATCTCCCTCGATCTTGGCCCATTCGTGGGTTCTGGTGTACTTCAATCCATCCGGGAAGTGCAGTCCTGAAATGTCGCTCATTGTAAAGCCTCCTTATCTCCTTCGTTCATGAAACATTCGGTATTTAATTTGATTGTCACCTCAGGTCCTTGGATTCACCACTACGGCGGGAACTTCTCTGGACTTTATCCTCACCTCGAACTCCGATCCGTACTCCTGGAGCTCCGGGATCACATAACCGAGTCCCATCCCTATCTTCTTCCCGGGTATCATCGTGCCGGATGTGATGTTTCCGATCTTCTTCCCTTCCTTGAAGATCTCCATGCCGGTCCTCGGTATCCCGCGGTCCCTAAGATGGAAGGCCACGAACTTGAAGGGTATGCCGTCCTCTTTCTGCTTCTCCAGGACTTCCTTGCCGATGAAGTCATGGTTCCATTTCACCACCCAGGTGACGTTGGTCTCCAGGGAGGTATGGTCGAAATCGAAATCCTGTCCGGAGAGCAGAAGCGCCTTCTCCAGCCTCAGTGTGTCCCTGGCTCCGAGTCCGATCGGCTTGATACCCTCCGGTTCACCATGCTTGAAGAGTGACTTCCAGACATCCACCGCGTATTCGTTTGGTATCATTAGCTCGAAACCGTCCTCGCCTGTATATCCCGACCTCCACACGAGGAAGGTCCTGTCGAGGTCCCTGAAATGCATGAAATCGCAATTAAAGAACTTCATCTCGCAGGGATGGGTGGTGGTCTTTCTCATCACGTCAACAGCCTTCGGTCCCTGCACTGCAATGATGGCATACTGGTCAGAGAGGTTCTCCATCGCGGTCCCCGGGAGCCTGTGCTTGTTGAAATGGTCCCAATCCAGCTGTATCTTCGCGGCATTGGGGACAGCATAGTAATGGTTCTCCCCTATACGCCCTATTATCATATCATCGACGATCATTCCCCTTTCATCCAGGAAATGGGTGTACTTGAGCTGCTTCATCCTCATTCCCCTGATGTCCTGGGTCAATATTAGAGAGGCGGTCTCTGTGGCAGTGTCCCCCCATATTCTGAAGTTCCCCATATGGGAAACGTC
>JBLIRL010000137.1:0-8212 GCA_049472275.1 Thermoplasmatota archaeon | reverse complement strand
GGCAACTGGGACATCTATATGTATGATATATCCAGATCTTCGGAGACTCGTTTGACCACCGACGGTTCAAACCAGGAAAATCCAAGAATCTTTGATGATCTTGTGGTGTACCAGGATAACAGGAATGGTAACTGGAATATCTATTCATACGATATTTCAACCTCAACCGAGACTCGTCTGACCTCGGATACAAGCTCACAGGTGTTTCCCAAGGTTCACGGAGATTATGTGGTTTATCAAGATGATCGCAACGGCAATTGGGACATTTACACATATGATCTCAGGACCACTTTCGAGAGTAGGCTGACGATAAACGGCCAGGACCAGGAATTTCCCGATGTTTTCGGTGACAGGGTCGTATGGCAGGATCTCAGGAACGGGGTCCTTAACTACGACATCTACATGCTAAACCTGACCACGAGCTCGGAACTGAGATTAAACACCGATTCAACCAATGAGAGGGAACCCTCCATTCACGGAGACCGGGTCGTTTGGGAAGGAAATGTAGACACTAACTGGGATATATTCACCCATGACCTTGTAACATCGATAGACAACTCGATCACAACTAATGTCTATGAACAGGGTAATGTTGAGATCGACGGGGATATTCTCGTCTGGGAAGACAAGCGCAACGATCACTGGGATATCTACATGGCCTTCATGGACCTGGATAATGACGGTGTCGGCGATTCCCTTGATCTTTTTCCGGAGAACCCGTTCGAGCATGCCGATCTCGACGGTGACGGTATTGGTGACAATGCCGATCCCGATGCCGATGGAGATGGATATTCTGATGGTGAGGACAAATTTCCCATGGATCCATTCGAATGGCTCGATAGCGACCTTGATGGTACAGGAAACAATGCAGACCTTGATGATGACAACGATGGAATACTAGATCTGAACGATCCTGAGCCATTAAGCGATCTGAACGCCATCCAGCTCGGCATAGATTCCGCCCTTACCAGGCTGGAGTTGATGGAATTCAATCTCACAACGAAGCTCGACACGCTTGAGTTCGATCTTATCACAAGGCTCGATCAAACGACCATTTCGCTGATATCATTCATGGAGGGCATGAACAGTTCCATTCATGAGACCCTTGAATCGAACCTACTTGCCGTTTTTGATGAGATGGATTCCATCGATGCCTCCGTCAGGGGACTCGTTGAAAGATTCTGGGAAGCCTACAACAAATCCTCGAATGAAATCCTGGAACGGATGATGATGGAGAGCTACATCAACAGGATGTACATGATAGAGATGGAATCAAATCTTACGTCGGATATCGATTCCCTCACAGAATATCTTCGGGTCAGGACGGAAATGCTCAGATCCACGATTTTTGCTGTTAATCTCACCCTGTCCGGATTGCTTGAGGATCTGTCTGTCGACCTTGGAGATTTCAGGGTGGAGACCCTTTCAGATCTCGGGACGATCTGGGAGCACGTTCATTCCCTTTGGGAGAACGATTCTATCATCAGGTCAGACCTCTCTGAGATATTATCCGACCTTGGAGACATCGAAGCGACATTGCTGGCTCTCTCCAAACTGGATGACATCATAGGGGATATCGAAGCGCTCTCGATGGACGTAGAGAAAAAGACCGGGAAGCTGAACGAGAACGATGGGACCATGAAGACACTTCTGATAGTCCTCATTGTGATCGTTTCGATGACCCTGATAGGTGTTAGCATCATTCTATTGAGGAGCTTCACGCCTTTGAGGATTGAAAATGAAGATCAAGAAAAGAGTCGTGAGACCAGCGACAGAAAAGGCTCGCCATTCGCTCATAATGAAAGTTGAGAGAATATTCGATGAGTCTGCCCCCCATCCCCCGGGCAAAGGTCCGGGGGAACTTCTATTTCCGGTGATCCTCTTTCTCTGGTGGCTATGCTTTGTCAGGACCCGGCTCTTCTGGATATGAAGGATCCGAGCCCTGCGGGGATTCCGGAATGTCCAGAGGATCCGGAGGTTCGGGAGTTTCGAGGATGCGGTCTGCCTGTTCAGTCTTGTCCGGTTCTGGTATCTCCTCATGTTCTGTTATCCTGCTGTCGTCCGCGATATTCGAGATATCCTCAACATCGTCTGAAGTGACAGACGCATCGTCGAAAACATCGGTTTCTACCGGAACATCGGGGCCCGCTGCAGTGATATCCGTGATCTGGTCGAGGTGCTCCTCCGTTTCACCATCACCGGTGCCGGCATCTTCGCCCCTCTCACCTGCTTTCTCAGTTTTCCTCCGAAAAAGGATCAGGATGACCACCACGAACAGGAAAAGGAATGAGATCAAGGCGATAATCCCTCCGACCGCAAGGGGCGACAAGGTACTGTCATCTTTCTTCTGATCCTCCTCTTCGACATTGATGACCTGAATGCTGACAGACATGTTCCTGTGGTCTAATCCGTCCGACAGTCTGACGATCAGGGAATGGTTCCCCACCTGGTCCGGATATGGGGTCCAAGTGAGAACACCGGTCTCAGCATCTATGGACATTCCCTCAAGGGGGTTCTCAAGTGAGAACTCAAGGTTCAAAACGTCTTCCTCGTCGGCATCCGATCCCTCGAGATCGATCCACAGGTTCTTGCCGACCTCTATCTGGAGGTCGGCTATCGGACCGATATCGGGGATGGAATTAGTCCTGAAACTGAAGACGCCATCTTTGCAGTCTCCGTTCACATGGCCGTCCATGGGGATGACGGTCCAGTAATATGTGGTCCCGGGTGACAATCCGGACAGGACCATCGAGGGTTCTGGCCCTCGATGCTCGACGAGCAGTCCTCCATCGAGAGAGACCACCTCTTCCTCGTCGGTTCCGAGATAGATGTCAAAAGACAATGGGTCCTGGTCCCCGTCCTCTCCGGACCAGCTGATGACCGCCGACCGCAAGGATATCCTTGTCCCGTTGCCGGGCGAGACGAGCCGGGTCGATGGACGCGAGTTGACGTAGAAGTTGAAGGTGGCGTTGAGGCAGTCTCCGATCGAGACCTCGTCAACGGGTATCACAGTCCAGTAATAGGTTGTCCCGGGAACGAGGTCCTTGACCTCAAGCGAGGTTCCGTTGACAGTAGTTTCCACGGTTGCATCCCTAAGCTCCACCCGGGCCTTCGTATCGCTGAAGTATACCTGATGGACAAGGTTGCCGTTCTCGGAATAGCCGGTCTCCCATTGCAGGACCGTGGTGTTCTCGATGACCACCATCCCGTCCACGGGGTCCAGGAGTCTGGTCGTCGGCGGGACCGAGGGGGTCATGTTGATCTCGAAGCGATGGACTATGGTCTCATTACCGTCGGTGGCCTCGACCTTGACCATGAGGATATGCGGACCCTCTTCGTGGAAGGCCCTGGTCTGAACGAAAGGAGCGCGGTTGGCGAACCATTCGAGCTGGCCGGTGGTGGAATTTATTGTTATGTTCGTGGAGGGATATGAGTCCACAGAGTAGGTGATCTCGTCCTGAAGGTCCACATCTGTCGCGTTCACATCGAATGTGAACAGCTCCCGTTCCTTAACCGTCGTATTATCCGGAACAGAGGTCCATTGGGGCAGGTCGTTGACATTGATCACCCGAAGATCGTAGTATCTTTCATCGGGTAGGCCGCCCGAATCCTGGACCGAGAACGTGATATTGTAGGTGCCAACGTCATCATTGGATGGGGTACCGAATAGAGTGCACCAGGATATCACCTCGATCCATGGGGGAAGACCCCCTAACATGTAGGATGGCAGCTCTCCGTCGGGATCATGCACCTCCAGCGGGACTGCATATGGTTCATCTTCCACCGCGTCAGGTAGCTCCTCGGTGACGATACGAGGGGCGTCGTTGACGTTCACGACCTCAAGATCGAAGATGGCGGAATCAGCCCCGCCCTTTCCGTCATTGAAGGTCACGTTGATGGAGTGCACACCGACATCGTCGTTGGAGGGAGTACCGCTGAGGACACCCGTTATCTGGTCGATGGACAGCCAATCCGCATCCGTGGTCAGCTGCCAGTATGTGATACCCAGTCCCTCATCGTCGGCATCGTACTCCACCCTGTATTCCTCGTCTTGGAGTACCGAGAGAACATCCTCGGTTGTTATCTCCGGAGGATCGTTAACCACCGTAAGGGTGAATCTCCTCTCGGCGAAATTCCCCTGCCCGTTAGTGATGTTGATCTCCACATCGTGAACGCCCACGTCCAGGTTGTCTGGGGTTCCCGAAATGGTCACGGTCCTTGTCGTGGGTCTTGTCGCATGCTCAAGGATATCCTCCGCCGAAAGTGCCTCGTCGAATATCCTCACCTCATCGATGCGACCCCTGAAGAAGAGGGATCCCCAGGATGCCGGCTCCCTCCTTCCGATGGATATGTTGTGACTGCTCGTAGGGAGTCCGCCGGAATAAACGCTCCCTTTGTACGAGGCGTCCCATCCATTGTATAGGATGGTCTGGTTCGATCCGTCGATGAATATCATGAACCGGGAGCCGTCGTAGACACCCGCCACATGGTGCCATTCGTTCTTTGTTATCGGCTCCATCGGGGCCGCGCCGTACCAGTCATTGCTCCCGGGGATCTTGATCTGGAAAAGGGGTCTGTCCTTGTCCATGGTCAGCTCGTAGTCCTGAGGATCGTCGTCCCCCCAGTGACCGCCCTTGCTTATGATCATGTGCTCTCCGGAATCCGTGAATGTAGGGTATATCCATGCCTCGACGGTTATCTCGTCCGTTATGTTGAGAGAAACATCATGGGGGATGGAGATGTGATCGTCCCCGTCGAAGGACATCGAACGGCCGATGTCGAAAACTCCGTCCGAAGGTGTGGCTCCGTGGACCGTCCCGTCATGACCGTTCCCGGAAGAATCCGCCGCATCGTCTCGGTCGAAGCTCCATCGACACTCGAGGGAGGCTGTGTCCAGCACGAGGGGAGCAGAATAGTCGGCGGTGAGGAAATCGGCTCCCGTAGTGAACGAGTTGATCGTGAGGTCTCCCATCACTGCGAAGTAAGTGGACGCATAGGTATCGTCCTCGATCACCGATACGATATCCTCCATTGGGCCGATAGCATACCCATCCGAACCTGCGAAGATACCGGGAGTGGTAGAACGACCTGCAATATGCAGTTGCATCGGCATCACCATCGCTACAGCAAGCGCTATGGAAATCAATAAGATATTTCCTCTCATCGGAAGACCCCCCGCAAGACGGTCGAATGACCGGTGCTTATCCTGGAAATCGGCCTATTTGATATTTACAGTTGTCCTTTCAAGCAGGAGACCGGTCGCAGAATATCGGTCGTTTGGAGTTGCCCCCCACTCTGGAGGGAAAACGGTTTTCTATCCGAGACCCCTGTTTGGTCCATGGTGAAGAAGGTCGATTATACTGTCCTGTCACGTCTGGACGATCTTGAGGTAAGAAGTTACTATCCCATGGTAATCATTAGTGTTTTCGGCCTTTCCGACAACGATTCCTTCAGGCTGCTCTTCGACTACATCCAGGGTGGAAACAGGTCCAGGAGCAGGATCCGGATGACCTCTCCGGTGATATCATCCGAGAAGATACCCATGACGGCTCCGGTGATATCAGGGGGAGGATCATTCTCCTTCGTCCTTCCCCGGGATTACGATATGGATAATGCCCCCGAACCGGAGGATGACAGGCTGGTGCTGGAAGAGATACCCTCGAGGACCATTGCGGCACTGCGCTTCAGCGGGAGGGCCACTTCGACAGCGGTGAAGGAGATGACAGAACATCTTCTGCAGAGACTCCGGGATGAGGGCATCCCCGCGATAGGGGCCCCGTTTCTGATGAGATACAACTCACCGTTCATGCCCGGCCCCTTCAGAAGGAATGAGGTGGCCGTGAAGATAAGATGGTCAGGATGATCCTTACTTCTCGGACTGTAGATCGTCCACCATCCTGTCGAAGAGGTTCCTCATCATCATTCTCTTGAGGACCGGATACTCCTCGATGGCCTTGTGGAAGGAGTTGGCCTCTATCCTTCTCCTTTCCTTGTCCCAATCCCTCATCACATGACCCAGGGTCTTCATGACGGGATCCCTCTCGTATTTGGGAAAGTCGGTTATCACATCCATCCTGGTCCTCACAAGTTTGATCCTGTCGTCCTCGGGAAGGATGGATATCGCATCCATCATATCTGTCAGCGCTTCCCTCCTTTCCTCCTCCTCCATGTTTGCCATCTTGGACATTCTCTCATGGATATGGCGGTGTCTCTCGTCCTCGGTCTTCGAGGCCAGTTCTCTGACGTCATTGAGATTTCTGTTGAACGATTCGGCCTTATCATGGTAATCGCTGCAGGTATTGCATTCTCTTAGATGCTGATTGATGGACCTGGTGTCCTTCATGGCACATACCTCGCACTCCCGGGCGAGCTTGTTAAGTTGTTTCAATGTAGTCATATGGATCGACCTGATGGGTAATCACTGAGGTCAAATATCTAAGAATACCCTAAAAAAAATGTACTTATGGAAATCCTCAATCAGGATCATGGGCCGATGGAGAAATTCCCTTTCCATCAGACACCGATCCTAAGAATAACCTGGAACTCGATCTGACCATCCGGTTTGATCCTCCCTCTCTGGTCGATCACCTGGAACCAGTGCACGGCCCTTCCGTCTTTCACATCGTTGATCGCCTTTTCAACAGCATCCGAGAAACTTGCATTCGACACTCCGGCCCTTTCGATTATTTCCGATCCGCTCATGAGCATACCTCATTACAACCATATCATGGTCTCATATGACGGTTGTCCATTACATTGTCGGGTTCGGTGGTAGACCGGAATGTCTGCTGCCTTTTCAGATTCAATCAACGTCGTACCTGACATAACCCTCGATCTGCTCCACCGAATCGTCGGTCATGTAGAGCTTGACCTTGACCTCGAAATAACCCCAGGTCCATATCTTGATCTCGAAGTTGTTGCCACGGTCCTTGGACATCCTCTTGGGTTGTCTGAAGGTCGGGTGGAGCTGGTAAATGACGAACTTGATCCTTTCAAGATCATGAAGGCTTGGTGCCTCGATGAAGAGCCTGACATAGTAGTAGGTCTTGGAGCTGTTCGGGAATTTGCTGGAGGCAACGCCGGGTTCCCGCCGGGATACCACCCTGAAGTTCGGTCCCGGCCTCATTGCGACCCTCCCTTCTTCTTTTTCTTCTTGGGGACCATGATCCCGATGGTTTCCGGCTCCCTCGTGTCGATCATCGGTGCCTCCATCGGTATGATGGGATCACTGGTGGAAGCGATGTCCTCCAGGTCCTTCATGATGCTCTCCTTCGCCTCGATCACTGCCTGCTTGCTTTCCTTCTCGAGCGTCAGTTCGGACTGCGCAGCTTCACTTGACCTGCTTCCGAAATAGTAACCAATGACTGTAGCTATGGCACCGCTCAGGATCAGGAAGCCTTCCTTGAACAGGCTGAACCACTCTGTATTGTCCCTCAAGGCAGCGATCACCCCGGTGCCGACCAGTCCTGCCGCAAATAGCAGTATGAGGGCGAAGGCTATGATCTTCGCCGTATGCTGGATAGGGTTCTCTCCAGGGTCCTTTCTGAACACGGGTATGCACATTCGAATCCCCCAATTTCCTGTACCGTCCACCATGCGGTTCAATATTGAAATAATTTCCCGAGGAGACCACCCAAACGCCTGGACATTCGCCAACGGTCGATATCCAATGATATTCGATACGATCTTTTGAAAGGAAGATCTCGGGTGGCAACTGTAAAATATCTCCTATCATTTCTTTTTCCGGGGAAACAAATGAAAGTGACCTACGACAAGGAACCCAGATGCTACATCTGCGGGAGGAACGAGGAGGAACTGAACTTCTTCCTGCTCGAGGACAGGAAGGAACTTGGCAAGGCATTGAAGAAAGCGAAGGGTTCCAGAAAGAGGCACATGGAGAAGATCGTCAAGACCAACAGGGAGGTTCATCTCAAGCATATGAAGCACGTGGAGAAGACCCCCATCAACTACGAGTTCACCATGGAGGTCATCCAGAAGGATTTCGACGCTTTCAGCAAGATAATACCGGACCTCAGGGAGCTGGTGGACCTATACCTGATATGTGACAAGGTCCACCAGGAAAGCAAGCTCGTGGAACTCGTCAAGGTCCTCGGGGACTACCACAACGAGGACCAGCTCGCCGAGGATGGCCTGCGTGTGAAGTATTTCGAGTTCCGCGCGCAGCGCCGTCGTGCGCTCGCGCAGCAAGTCG
>JBLIRL010000136.1:0-8265 GCA_049472275.1 Thermoplasmatota archaeon | reverse complement strand
AAGATGTGATACTTGCCAAACTCGAGTGGTCAAGGCTTGGAGACTCTGAAAGGCAGTTCACAGATGCGCTGAATGTAGCCAGGATTCAGGGTGAAAAGCTGGATAGAGAGTACCTTGAGAAATGGGCAAGGGACCTGGACCTCTGAAAACCACCCTCTCTCGATATCCTAGCCGCATGGAGAAGTTCCCTGAGTGAGTTCGCAAGCTCAAGTTTTCGATAGTAAACTATTCCCAGATCGGTCCGGATCTCGGCAGCACCCCTCTCACTCCCGAGATCGATGTATATGTCAAGAGCCTTCCTGAGATATGAAATGGATCTGTCGAACTCCCTCATCCCCAGATACGCCATGCCGGTTCCCGAGTAGACCCTGGCTGCCTCTTCCCTGTCCCCGGAAGCCTCCACGAGAGCAAGGCTTTTGAGATATATCTCGAGGACATCCTTCCCGGACCCCTCGACTCCTTTTACCTCGGCAGACCTTCTAAGGACCTTCGAAAGGAGAATGGGCTGGCTGTCGGCACCCTTTCTGGTCTTTACCGTCATTGCGATGTCCGATGCTTTCTCGAGCAGTCTGTTCGCATTATCCAGATCACCCCTGATCCTCTCTGAATCGGCCTTGATGAGTAGAAGTTTTATCTTCTTCACGGGATCGGTGACCTTCCCGGACATCATATCGACGGTCTCCACCACCTGAGGATACCCCCGCCCCAGAAGGTATTCACCGTGATCGGAGATCAGGTCCACAACATCATCCGCCATCCGAAGCTCGATGGCGAAATGCATCGTCTGGACCAGGTCAATGTCCCTCCCTCTTTTGGAGAAGTAAGAATAGGCGATCTTCCTGTACTTGTCAAGGGCCTCTGATGGTATGGCCGGTCTGATGGAGTCCTTGAGCAGGTCGTGGAGATCGATTGTTCCGTTCTCGTACTCCCGAAGCAGAAGCCTTGAAATGAGGTCTCCAACCGTCTCCCTGTTGACGCCTGCCAGAGAGTACAGGAGTTCCTTCTCGACCGGTATCTCCATTATGGAAACGAGTTCCATCACGGAAAGCTCCTCCTTGTCAAGCGATGACAGGACCTCATCCTCTATCATCCGGCCTATGGCGAACCCAACCTCCTCCGGTGGAGCTTCCGGACTTGCTCCCAGCAGTGCGATGGTCATCGGGTGTCCGCGCGTCTTCAAATAATAATCCTCATGAAAGGGGCGGGGGATCCCCTTGGAAAGAAGGAAAGAAGAGACCGATTCCCTGTCCAATCCCTCAAGCTGCACCTCCAATATGTCGCTTTTCAGCTGCGCCTGGGTCCTTGTGTAGACCCTGGGCCTCTCCCTGGAGATCAGTATGGTTCTGGTGCGCTTCTTCCTGAGTAGGGACCGATCCCTCAGAAGACGGATCACCTCCACGGTCTCTGTGGACATATCGTGTGCATCGTCCAGGACCAGGACCAGACCGGTTCGGTCCATACCATCAACGATCAGGTCGATCTCGTCATGGAGATCAATATGGTCCTCAGAAGCACCGAGGTCAGCATTCGCACGGAAACCCATCTCCCTCAATTCGGACCCAAGGTCCGTCAGCAATCTCCTGGGGGTCAACCACTGGTTAACCTTGAACCAGGAGCATCTGAGTCTGCCGGTGGAGACGAATTTCGAGACCAGTGAGGTCTTGCCCTGTCCGGCGATGGAGATCACGGAAAGAACGAGCGAACCCTCCCTCCCGAAGGCGGTCTCGATCTCCGATAGCTCCTCCTGTCGGCCATAGAACTCCTTGACCACGGGAGCACCGGATATCGGCGCCTTTCCCTCCTTTCCGAGGATGCTTCCGATATCGGCCTCTCCCCCTTCCAGAACGTTCTCGACAACCTCGTGAAGGCTTACCTTCCTGTGAAGCTCCTCCGAGAGGAGGTCCGCCAGTTTGCCGAGCTTCCATTCCCTTATCTCGCCTGATCGGTCCTTGACTATTACGTATGACCTCCTGAGCTCCCTGGAAAGGGAGTTCACAATATCGATTCCCTCTTGAGCAAGGAAGTAGACCTTCTTCCTCCTCTGACTTCCGGTAACATGTGCCGACCTGGATTGGATCAGACCTCTAGTTTCCAGGGACTGGAGGTCCCTGGAAAGGTTGTTCTGCCTGACCGAGAGAATTTCGGACATACCGCCCTGGGTGACCGCCTCGGGAACGGAATAACTGTCCTGGTCCTTGACATGGTCCAGAAGGAGCAGCAGTATACGGTTCTCCACCGTCACCCGTTTCAGATATTCCCTCTTAGCATCGGTCAACAGGTACCGGATGGGAACGGGACTTAATATAATTTTAATCAGAAATGATATAAATAGGGAATTTTTGATATAATCCAATACATAATTACATTTAATATTAATATCCGGGTAGACAGAATGGTCCCCGGTGGTTATATGAGACCATTTGGAACACGGACCGCGGCGATCTGCCTCATGAACATTGTCCTCGTTGCAACCCTACTGCCCGGCACCATCACTGGTTTGGACATATCGTTCATGAAGAACACCTCTCCTGTGAACGACAGCTCGGACCAGAGCGATCTGGATATGGTCGTTGTGGGATCCGGAAACGAAAGTGTCGTTCTCATATCATATGTGGATCTGAGCTACGGAACCAATTCACCCCATGTGGCCGTCAAAAGGTCCCGTGACGGGGGTTCGACATGGGACCCGGTAATAGACCTGCAGGACAACATCTCCTCCGGGAACCGGCAGATCCAACCATCCATAGATGCGTATTCGGACCAGAACGGAACGATGGTCTGTGTTGCTTACATGGACAGTCAGTACAGACAGATACCAACCCTTCAGGAATTCGTCATTATCTGTGCGGTATCGATTGATAATGGCTCGACATGGACCAGGAGCCTCGTCACTCCGCTTGAACTTCCGGCCTATCCATCGAACAAGATCCGTTTTCCCAGATTGAAGTTCGGGCTGGACGGCTCGATCTTCGTGGTCTGGGAGGACCTTGAAGATGATGACAGGATACACATCTCATTTTCCCTGGACGGAGGCGGGAACTGGTCGAGACCTCAGAAGGTCGCCGAACAGGCCGATCCCGACAATCCCGCATCGTCCCAGAGACGACCCGATGTGGCGTCGGATGGTAAAAAGATCTATGTCGCATGGGAGGAAGACCCCGATTGGAAGGTATGCTCGTTCCTCTCGAAGGCCGATCACCCCAGCAGCTCCGGCGAAAAGCTGGAATTCGATACACCCTGGAAGATCGCAAACCCGCTGGTCTATCCAATGTACACGATTTTCGATCCCGTCATCGAAGCCGACGGGGAGGGAGTTCATCTGGCATGGTGGGATTTCTCAACGGACCAAAACGGAAACAACAACGGGGATTTCACCTTGGACAGGCCCTGTATCAAATACACCACTTCTTCGGACCACGGCGGCAACTGGTCGGTCAACGGGTCAGCGAACATCAAGGTCAACGGATCTCTGCCAAGCGTATGGCATTCGTCCCCCGACCTTGCGATCGGAAAAGGGATCGTCGCCGTCTCGTGGATAGACCGCACTGTTAACGGATCAAGGGTCCTTGCCTCGTACTCACTTGACAATGGCTCCAGCTGGTCCACCACTCTCAAGGCCAATGAATACAGGGACTCTTCGATTGCGCAGGAACAGAAGATATCGATCGACGAAAATGGTACCATACATTGCACATGGTTCGAATCCGTGAACGGGGGGGAGAAGGACATCTACCATTCAAGAACGAGGGAGAACCTTCCTCCCGTGAGGCCCGCCGATGCTAACTCCTTCCCCACGAGCGCACATGGCGCAATTATAACTTGGTCCGCCAACATCGAGCCGGATTTCGACCATTACGAGGTCTTTCTCGGACGGGATGTTCTGAGCTACAACCTGACCGAATGGCCCGATGGGGAGCTCTATGCAAGGATATTCGATCAGGGAAAGGAAAGTATCGAGATAGCTGACGGGCTCGAGGCGGACACCAGCTATGTTTGGGCCGTCAGAACCGTTGACTCCGGCGAGCGGATATCCGAATCTCTGGAAGGGACCTTCAGAACACATGCCGTGAACGAACCCCCGACATTCACGGGACCCCTGCCGGACATTTTAATGGAGGAGGATATGGGGCTCCCCCGTGCGATCAATCTGTCCGAACTCATAGAACTGGGGATAGTTGTCGACGATGCTTACGAGGGGCATGACGAACTGGATCTCGATATCGAAACGAACTCCTCGAACAGGAACATCTCCGGGCAAGTCGACATGGAGAACGGTCACAGATACGTACACATGCATCAGACCTGTAAAAACTGGCACGGATCCGAAGCGTTCAGATTGGTGGTGAGGGACACGGGAAAGGATGGCTGCTTCCACACACCTGACGATCTTACCGCATCCTCCAACTGGTTCGATGTGTCAGTATCTCCGGTGAACGATCCTCCGGTCTTCTTGTCCTTCACTGACCTCTGGACAGGTTGGAGGTCGGAGATCTCTCCCGGCCAGACCTTGCTTGAGGTCCCGAGAGAGGTATCCGGGTGCTTCGAGACCCTTGATTACTCGTTCTCGGTAAGCGGGAGGGATGTTGACGGGGATTTCCTGACCTTCACGATCGATGATCCGAGGTTCGACATCACCGTGGACGAACTTGATCCGAAACATACATCGATCGTATCCTTCAAACCATTGAACGATGATGTTCCCTGGCTCGGGATGAGGTTGAGGATCACTGATGGAAAAGCGGTGTCCGGGGAGCTGTATCTTAGGATCTGGGTCCACGATCATGACTCGCCTCCGTTTTTCAGGTTCGTGGATGGAAGGAAGGTGAACATGACAGGGGATGTCGTTCGATTCGAGGTCGATGAAGGCTCCGAATTGACTTTCTCCGTTGTGGGGGATGACATCGACCCGGGCGAGGTCCTGGTACTTGGTTCATCGATAGGGAGCGGAGCCTCGAGGATCGTCCGCACGGGACCGGATACATGGAACGTAACGGTCAACGAAGGATGGCATGCGGAGAACGGCACCTTCACTTTCGAACTCTACCTCATTGACAGGGCAAAGGTGAACATGGCAGTTCTCAAGGTAGTGCTGGAGCCGTCGAAGGCCGTCCCATCGCTTCTCCTTGCTGAAGAATGGCTGGAGGTCAGCTATATCTTCGACCTGTCGGACCGAGAACTCGGTATCAATTCAGTCATCGGACCGGAATGGAACGAAACCGTGTCATTCAAGGCGAATGCGGTGATATCCGGCAGCCTACGACCGACATGGAGATGGGTTATCAACGATGAGGAGAACAGGGAGCTCAAGAGCGTATACGGGAATCCGATCTCGGTTGAGTTCATCCCATCTGAGGGAGAGCTAGGATACATCGACGAGGGTGTTTTCAACATTCTCCTCACGGTATCCGTCGGGGATGTTGAACCGGTAAGGAAGGGATTCAGGATCATCATAACATCGGACGGAGACGATGATAACGACGGACTGCCGGATGACAGGGAGATCATCCATTTCGGGGATCTCACTCAAGGTCCTGAGGAGGATCCCGACGGTGACGGATACAGCAACTCGATAGAGATGATGAATCCGCTGGGAAGCCCGACCGATCCGATGGACCCGCTTTCCTACCCCGGGTCCTCGAACGATGATGACGATGACCATGATGACGATGCGAATGACCCGAGGGTGAATCCCGGCATCGATCTCTCCGGCATCCATCCAGTACTGATATTGTCCGTTCTATCGGTGATATCCTTCGTTATATTGGTCCTGACGGGTTTACTCGTGATGATCAGGAGGGAAAGAGCAAGGGAGGCTGCCGAGGAAGAGGAGATCGAGGAGAAGGTCAAGAATATGCAGAGGAGGCAGGATGAGATAGAGGGGTTATACGGAATCCAGCAGGCTGGAGGTTCTTTCGGTCCCGACCAAAGTACGCTCGACGATCTTGGCCTCGACCTTGGCGGATCGATCTATCACGGCGACGGAGATCTTACGGTTCGGAGAACAGGAGGTCGATCGGGAGGAGAGATATCGGGAGGGTCTTTGCCCGAAAGAGAAGGTGAAGGCCCTCCATTCCGCGACGGCCTCTAGGTGGAAGGACCTATTCCTTGAAGAGGGCGGAAAGGATCGCCCTCTGACCCTTCTTTAGATGCTCCAGTACGGTGGCGTGGGAAAGGTCCAGCTCCGCAGCCAGCTCCCTCGAGTTCACCTTTCTTGGAACATCGAAATATCCGAGCCTCACCGCGGTCTCCATGCAGATGTACTGCTTCGGAGTGAGTGCCGAGAGTGCTCCCTCGACCCTTGGCTGGTATTTTTTTATGGATATTATTCTGTATTCGGCCCCCCACGCATTGGTGAAGGCAAGGAACCGATTGAGGTCGTCCTGCGTTCCTACGATCGAACCCGTGAGTGTCCTTTCCGTGAGCCTTGCGGGGAACTCTATGAAGCAGTGGAAGGTATCGAAGAAATTGCGGATGACCTCCCGGTAATGGTCCGGGAACTGACCGGACACAATGACTATTGAGGTTCCCTGATCTCGGGAAATCTCCTCGGCCCTCTCGACCAGCATGAGGTTCTTCAACTCCTCGGGGTCCGGTTCGTCCTTCCACACTATCTCGCAGACGAGTATGAACCTCTCGAAGGTCTGCATGAGCGGAGTGAGGATGGTAACCTCCCTTATCTTCCGGAAGATGTCACCGTATCCCAGTTCGAGGATCCCGGGTGGGTTGTAATCCAGCCTCAGGATCTTGAGGTCCATCATGCACCTTCAATGGCAGGCAGGGTTTTAATAATGTTTGCACAGGTCCCTTCCATGTAAGGCATGGTACCCGGGATCATATCTCAGGTATCAGTCCCTCGTCGTCCTCATCTCCCTCGATAATCGGCGGTTCGGGTTCTGGCGGGATCGGTTCCTCCTCTTCATCCACCACCTCGGCAATGATCACCTCTTCGACCGGCTCCTCTAATAAGGGCTCCTCCTCCTGGGCGGGTATCTCGAGATGCATCTCCACCAGGGGTTCCTCTTCGATCTCTCCCTCCTCTCCGGTGGATCCGATCGGTTCAGGGGGTATGGCCTCTATCCTGGGTCCTCCCCCGTCCTCGGTCTCCGAGGGTTCCGATCCTCCCTCCTCACCCGGAGGAGGCATTAGAGGGAGTCCGAACTTCCAGACGTAAAGCCCTCCTCCCACGATCACCACTGCAGCGGCCACTCCGATTATCCCGAACAGCATGTAGTTCGGACCTTCGCTGGCGGGGGTCTCGATCTCGACCTCCCCTGTAAGCTCGTTGTTGTCGAGCTTCCTTTCATCAAGATCCTTTATGGTCACTCCGAACCATATCGTGACCTTGCCGTCAATGTCCGGTGCGTCGAATATCATCTCGACCTGCACCGTGTCTCCACCCCGGGCATCGATGTCGTCCTCGAAATCCCTTGTGGCGATGACGCCACCCTGGCTTCCGCCATTTCGCAGCTCCACCTCGAAACCTCTCGTGATATCTGCATTGCCGTTGTTCTTCACGACGATGGTGGCCTTCACCTCGTCGCCTTTCCTGACGATCGGCGGCTGCAGCTCGACCGACGAGATGGAGATGTCCGGGAAGAACGAGAAGGATTTGTAGGCCTCGTTGTTGTCCTCCTCTTCCTCCACAAGGAGCTCGTCGGGATCTATCCTGAGGGTTATTTCCCTCTCCCCTGTCCCAACAGGCTGCCACTCCACGCCCGGTGCGGTCGCCTCTTCGCCAGGACCGAGATAATCGATCGTTGACGAGCCTATGAGCTCCTCATCCTCGTAGAAGGAGCAGACCACGGTCTCCGCTTCAACGTCCCCTTTGTTGCGGACGGTCCCGAGCAGTGTTATTCTGTCGCCGAGAACAGGATCCGGATCCGTCAATCTGATTATCTCATCCGCCTCAAGATCGGGGAACCTGCTCTCTATCCTTACCTCCCAGGAGACCTTCTTAGGAGATCCCGACGTCCTGAGCTCTATGGTGCCGATCAACCTGTCCTCCGAGGGGGGCATCTCGATCGTTATCTCTGCCTGTGCCGATTCGGACGGCAGCAGCGTGGCCTCCCCCCTGACTATATCGGCATAGAGAAGCATAGAGGAGCTCGCCGTAAGATTGTAATCTACGGGGATGTTCCCCTGGTTGAGTACATAAATCTTGAAGGATACCTCGCTCTCCTTGTTGGCGTTCAGAGTGACGTTCTTCTCGGATACGAACTCGTGGTATATCCTGCCTGACTTCCCGACGGTGAAGCTGTACCCGAG
>JBLIRL010000135.1:0-8324 GCA_049472275.1 Thermoplasmatota archaeon | reverse complement strand
GATTGAGGGTCCAGGCGCACATCTGCGACGACAATGGCAGGATCATGTTGTTCTCGAGACAACTCGAGGATATCACGGATCAGTTTCCGGATGTGGTCTCCTCCCTGAGGTCGAACTTCAAGGCAGGGGAGACAATACTCGAAGGTGAATGCGTTCCGGTGGACCCCAACACCGGAGAGATGCTTCCTTTCCAGGTTATCTCCCGGAGAAGGGGACGAAAGTACGGGTTGGATGACAAGATCGAGGAGGTCCCTGTGAACCTCGTCCTGTTCGATTGCCTCTATCTCGACGGCCGGGAGCTCATAGATGAACCGTACCTGGAAAGGAGAAAGGCGATCGGAACCTCGTTCCCGGACCTCTCTGAGGATACTGGATCAGGGGCCGGGATATCTTTGTCCAGAATGATGATAGTCTCTGATCCCGATGAAGGAGAGGAATTCTTCAACAAGGCACTCGAGGATGGGTGCGAGGGCGTGATGGCAAAATCAGTTTCCGACCGTTCGATATACCAGGCAGGCAATCGCGGATGGTTGTGGATCAAGTACAAAAAGGATTACCAGGCGGAGCTCGATGATACACTGGACCTGGTGGTGGTAGGAGCATATCATGGCACAGGAAGAAGGGGAGGAACCTTCGGAGCGCTTCTGATGCCCGCCTACGATGACGAGGCCGACATGTTCAGAACCGTATGCAAACTGGGAAGCGGCCTCAATGATCAGCATCTCACCGAGCTCCCCGGTCTGCTCTCCGAGTTCAGGACCGGGGGCGATCCCCACAGGAAAGTGGATACCAGGATGGAGGCCGACCTCTATACCTCTCCGGCCATCGTACTTGAGGTCAAGGCGGCCGAGATAACCTTCTCACCGGTCCATACCTGTGCATGGAACAAATTGAAACCGAAGGCAGGCCTCGCATTGAGGTTCCCGCGATTCACAGGACGCTTCCGCCAGGACAAATCCCCGACCGATGCGACATCCGTAAGGGAGTTGGTGGAAATGTACAACAACCAGATCAAGAGGATCTGAGGGACATCACATCAGATGCCTCATGTGCGGAAGGAACCTCGGAATCATCTTGAGCAGGCTTGTATCCTTCCTGATAAGAAGGAGAGCCAGTCTCAACGGATGATCGATATCTCCTTCCTTGTTGATTATTTCGAGAAGGTCGGGGTCCGAGAACCTTTCGATGACATCCTCTATCTCCGCGTCCTCCACCTCTCTTATTATCTTTCTGAAGAACCTCGATCTCGAAAGCTCTTTTCCGTAGCCTGCCTGCCAGGAGGACCGGAACCCTTCCAGGGCATCCGGGGAGATATCTCCCGTGGTTTCTACTGACATAGCAAGTTCATCGACGGCCATGAGACCTGGATATATCCCGCCCCCGGATGTGGGTTTTGCCATCCCAGCAGAATCACCGAGTATTACCGCGTTCCCCGAGATCAACGTTCGGGGGGATCCCATGGGCACAGGTCCGATATTAAAGGATAATCTGCTGCCGAGGTCCAATCCATTGACGTCCGTTCCGAGCCATTCTGCCAGCCTTGGGTCCTTCTGCAGGGCAGTGTATCCCTTTCTCAGAGTTTCGCCGGTCTCAGAAGCAAGTCCTATTCGGAGTGATGAACTGCTACCAGCTGGAACTGCCCATGCGAAGAATCCCTTGGCGGTATCCTTTCCCGTGAAGACCCCCACGATGTCATCGGGGACTTCACCTCTGATTATCTCCATCTGCATGGAGACGCCGGGGATCACATCAAGCGGTCGATCAAGTTTCAGGTCTCTTCTGACGACAGAAGATGTACCATCGCATCCGAGCACCATCCGGGCTTTCAGAACCCCTTTGCCGTTTACACCACGATGATGGACCAGGAACCCTGGATCTCCATTTTGTTCGATCCTTTCCACCTTTGCAGATATTACCGGCGAAGCCCCGGAATAGACCGCCATCCGGAAAAGGACCTTGTCGAACCTTGCACGGTCTATCGAAATGGCTTTTACCCTGCCGGCCCTAAGTTCAAGTCTCCTGCCGGCAGGCGAGTAGATGTCGGCGCCGGTGATCTCATGCAGCTTTACCTCGTCCAGGACCTGGTCCAGAAGAGGTAGTTCGAACATGCCTCGATTGACAAGACCCGCGCATTGCTCGGGCCGTCCAACCTCGGTGTGGTCCTCGAAAAGTGATACCGAGTAGCCGGATCGTGAAAGCCTTGCAGCAGCATAGCTCCCTATTGGTCCGGCACCGACGATCGCAACATCCGACTTCGCATCCGAGGACAATGAGTATACCTCCCCCGTCCATATCTGGAATCATAGAAAAACATTCCCCCGGCCAAAGGTATATACCCAGAAGCATCTACCCTTGATGTGCTCGAGTATGGGTATACAGCACAGTGATGAAGCGGTCCTGTTCAGGAACGGTCATATATGGTCGGACGAGGAATCCCGGTTCAGAAGGGGAGAGCTCCTGCTTAGATCTGGATCCATAGAGGACATGGCCTTTCCAAACCTCCCGCAAGATAGATGCGGCAATGTGTCCCAGGAGTATGATCTCAACGGAGGGTATCTGTGTCCGGCCTTCATCGACGGCCATATGCATCTTTTTCAGTGGTCCATATCTAGATCCGGTCTTGACCTTTCTGATTGCAGGTCGGAAGGGGATATTATCCGGAAGGTAAGGTCGGTGATCGATGGAAAGTTCGGGAATGAAGTCTACTCGAGGACGGGAATGATTTTCGGTACGGATTTCGATGATTCGAACTTCTCCGGCGGTCCGATATTGGATGGTTCCTTCATGAAAAAAGAGTTCGAAGGGATCCCTTTGATCCTGCGGAGGGTCTGCGGTCACAAAGCCGTCTTGAATCCAGAAGCATTGAGTGCTCTTGGCATACCGGAGGAGGAATGTGTGAATGGAATAATCAGGGAAGGTTCAGCCATGGAACTGCCCTGGAGACTGCCCTTCGATGCGGCTCTCCTTGCCAAGCTCCTGAAAGAGGCCATAGATGTTCTTCATTCGTACGGAGTCGTTGGGGGGGTGGATATTGTTCCCGTATCTCAGCTGGATAGGATGTATGAATCATATTCGGGAACCGATAGGACCTTTCATCTCTCAGTATCGATCATACGGGATGCCCCGGGAAGGTTCCGATCGGGCAATCTTCCGGAGAAATGGGATCAGACCGAGCCTGGAATGGATCTTGAAAGAGAAAGGACAGACATTCGATTCGAGAAATTCTTCCTTGACGGCTCCATCGGTGCGAGAACGGCCAGTTTCCAGATCGACTACAGGGATTCCCCTTCATACCCTACCTTGCATACGGACAGAGAGATCTCGAAAATGGCGGAGAACAGCTATTCGGAAGGTCTCGTCCCGATGGTGCACTGCATAGGCGACATGGCCATTTCGCAGGGAGTGAGGTTATTCGAGAAGACCGGCCTTCCGTATCGTTTGGAGCATGTGGAAGCCATAAACGGAACCCATCTCAGAAAGATGAAGGGCGGAAAAGGGGCACTGTGTATGCAGCCGAACTTCCATCACAGATGGGGAAGAGCGGGAGGTCTCTACGAGCAGAGCCTCGGCAAGTTCAGTAGATATCTGAACGATTTCACCTCGGTGATCGGTTCGGGCATCCCCTGGTGTTTCGGAACCGACATGATGCCTCCTGACCCGCTGGTCGGTTTCATGGGGGGTATGGGGCATGAGGATATCCGCCGCAGGTTGACACTTTCTGATATGATACTTGGTTTCTCCAAATATTCCGCAATGCTCTCCATGTTGGGTCCCCGGTACACTTGCAGAATGAAAGCCGGTTCGTCCCCTGACCTTGTGGTCCTGGATAGGAAACTGACACATGTCAGAGCCACTTTCCTTTCGGACGGTACTTATCATGTATGGACAGGCGGTGAAGCAGTCTGACCTGCAATCTTCTTTCAGATAGGGTTATATAATAAATCAATTTTTTCTCAAATCTTTATATATATACTTCCTGGGATTTTTCCTTCCAGAAACGGTACTGAACAACACTACCACAAAACACCAGGGGACCTCCCTTGAAAAGATCATCCATTACACACCTTGAACCCAAAACAAACCCCACATCCGGGGCCCACGAGAAGAGAACTAGAGCATTCGTGCGAGATGTGATCTCCTCGACCCATTTCCTCAAGACGGGAAATGAGCTGGGCTCCGGAAACCATCCAGATATCAGACCGTTCTCGGATCAGAAAGCGCAGGCCGTCAACATGAGCGATTACAGCTTTCCCGTCTTCGTGATCCGCAAACCCAAGCAACGGAGTTCGTATAGCAGAAAAGGCGAGGGGGATATCCTTTCCCCCTCTCCTGGCGATGACGCTCACATATAAAACCTCTATTAGGAATCTGAAACCCCGGTTGTGCCGCCCGAATTTTCCCCAAGGCACAACCACTTTCCTTTCATCCGAAATCGTGTCGGCCTCGGACGGGCCCTAAACTGTCCTCGACGCTCAAGTCGACATTCGCATAGATGATCGGGGCAGGCCCTCGGGTTTGGTTCTTGTGACCCTTCCCATACGGCTATTTCCCCACAAACTTGGTCTAGAAGTTCCGAGGTCCCTGCCCCGACATCACATCTTGCCGAATGAGCATCCATAGCTTCTGCTGGACCCGAAAAAGGCTGATGTGGGGGAAATCATTATTAACTTCATTTCATATCGAACCTATGTACTTGATAGTATAGATGGTGCGTAAGTCATGAAGACCGTGAGGATGAAAACATACGCATTGGCGATGGTTCTTCTACTGTCAATGTCCTTCCTCATGGCACTTGACGCGTCCGGCAGCGATATCGACAAGATATCCTACAGGGACGGCGGGGACCGATCCTACCAGGATGTCCACGGCCCCATCTCCTTCAACGGAAATGATGATGGCTCATACGGGGATATCAAGAACGTTGCATCGAAGATCGTCGATGTCCACATAACCCCTATAGTTTCGGGAAAGGTGTTCCCGAACACCCCGGTTGATTTCATCGTGGAGACATCAGGCACCACACCTGAGAAGGTCACCATCGATCTGGACAGGAACCAGCCAGATATGAACATCACCTTCAATCTGGCAACCGGAGTAATATCGTTATCCGATGGTCTCAACGGACTTGTCATTGTCGACACACAGAGGACATCAGCGAACTTCAATATCACAAGCAAGCATTGGGAGATCACCTTCTCCATCCTTTTCCAATGGGGTTTCCCCAAGGACCTGCCGAAAGACCTCGAGGTCGAGATAGTCGATGCATACGGTAGCCGTGATAATCACATCATAGAAGAGGCGTATGCTTTCGAACCTGATATCGATATCTCGGGAGAGCCCATCTTTCTTCCGGAGGATGAAACTGCCTTTACTGACGACTTTTTCATAAGAGGCGGCGTCAACATAATGATATCCCAGATCAGTGTTCATTTCGAGGGAGCGCCGAGTGTGTCACCTACGCCCTCGGATATCGTACTGGGGATCAAGGACACTGCTGGACGGTTCTGGGAATATTCTCCCAGCAACCGGGATCAACTCAATCAGGTTTCCTTCTCCCTTCCGCTTCCGAAAGAGGATGGGAGAGAGAGGTTCGAATTCACATTGGTAGAGGTACCGCAGGGTTCCGTGGTCCGAGGTCATGCGTTCTTCGATCTAAAACTTGACTCGACCCCACCCACTCTGGCAGATTTCAGGTATTCCTCCAAGGACGACCAGCTTCATCTTGAATGGGCACTGAAGGAAGAAGGTTCCGGATTGGATACGAGCTCCATGGAATATGCCATCTTCGATAACGGTTCCATTGTCGCGCCTTGGAAGAAGATACCAATGAGCAGCATTGCAGAGGACAGATTGGTGCTGGATATCGCAAGTGTTGAGGGTCAGGACCTATCGATAAGATTGAAGATGGCGGATAGGGTAGGGAACGAACATCCATCGGACGAGGAATACCAGGTTATCATGGATCCGATACCAGCGCACGATCTCTCGATCGAAGGGATAAGATATTCTCCCGAGAATCCGATCATCAATCAGATGGTCACTTTCTTCACCACCGTTCACAATCATGGCACCGAAGATGCCGGTTCCATTCAGGTCGAGGTAAACCGCAACGGAAAGCTCCTGACCTATCTGGAGACGAACCTTCCGGCTGGATCATCTAGAGAAGTTAGATGGACATGGAGAGCTTTGGAGGGAACCTCGGAGTTCGAAGCGGTGATAGATCCGCAGGGGAGGATATCGGATGATTATCCCTCTGACAACTCCTTGAAATTCATCATCGAACCGGATTACCTCGATGTGACGGCAAGGGACGACCATCTGATCATTTCGGACCCCGATGCGGAGAACATGCAGCTTGTGACACTGACTTTCGCCGTGAGATCAATCGGCGGCATCGAGAGCGGTCCGATCAAGGTAACTTTCATGCAGGATGGAAAATTCCTCGGTCTGTACCAGGTGCCTTCGATATACAAGGAGGGCTCCAGGGAACTCGTGGTCGACTGGAAGGTAGATCGATCCGCAGAGAGTCTTTCCCTCATAATCGACCCTTACAACGAGATCCTGGAATCGATTGAGGATAACAACATCATTATCTTCCCCAATCCCTTCTTCCAGATACCGGATGAGATTGAGGAAGAACCGGTGACCGACGAAGTGATCGAAACATCGGAGGATCAGGATCAAATTGTCGATCCCGTGGTGCAGGACAAACCGACGGGCGGCACCACCTGGAACGGGGAGGAGATAAAGGATGATGAGAATGTTCGGGAGGAGAACCCCCCCGTTGTTCCGACCGTCGTGTCTCCAATACCAGAGGACCCCGGAAAAATTCCGCCCTTCATACTGCCGGCAGCTGGATTCGTGATCGGAACGGGGTTGTTCGGACTTGCGTTGTTCGGAATGAGGAGCGAGGTCCTCCGGTTCAAGCTTCTCGGTCTATTGATACCCCTTTATTCTAAGCTCAAGAAAAGCAAGATAGAGAAAGGGGTGAGACATGAGATACTTGGTTATCTCAAGGCGAAACCGGGAGCCAACTATTCGGAACTCAAGAGGAACCTGGACCTCAACGACGGCTCCTTGGTTCATCATCTTAGGGTCCTGGAAAGGGAGGAGAAGGTTTACTCCAAGAAGATGGGTAAATACAAACTGTTCTACGTGAGTTCCTACAGAAGGCAGGCTTCTATAAAGGATTACATCTCACCGTTCCAATTGAGGATAATGGAGATCATCCTTGCCAATCCCGGAATAATCCCGAAGAAACTATCCCAGATACTCGACAGAAGCCCGACCGACATGTCCTATCATCTCGGAGACCTTGCAAGGAACGGTCTTCTCGAAAAGAGGAAGAAGGGTAGGCATATCCATTACTACATTTCAGACGAATATTCCGATATATTCACCGCATGAAACATCAGGTCTTTCTCAGTGTGTCGTACGTGGGATAGTAGACCAGCCCGTTTCGAATGAGCTCCTCCAGTACTTCCTCGATCATTGACCTGTCGAACCCTTCTTCATTCAGGTCCGTGATCAGATCGTTCCGTTTCCGATCTGCAATGAGTCGATCCAGGATCTCCCTTCTCAGTCCATCCCTGCCCGTATTCGGTCTGCTGATGTGTTTCTTGTCCATACCCGGAGAGAGGATCTCCACCAGATCGTTCTCCTCGTCCTTCCATTTCATCGCAAGAAGGGTTGACTGCATGACCTTATGCTCGTCATATGTACCGATGACCCCTATCTTCTGAAGATCGATATTCCTCGAGCAGGTCTGACATCTTGTCCTTTTAACAGGGTATTGCCCCCCCTGGAGATTCTTGCAGAAGGGACATCTTACGATGCAGTACACGGTGGGCAGAGGTTGTAGCAGCAGATAAATCTTCACCTGGAACTTTCTGGCACCTCTCCCCCAATCAACCCCTTAACTGCCAGTGTTTCCATTGGAAAGATAGATGTAAAATATCAGGCCGGTGTATGCCCTTCGAAAAGGGGTCATGTTTCTTACCGGTTCAGGGTGAAGATTGATGGCAAGGTTCGTCGACGAGGAATACGTTTACCAGCTGTGGCTGGATTATCTTACGATAAGGAACCTCTCAACACAGGTCAGGTACATAGCAGATTCCTACCCCGAGGTCAGGTCACTCGAGGTTGAGTTCAGTGACATCTTCAATCTCAGCGGTGAGCTTGCCGAGATCATCCAGCAGGTAGCCAAGGAGGTAGTGGCTCCACGCATCGTCCGGGGCCATGCGGATCGCGCGCCGGGCCTCTCCCATGGCACGGTCGTTGTCGCCCAGCCCGCGATGGGTCCAGGCGATCTCGCGGATTGTCCA
>JBLIRL010000134.1:0-8483 GCA_049472275.1 Thermoplasmatota archaeon | reverse complement strand
CCAGCGCCTGCGCCGACGACACGGGTGTATCGAACGTGCCCGCCTCCGACTTGAAAAGCTTCACATTGATACTTTGGCCGTAACGGAAACCCGACGGCACAAGATCCGAAATCAACCACAGCCGCTGCCCCTCGGAATCGTAGCCGTAGTAGAGGTCCTCCTGGGCCATCCCGTCGAGATGTTCCGTGTAGTTCAGATCGACCGTAAAAGGTTCTGTATCGCTCATGAGAAGCTCATTCCCATTCTGGGTGAGAATGATAAAATCCGGGTCGATGTCCTTCGAGAACTCGCTGATCTCGATCACCAGGTTCCTCATCTTCTGTCTTGGCTCTTTCACCTCTTCCTGACTGTCTTCCTCTCCCCCACCAAGACACCCGCTGACCAACAGCAGGACCACGACCAGAGCGAGGGGGACAGCTCCCAAGGAAAGGTCCCGAACCATAAAGTCGTATTCAACTGGAACATGTTAAAACTGAGGTTCGTTACCGCATATCCGAAGGGAATATATAGTATTGTAAATTTCCAGTATTGTAACATTACAACATATGGAGTGAACAATATGCTTCCAAGGGTGATCCTTCACAATTCCATCAGTCTCGACGGCTCATTGACCGGATTCGAACCGGACATGGAGACGCATTATCGTATCGCAGGTGACTTCAAAGCTGGGGTGCACCTGATCGGGTCTAACACGGCTGTGACCGGTTTCGAGCTGTTCGGAGGACCCCCTCCCGAGGAGGAGAAGGACAGGAGGAGGCCGGAACGGGATGAAGGGCTTCCCTACTGGACGGTCATCGATACGAAGGGGAGGTTGAAAGGACTTCTCCACGGACTCCGGAGCTTCGAGTACTGCAGGGACGTTGTTGTACTTGTTTCAAAGAGAACCTCTGAGAATTACTTGGAATACCTCAGAGAGAGGGAATACCGCTATCATCTTGTCGGAGAGGAGCATGTGGACCTCGTGAGAGCTTTGGAACTGCTTCATACGGAGTATGGAGCTAAAACGGTGCTTTGCGACACGGGAAAGGTGCTGGGAGATCTTCTCCTTGAAAAGGGGCTGGTCTCTGAGGTCAGTCTTCTTGTCCACCCGATCATCGTCGGAAAGAGCTCATACAACATGTTCGGAGATATCAAAGGGAACATCGGTATGAAGTTGAAGAATAGCAAAGCCTTCGATACCGGCTGCGTGTGGAACGTGTATGAAAGGAGGGGGGATTGAGATGGCGACTTTGAGCAACAAGGAAGCGGCGCTCATCGGGCTGCTTCTGGAAGAGCCTATGTATCCCTATCAGATAGAAAAGGCGGTGCAGTTTCGGGACATGCGTTCCTGGACCGAGATATCGATGTCCTCTATCTACAAGGTGCTCTCAAAGCTCGAAGAGAAGGGATTCGTTGAGAGCAGGGTGTCCATATCCGATGAGAACAAGCCGCAGAAGGTGTTCTCCGTGACCAGCAATGGAAAAAGGGCGATGAAGGAAAAGGTAAGGGAGCTTGTCTCCAGACCGGAGTTCATGAAATGGAGGGTGGACGTCGGGACCTACAATCTGGACGTGCTCTCGAAGAAGGAGATGGCCGAGGCGATCTTAGAATACGAGAAAGGGCTGAAGGAACTCCTGAAGGGGTACGGGGAACTGGAGGATTACATGCGCGGGGAGGGGTGTCAGGAATGGAGAGTGGCTGTGGCAGTGAGACCGCAGTATCTGCTCAAGGCTGAGATCGAATGGATCGGGGATTTCAAGAAGAAGATGCGGCAATGATCCGGTGGATCACCTTTCTCTCCCGGACGATGTCCTTTTCCTGATCGTCAGCACCAGAACGAAAAGGGCTGCAGCTACCGAAATCAAAAGAAGGACAAGGAGCACCCTGAGGTACCATGGGGCCGTGGCAAAGAGCATCCTCGGGTCGTTCCGGCTCCATTCGTCGTCAACCCTGCCGTAGATATCATCCTCGTACATCATCATGACCTCCTCCCTGGAAACGTTCAGACCTGTCACGGGGTTCCTCTCCACCGGAGTGCCCATTGGGATGTATCTGTAGGATTTCTTGTAGGTCGGGACCAGCTCCAGACCCTCTATGTTCCCCTCAACAATCCTTACCCTGGCAATGTACGAGAGATCCGATGTATCGTTCCCGGTATCCATCTGGGCGTTGCCGAGAGAATAGAGGACCAGCGAATCACCGTATCCTTCCACCTCGTGAACAGTATGCGGCCCATGTCCCATCACGATGTCGGCTCCCCAATCGACCACATCGTGGCACAGTTCGATATCGGAGGGTTCCGGACCCTCTGTGTACTGGGGCCACTTCCTCCAGTGTATGGATACCACGAGGATATCAACGAGGTTACTGGAGGTCCTGATATCATCTTCCATCAGATCGCGATCTAGCGGCAGGGGACCTGGGAAGTCCGCATCAGCTTTCCAGTGGCCCCTGACATCCTCAGTGTACGCGAGGAATCCCAAGGTGATCCCACCCGATGTGATGATGACCGGTCTTTCGATGGTAGCGTTCCCGATATCCTCTCCGTAGAATATCCCGGCATGCCCGATTCCCGCTTCATCCAGATAGATCAGCGTATCGTTCAGGGCGTCGGGACCGTAATCGAGGCAGTGGTTGTTTGAAAGCGATACGGCGTCGATGCCCGCATATTCCAGGCTCCTGATGGACCTGGGGTCCATCCTGAATGTGCTGTACTTGTTCTCCTCCGGTGTGCCTCGATCGGAGATCGGGCCCTCCAGGTTGGCCAGGATGATATCCGCATCCTCGATGTGGGGGAGCACCTCCTCGAACGGGTATTCGTCTCCCTGGGTCTCGGCAAGTCTTCCGAGGTTCCCGTTGAATACGATATCTCCCATGAGGACTATGGTGAGGTCCCCTTCCCCTCCTCCTGCGGACCCGCCACCGACCACCGTTCCTGAAATAGAAAGGAGGATCGTCAATAGCACGGGGAGAATTTCACGGACCATCTGGACCTCATCCTTTGAGAGATATTGCTTTTTCACGGCCTTCAGTCTTTCGATGATAGTTCATCATGATTCCTTCTCTTGGAAATCGACAGAAGCATCGATCCTGCCAATGCTATCCCTGACAGAATCAAAACGGCGAAGGCCGCGACGATGGGCCATTCACCCCTGTCAGCATAATATCCGGGACTCACGATGGAAGTATAGAGGAGCATACCGATGGAAAGAAAGAACATATTATGCCTCAGGGAGAACCCTTTCCACATCGCGAAACCGGACAAGATCAGCAGGACCCCAGTCATTGCTTCAGCCGTGATATGGAGGACTATCTCCACCGGTCTCGTGTCGAACTCCTCGACGGATGAAGTGGAGATCAGCATGATCCATAGACCGAGCATGGAGATGCCAATGACCAAGGAATATATGGAAGCGGCCCTCTCGAGCCTGGTGGTAACTCCTGTCATCCTTTGTGGATGGCTGATATCCTTATAAATCAATTCTCGAGGTATCAGACCGCGATGTGATCGATGATCATCCATACACGGTCCAGTTCAAGGGAGGGGGCGAGGAAACCGCTGGAGCAAATCTTCAAATACAGCGAGACGGTCGAGATCTGGTCTTTCGTATATTCCTCGTCCGAGAAGAGCTCGATGTCATCGATGGTATCGTTCGTCGATATTGCAGGACTCCAATCGATAGTATGGTTCTTACCGTTGATCGTCCAGTGAAAATCCTGCACGATCCTGTCCTGCAGCTCTTCCGGGAACCCAGATGTTCTATATTCCAGCTGTAGGGTGGCATTTTTAACGATTAAGGATCCGTTCATCGGGGACAGTGGTTCGAAATCCCATAACTTCACTATGGCAAACATTCCTATGAAGCTACCCTGGACATTGCAGTCGAGGTCGTCATCGATGTGGACCGCCTCGGTCCGATTGACCGCATCACCTCCATCGAACCTTCCGGTCCCGTTCCACGGAAGAAAAATTGCGGAACCGTGAGAAGGGGTTTCAATTCCTTCCAGGCCTGGTTTCTTCTTGGAACTCAGACAACCAAGATCAGAATGGATGATAGAACCGAGATTGCGATGATCTTTTCGATATGGTCCATCTTTCTCCTCGGTTACTTCATCATGGATCTATGTTTTCAGTCTTTTGGAAGGAAGGTGAAATCATTCGGTTGGGTTCGAAAGACCCATTTGCCTAGCATTAGGACATCTGTACCTTGCCATGCAATGAACGCAGGCGATCTTCGGGAATATCACGAAGATCCTGAAGACCAACAGAACGATCGTGGATATCAGTATCACAAGGACTATCATACCCGGATCGATTATCAAACCCGGGACCATGGCGATTATTGGAACGATCAGGGCCGCGATATAGAGGTTGTTGGGACTGAGTATCCCTTTGGCCCTTCTGTCGAAATCCTCGAGCGGTCTTTCATCGGCCGACCTCATCGAGATCCTGTTCAACCCGGATATGCATCTTCCGTCCTCCATCCTGTGATATACACAGCTCGGGCAGACTACAAGGGGCATCCAGACGTACATCTGAAATAGTGCGAAGGCAAGATAGACAGCACCGAAGATGAAGCTGTAGTCGAAGAAAGAATATGCCAGCGTGATCCCGAAACCACCGAGAAGGTAATGGAGGATCGTGATCCCGTCGTAGAGTACGATGCTGGAAATGGGATATCTTACATGGAGCTTCAATTCATTATCTTCATTTCCCTTATCCATGCGGCCCCCCGATTAACATGGCAGTATCAGTTTATCAGAATTCACCTGGATTGTACAAACGACTTGGTGATCATATCATCGTGACGAAACCGAAAGGAGCTCCTCGACGGCACCTCTATCGATATCTCGGAGGTGGCGGAAACGGATGCAGTTCTTTCCAAGTGAGACCTTTCCCAGTCTGTCCGAATACTGTCTGATAAGTCCGTGGTTACGGACGTAGAGGCTGATGTGATGCTTCTGCGATGCAAAAGCATAGTACGTCTCTCCCTTCCTGTAGGTGGGCATCCCGAATTCCATGGATTCCTCGAGTCCGGGGACTGTCCCCAAAAGCATCTCCCTTAGCCATATTATAACCTCCCTGCGCTCCGTTTCCAGGGTTTCGATGTATTCGTCGACTGTGCCGGCTTCCGATCTCATCCTTCGTCACCGTCACTAAAAGCCCTTTTTTCATATATACCGGAACCCCCGAAAATACGAACTGGAACTCAATACGCAGCAGGAAAAATCTGATCATTAGTTCATGCGGATATTGGGAGAACGCGATCCCCGGAGGTGTCATCGATCAACTGCTTTCGGATATGCTGAGTTGCAGGTACTCGGCCCCGCCACCCCATTTCGATACTTTTAAGTCCTCAACGATTATTATTTAAACGGATCTTGGGTGAGGTGACGAAGTGAAAAGTACCGCCTCGATCATGGTATCGATCTTACTGATAACAATGGCTGTTTCCTCCATTGCCTCCGAACTGACTATCCGTGCAGATCCGGGTCAGGGATCCCGAAGGTTTTCCGGAGGAGACGGATCCGCATCGGACCCCTATCAGATCTCCGATGTCGCCCAGCTCCAGAACATGAGCGTCGACAGGTCGGCACATTATATCCTGACAAGCGATATCAACGCTTCGGAGACGAGGAATTGGAACAACGGAGAAGGTTTCGATCCCGTGGGGAACCTGTCAAGAGGTTTCATGGGGCACCTGGAGGGAAAGCATTTCGAAATAACCGATTTGTTCATCGATCGCACCGGCGAGGACCAGGTCGGTCTGTTCGGCTCAACCAGTTACGCAACGATCATCAACGTTTCCCTCAAGAACGTCAACATAAGCGGACATCGCGATGTGGGTGGGTTCGCGGGAAGTGATAACCACGGGAATTTCAGGAATTTGAGTGTCGATGGAGTAATAAACGGATATTCCGGCGTCGGCGGACTCGCGGGATGGTCCAGTTACCCTTCCTTTTCCAATTGCACGGGAAAAACGGACGTCGCAGGTACCGGCGCCGTCGGCGGTCTGGTTGGACTCAGCTACCAAGGTGAAATTGCCAACTGTTATGCAACTGGGGATGTGACCGGTAGCAATGTGGTCGGTGGGCTGGTAGGATATAATTCCGCCTTCGTGGATTTCTGCTATTCAAAAGGGAAAGTGACGGGAGAGGAATATGCAGGAGGACTTGTGGGAGACAACAATGGATGGGTGAGGAGCAGTTTCTGGGATAGGCAGACTTCCGGTATGAATGCCAGCTCCGGAGGGTACGGCAATACTACTATGCAGATGATATCAAGGATAACCTATCAGGTGGTCGGTTGGGACCTCGGGTCCGTGTGGAACATATCCGACAAGATGACCTACCCGTATCTGAGATGGGAGAAGGATCAGGCTCCTCGGATCCTGGGTGGGAATATCGAAACGGCGACCGAGGATGCCTTCTACTCGAAGGATTATGAATCTTACGATCCGGACAGCACCGATGTCCATCAACGATGGTCCCTGTCAACCTCGGCCGGCTGGCTTTCGCTGGATCCGATCACCGGGGTCCTCTCCGGAACTCCCGACAATGATGATGCTGGAAGCAGCTGGGTCAATGTCAGCACCCACGATGGTCGCGGAGGATCCGACTTCACGAATTTTACCATATCCGTGCAGAACCTCAACGATGATCCGATGATCAAGACATCATCACTGCCTGATGCATACGAGGACATACCGTACTGGACCATGCTCGAAGGATGGGATATCGATCCCACCGGAGATGCTCTCACCTGGGAGATCACCTCAACAGATGCTGGATTCCTGAGGGTCAACGCGTCGACGGGCAACCTCTCGGGATTCCCTCATCAGGAAGATGTCGGAAATTTCAACGTATCGGTATCTCTGAAGGACGATAAGGGCGGGGTGGCAACCGTCGTTCTCGAGCTGCATGTACTCGATGTCAATGATCCACCGGTCATACTCACGGAGGACATGACATCTGTGCAAGAGGATACGGAATATATCGTTCAATACTCTGCGACCGATATTGATGACCCGGAGGTCTTCAGATGGTATCTGAACACAGATGCCGAATGGCTGTCCATCGGGAGTGAAAGTGGATTGCTGAGAGGGACCCCGGGAAACGATGACGTCGGAACATTCTTCGTGAACATCACGGTGGAAGATAAAAGAGAGAGTCGGACAAGTCGTAATTTCTCGCTTCAAGTCATCAATGTCAACGATCCTCCCATATGGGTCGATCTTCCCGATGATGCGATCATAGATGAAGGCATCACGTATACTTTCGCTCTGAATGCTGTCGATATCGATGCGGATGATGTGATCACCTATGATATCGACGGGTATCCGGCGTCGGAGATCTCCATCGATAGGACCACCGGAATGATCACCTGGAATGCCTCAATCAAAGGCCTTGTCCCGGACCCCGATCATGTTCTGCACGTAAATGTATCCGCCTGGGATGGGGAGGAAAGGATCTCTCACAGTTTCAAGATCGAGGTAGTTCCGAATCCCAGACCTGTCACGAGGTTGATCGGTCCCTCGAACAACAGCCGTATTACCTGGCAGGGAGCATTTCTGGAATGGGAGGTCGAGGATGACGGATACGGCGAGGTGGATTTCGATGTCTACTTTGGAGTGGGAAGGGAAATGGTCATGTCCCACGATGATGGAGCATGGATATCAAGGGACCACGGGTCCACGTCGATATTCTCCGGGGAGCTCGAAAGGGGAGTTCGATACTACTGGACCGTCGTTCCGAAGGATCCTTTCTCCTTCGGAACATGCGAGAGCGGGGTGTTCGGGTTCAGTGTCAATATCCCTCCGAAGATAGGGCAGGTGCCTGCACAGGTGGCCATCGTTGCAAATGAGATCAGGATACCCCTCGTTTGTGAGGACGGGGATGCCGATCCGGATCCGTTGATCATATCGATAGACAATGCTCCGGATGGAATGCTTGTCATTGCAGATAGCATGGAATTGATCTGGAAACCCGATCCGGACCAGGTCGGGATGCATCAGATCGAGGTCGAACTCTCGGATGGCTACGAGACGGTATCCATGTCCTTTGAGATCTCGGTTTCGGAGGGAGATGATGACACGAACCCGATCGGTATGATGATAATGGTTGCGGCAGTATTGGTCCTAGTCCTGACCGGAGCCGGAGCAGGTCTTTTCATTTTTCTGAGGAGGCAAAGAGGACCGAAGAAGGAGGAGGAATGAACAGGATTCATTCATCTCGAGTACAGGAAGACCGTGATCAGCGGAACGATCCCGGCGATATGTTCGAGATCAACCTCCAGAAGGTTGTATAAGACCAGGATCCCGGAAGGTCCAACACATGCAGCCTTTCACTTGAACTCCATCTCGAACTCCACCTTCCCGGGCTGCTCCATCTCGACGAAAAGACTGCTCCGACAGAGGATTGTGAAAGCAAAGATGGAGATGACGGGTATCAGCGCTGCCATCCCGTTGACCGTCGGTCCGCATTTACACCTCTTGTCCGTGAGA
>JBLIRL010000133.1:0-8492 GCA_049472275.1 Thermoplasmatota archaeon | reverse complement strand
CTGTAATACCCAACTGCTACAACAAGGACCAGTGCGGTGGTGGCAAGTCCGATGACTATCGCCGTCAGGACAAGTGCCTGCGGGATGGGATCGACGACCTGCCCATCGGGAACGAGTCCGATCCCCGTGTCCCCTTCCACGATCGGCGCACTTCTACCGGAAATGTAGCCGACGCTGACCAGAAGCAGGTTCACACCGGTCTCGATTATGGCGATCGCCATTATGACCTTGATAAGGTTCCGCCTGGAGAGTATGCCCCATATCCCCACGGCTATCAGTATCAGGATGCCCCCGTAGAATACGAGTCCGGCTCCGTTCATGAGGCATCCCCCCTCATCCTCTCTACGAGCCCGGTCATCTCCGAGCCCACCTTGAACCCTATTGCTATGTATATAAGGGGAAGGAGGCCTGCCGAAACCAGCATTCCCACTTCTCCCCAGTCGTCAACGTAATCGTTGGCGAGGAAGACCTTCGAACCGAACATCAGCCCCACGAGGCCGAGACCGATGAAGGAGAGCCCGGCCGTGGATTCGATCCATGAGATGACCCTGTGGGACGCTCTCTTGGCCGGCTCGGCTATCAGATAGAGAAGCATCCCCGAGGCGATAATGACACCTCCCTGGAATCCTCCCCCGGGGGACAGGTGCCCGTGCAGGAAGACGTAGACACCGAAGAGCACTATCAGCGGAAGGACCAACCGTGCGCCCTTGTTCAGTATGAGGCTGGGTGGTAGCCCTTTTTCTCTTGCTTCCTCCTCAGGATCCTTCCGTATGAACGTTAGGAGGGCCCCCACGCCCGTAGCTGCGAGGAACAGGACGGTTACCTCTCCCAGGGTATCGAAACCTCTGTAGTTCACAACAACCGCCGTCACGAGGTTGGCGGACCCTGTCTCGTTGGCCCCCTCCTCGATGTACCTGTTGGCAGCGGCGTCCCCGGAATCAACCTTCGGTTCGCCGAAATCGACCTCCACGAAGGCGACGATCAATGTTGCGGCGAAGAGCAATGCGAGGGCTAGGGCCGGAATGGACCTCTGGATGACCGACCTTTCCATCATTCCTTGCCACCCCCTTCCTCGAACCTGCTCGTGCTCCTGATCGCATAGACCAGGATGATCGCCGTGAGGGCCGAACCGATTGAAGCTTCCGCCATGGCGACGTCCGGGGCCCTGAGAAGAACGAAGACAAAGGAAGCCAGCAGGGAAACGCCCGCCAGCAGGACAGCGGCCTTTATCAGGTCCTTTGACCTGACGGTCATCACCGCGAGTATGATCATGAGGATGAACATCAAAGCGGAGATGGCGATGAACACGAGCTCGTTCATTCCGTCACCTCCTTCTCCTTCTTCTCGAGCGCGGGACCGTACCTGTCGACCACGGATCCCTTCCAGAGGGGCACCTTGCTCCTGTATGCCCCTCTCGCGATGGCGTGCGAGGATATCGGGTTCGTGATCAGCAGGAAGACCGCCACGAGAATGGATTTTGTCAGGAGCGAGGGCTCCATCACCCCTATCCCGATGGATATGGATATCGCCCCGAGGGTGATGGACTTGGTGGCCGCCTGCAGTCTGTTGTACACATCAGGAAGCCTGATCAGACCGAGGGCCCCGAGGACCTGGAACGAGAACCCGATGATGACGAGGACCATCCCGATGATTACGTTGATGCCGATCACGGGCCTCCCTCCAGGTATCTGGCGAAAACGATCACCCCGATGAATGACAGGATGGCGTAAACCAGCCCCACATCGATGTATATGCTGGAGCCGAAGACAAGGGCTGTGACAAGTATCAGGGAGGTGACAATGGTCGTCATGTTGTCGACCGCTGCGAGTCGGTCAGGGGTTGTTGGACCGAGGAATGCCCTCGTGAGAGCCAGAACGAGACCTGCGCCCCCCATTCCCACTGCCAGCCATATGAACCAGAGCGGAACGCTCACGGGAACACCTCCTTCACCGTCTTGTCGAGTGGTTTCATTGATTCCTTCGGGTCCTCCTTGACATTTATCCAGTGGATGTAGAGCCTGTCGTCGATGTAGTCCATCGACAGTGTTCCTGGAGTGAGCGTGATGGAATTTGCAAGTACCAATTTTCCCATATCGGATTCTATACCTGGCTCGACCTCCACTATTCCGGGTTTGATGGGCATCCCGGGATGCAGGACCCTGTAGGCCACATCGAGATTGGCGAGTACCATCTCCTTGAAAAGGACCAGCAGGAAGATCGGGAATTTGATGATCCTCATTAATGGAGCTCCCTTTCCCGCTTCCGGGAGCATGCCCGACAGGAGGAAACCGAGGGCAAGGGCGATCAGACCTCCCGCGATCAGCTCCTGGACCATGCCATCGAGGTCTGTCCTAAGTGTCAGCATGACCCATGCGGCCATGAGGATGATAACGGTCAGAACTATCTTTAGCGGACTTCTAGCCATCTTTACACTCCCCGGGGCACCAAACGGATGTGCATCATCCCTGCACAGCCGATATTAGGTTTTACCCTAACATGTGCGGGTGTAGTTGGGATGTTACACGACAAAGGGCGAGGTTACAATTACTCTAATAATATTTGCGGTATTCGAAGTATTGTTAGGTTTTTCCCGCCGTACAGGTCTATTGTGTCCTTTTGCGTATGAACCTCTCCATGCCCGTGAAAGCATCCGAGAGGACCTCCTCCTGCGGGAGAATGACTATCCTGAAGTGTCCGGAGCCGTACTCCTTCCCGAAACCGGAACCGAAGACCGTCAGGACCTTCTCCTCTCTCAGAAGGTCAAGGGAGAATTCCCGATCGTCCTTCCAGGGCCCCTTCTCGAGGCAGTCGATCCTCGGGAACATGTAGAAGGCGCCTCCCGGCATCTGGGTGGATGTACCGTCGATCTCGTTGAGCATCCTGTGGGCGAGGTCCCTTCTCCTTCTCAGCTTGGACATCGTCTCTTTGATGTGGTTGCGGTCCCCCGTGAGGGCCTTGTAGTAGCCGTACTCGCAGATCGAATTGGCGCAGAGCCTGGCCCTGGACTGCCTCTCCACACCGTCCCGGATATGGTCAAGCCTGTTCTCCGGGTCCCTGATGGCCAGATATCCGACCCTCCATCCGGGGGCCAGGTAGATCTTCGAGATGCCGTTCATCGTTATCACCGGCAGGTCCGGATTGACGGCGGCCGTCGAGGGTGTCTCCCCCTCGAAGGTCATCAGATTGTATATCTCGTCGGAGATGAGGAAGGATGATCCGTGCTCGGCCACGATATCGCCTATCTGCTTGATGACGCCTCTGTCGTAGAGTGCCCCCGTCGGATTGTTGGGATTTATGACCGCGACAGCCTTCGTTCTCGGCGACATCTTGGTACGGATGTCCTCGACGTCTGGTTTCCATGCTTCCTCCTCTATAGTCCTGTAGGGGACCGGGACCGCTCCCATCATTTTCACGTAGGTTATGTAGGGAGGGTAAGATGGTCCCGGGACGAGGACCTCGTCCCCGGGCTGGAGGGCGGCGTAGAAGAGCATCTGAAGGGCCTCGGTGACCCCGTGGGTGACGACGATGTCCCCTTTCTCGATGTTGTTCCCTCTGGACCTCTCGTCGGTCCTTATGGCATCGACAAGCTCGGGGATCCCGCTCGAGGGAGCGTAACCGTTGAGACCCAGCTCCATTGCCTCCTTGACAGCATCCTTGATGAATTCCGGTGTGTCGAAATCGTACTTGTTGGGGTCCCCGATGTTGATCTTCAGGATCCTGTGCCCCTGTTTCTCAAGTTCGGTGGCCGGTATGATAACGTCACGGATCGCGTATTCTATCTCGAGAGAGAGCGGGTTCGCATTGATGCGGTCCAATCCTATCACCATGGGTGAAAAGTAATAGCTGTATATGAATGGAAGGGTCAAAGGACCCTACAGGAAATCCTTTAATAAACGTAAAGTATAGCACAATAATCCCGCTGGCATCAAAGGTGGTCTCTTGGACGAAAACGAACCAACCATAGAAATGAAGGACCGCTCCCCGAGGGGGGGGCCCGAGGAATACGTGAGGGTGAAGCTCCCAAACAAGAAGAAGAGGGAGATCTTCGGCGTCGTGGACCAGGCGCTGGGAGGCGGCCACCTCAAGATATTCTGCCAGGACGGGAAAATGAGGCTTGGACGTATCCGCGGGAAGCTTAAAAAAAGGATGTGGATGCGGGAAGGTGATCTTGTCATCATCTGTCCGTGGGACTTCCAGGACGATAAATGCGACGTTCTCTACAGATATACCAGGATACAGGCCCAGAACCTCGTTAGGCGCAACGTGGTCCCCAAGCATCTCGAGTCCCTCCTGGTGTAGTTCAAGGGAAGTTTTTTCTAGCCCCTCTTACTCTACCTCAGCGTGGCAAAGAAGGACGTCTACGACATTATCGATCACAAGTACGACAAGCGTATCAAGAGGGAACAGCTGATAGTCGACGCAGAAAGGTTCAAGACCTACGACGAGGTCTTCGACCAGCAGAACCTCGACAACATCTACAGACTGATGAAGCGAAAGAGGATCAAGACGGTCGAGTTCCCGATATCCACCGGAAAGGAGGCCAACGTCTACATGGCCAAGACCTTCGGGAAGGATGCAGCCGTGAAGATCTTCAGGACGGCCACCTCGACATTCGGAGCATTCCTCGAGTACATAGAGGGGGACAGGAGGTTCCAGAGGATAGACCGGTCGCACCGGGGCATCATCTACACCTGGGCGAGGAAGGAGCACATGAACCTCGAGAGCATGTACGAGGCCGGATTAAGGGTTCCGAAGCCCCAGGCCCTGTTCCGTAACGTCCTGGTGATGGACTACATCGAGTACGAGAGGAAACCGGCGCCCCAGCTAAAGGTCCTCGACGCCGAGAAGGAGGAGTGGGAGGAGATGTGGTGTGTGGTCCTTCATACGGTGGAGAAGCTGTTCCTCGACTGCAAGCTCGTCCATGCCGACCTCTCCGAATACAACATCCTGTACGACGGAGAGCCCGTCTTCATCGATGTGGGGCAGAGCCTTGACCTTTCCCATCCCAAGGCCTTCGAGATGCTGGACCGGGACCTGAGGATCATTTCAACGTTCTTTGAAAAGAAAGGGATCGCGGATGCGAAGATGGAGTCGGGATCCCTGAAGGAGGAGCTGCTGGCATCCGTCGAGGAAGAGGAGGACTGAGGTTCATTCCTCGGTGTGAGTGATTCTCCTTTTCATGAAGAGGAGGTATCCGATGACGGCAGCGGATATCAGGGCGATGGCTGCACCGGAGGAGATCATCGGGAGCCATGGTGTCTCTCTCTCTCCCTGGATCTCTATGGTCCCGGAAATGACGTTGTTGCACCCGGCTCCTTCGCTGGCGAACTGGTCCCTCGATTCATGTACCGTGTTCTCGGCGTCCACCTCGAACGTGTAATGGTGATCGCCTTCAGGAAGTGTTAGTCCGAACCTGATCTCGACGCGTTCCCCGGGGGCAAGTTCGGGAAGCAGAAAGCGGCCATATTTCTCCCCGTCGATGGCGAGATCAGCGCTCACAGGTCCGGATGAGGCATTGCCCGAATTGACGACCTTGAAGACAAGTTCGAATCCCTCGTTCGGATTGATCTTATCTGGCTCCCCATCCATGGAATCCATGAAGGTGGGGGATTCAATGATATCGAGGTCAGGGTAGCGGACATCCAGGGTCGCTTCCGAGATGAGCCCGATCCCCCAATACCTTTCCCTCGCCATCACCTTGAAGCCCGTCTCCCGAATCACCTCCTCGCCGTTGGGGGTCCTTATCATGACCTCCATGTCCAGATATACAGTGCTGTACGGTTCCATGAATATCTTGACGGACCTGACATCCGAGATGTTACCATTGGGGTCCCGGAGATCGTAGTGGAGATCATTTTCGATATTCCTGGTTGAAAGGTCCAGGGAATGGCTGCCATGAATATGGACAGTATCTGCGGGTTCCGTTGTGAAGCTTGCTCCCGTGAAACCCGCGTGGACCCAGTCCTCCAGGGATTGAGAGGACAGAAGTTCGCCGATGAATTTCGATGCAATGGAGAGCTCCATGGTCACCGCAATGCTCCTGTTGTTTTTGAAAGACAGTGAAATAGATATGCGCTCCCCGTAATCCACGGACCTGTGAAGGACCGGGGTGGCGGAAAAGAAACCGCCAATGATCCAGCCATCGTTGCGGAATGTCAGTTCGATCGTTTCATTGATGAAGTGCCCGGAGTCGGATGAGAACACGAGATCAAGGGTGTATCTTCCTTCTGGGAGCGATCTGTCAGTCTCTATCCAAAGCTTCAGTATTGAAGATGAGAACGGCTCCGGTTCGATCCTCTCGACCGGGAAACCCGATGAGTTCAGAAATTTCACGGATATATCAGCCTCATGCACGTTGCAGGAGAGAGTTACGGGATCGATGAAGTTCGAAAGACTCGTCAGGTTGATCTCCCCTTCTATCGTCTGGCCGGATTGGATGATGTTCTCCTCCAGAGTGATCTCTGCATCCAATCCGGATATCGGAGCTATGTTCAGGTATAACGCCGTTGAATCCTGGGCATTGTAGCTGATGTTACGAACGATGACAGCGAATGGATATTTGATATCGGACCTTGCGAAGGGCGATATTGTAAGGTTAACGAACCTGTGAACCCGCTCGCTCATGTTCAAAACAAAGGGCTCGATATGATCCAACACAGTCGTTATATTGGCGTTGTCCCAGATGCTCAAGTTCACGAACATGTCCCAGATGTTGCCGTTGTTGGTTATCACCGTCTCTAGGTTGACCGTCCCGCCCGGTTCGACGTCATAGAACGGTTTTGTCAAGAGGATATTCAGAGATGGGACCTCCCTGATCATCAAATAGACCGTGTCGGGGTACTGGTACTTCGCGACATCGCTGACGCTATGAACATAGGATTCCGGAATCGCCCTCAACGGAAATGTCATGCCCCCATAGCCGTTTGATGGAACGTGCACAAGGACCTGTATGTATTTCTCCGTGATGCCCCCGAACTCTGTTGAAAGGTAGGGTGCTGTGAGGGAGACCTCCAGGGTGAGGTTCCCGGTTTCCTCGAAGTACCATTCCCAACCGAGGTCAGATGGCGGTTCTGAAAGTGTAAGGGTGTAGGTGTCATTCATGTTCCCCTTGTTCCTGATATGAAGGATCTGTATGGCCGTCTCCCCGGTGTCCACCGTTCGGACCTTCTTGTTGTAAAAGCTCGAATTGGGATCGTTGTCCCTGGAGGCCACAAATTCCATTTCGTAATCGACATACAGATCGAGCACACTGAGGGTCGTGGCAGTGTCCTCTATAAAAGGATCGGATTTGAGTATGGCATCGACGCTGATCCTTGCCATTTCACCGATAACTCCTTCCCATGGCGCTTTCACCCATAGAACGATCTGAGCCGTCTCGGTTGAAGCGAGCTTGACGTAATCCGGGTTCAGGTTGCCCCTATCTGGCGGAGTATCGATCCATGCCGACCAGTTCTTTCGGACGCTCGTTTCGTTCAGGACGATCAGGACCATCTCGCGGTCGATCTCCGGGACCCCCCACCCGCAGAGCTCGACCGTCAGGTTGAACTTGGTCCATTTCCCAGGTGCGATCGATTTCACCAATGGATCACAGCGATGGTCCCCGATCCATGAAGGGTAGATATCGACGCCGATCTTGACCGGTCTCGAATAGTACCCTGTCCTGTCATTTATGCCATGGAATGTGGTCCAGTCCTCCTGCCCTTTCATCGACCTTCCGCCAGCTGCTATACAGAGCAGCAAACCGTCTTCAGAGGCTCCGATGACGACCTCGAGCATGCCGTCCAGGTCGATGTCCGCGACCACCGGCGACGATATCCCTGTTGGTATGTCCGTATGATAGACCCATAGAACATCGTGGTCGATGCCATCGTAGGGATATGGGACCCCCTCGTCAATCCCGTCGGAAGGGTCCCCGTCCATCATATAGATACGTCCGTCCTCGTTGGCGAAGACGATCTCTAGTTTCATGTCGATATCGACATCGCAGATCGCAGGTGAGGACAGTATCGGGAAACCCGAATCGAAGCTCCAGTTGAGAACCGAACCGTTGAGGGAAAGGACGTTGAGGAGCCCTCCGGCTGTTCCGAAGACAAGGTCCAGTTCGCCGGACCTCCATTCGTCGTAGCCCATCCCGTCGATATCGGCGACCGCAGGGGATCCGATAACGGCGCTTCCTTCGTCTCCGATGTCGATGCCGCCGATCACGGACAGGTTCCGGTCCGTGACGAGAATACCTCCTTTCCAATCCGAAACGCCGCTGTCCTCGCCCATGTTCATAGGAAATGCTATTTCGAGTTCCTTGTCGATGTCCATATTGCATATCACGGGAGTTGCGGTAGACCAGTTGCAGTCATTGATCTCTGCTTCGGGATGATAGCCGGCGGATGGTCCGGTGTCGGGATCGTTGGGTGCAAGAACCATGGCGCCCCTTCCGTATGAGGAGACGACGAGCTCCATCGCCGTTTCCTCTCCCGGTTCGGGAGATCTGTGATG
>JBLIRL010000132.1:0-8248 GCA_049472275.1 Thermoplasmatota archaeon | reverse complement strand
CGCCGAGGTCCTGGACATAGGAGGTCTGAGGGATGCCCCCGCTTATACCTACGACAAACCCGAGATCCCGTATCCGGCCATGGAGGACTATGATATAGTCGTGTGGGTGACCGGGTACGCTGCGGACCCCTTGACCAATACACCAAGGATCGCACCAGGGGACTACGGTGGAAACCTGCAGGAGATGAGGGATTATCTGGTTGATAACGGTTATCTGATGATAGTCGGGACGGACCCGTTCACGGGACTGTTGCGATATTTCAACGAGGGGAGGACCTACGAACCCGATCCTCTCTGGGCGGCTACTCAGGAGTTTGCGGATGCATACGATCTCCTCTACAACTATCTCGGGATCTCGCGCATCGTTCAGGGATACGACCTTCCGTATCTTGACGGATCGAGATACCTACTTGGCGTGGACACAGCCGAGGGATCGATAACACCTCCTCCGGAGGGCGGGGGAGATTACAACCTTCTCCTCAGGGACCTCGCCATGGGCAACGGATTGTCGTCCATGTTCGTTCCAAGGGATGTCGTTATGGACAAGGACGGTTCTCCGTACTTCGACATTCCAACCGGTACGATGACCACCCAGGCTCTTCATGATGCGAGCGAGCCCTGGGTGAACGGTGTCAGGGCCTGGTCCTTCCCGGATGCATTGACGGAGACCCAGTACCGCACGGTATCTTTGGGATGGGACATCGAGCAGATAAAATACCTCAACCAGAAGATCGATCTCTTTGCCAACATCCTCGAGTATTTCGACTGGGAGATCAGGGTAGGAAGGGACCTTGCGGTGACCAAGATGGAGATGTTCATACTGTCCGAGGACGAAGCGGGGAACTGGGAGCGCCTCCCGATCAACGATCTCAATGTCCCGAAATATCTGGATACGATCGAGATAGAGGTTTCGGTAAGGAACAACGGCCCCGGTGACGAGTCATCGACCCTTATCTTCTATGTGACCGGACCGAACGGTATCGAGGTACCGGTCACACCGAACATTCCGGATCCGAGACCGGTGGACCAGTGGACCGATCCGACGAAGACATCCGATGCGAATCCCGTTGATATCCTCGACATAGACAGGAGGGGCGGGGAGGTGACGAAATACAAGCTTTGGCTTGCTCTCGGAGCGGGACTGTACACCTTCAGGGTGATGGTGGACCCGTACCATCTGATATCGGAGATAAACGAGGAGAACAACGACATCACCTATTCGACATCCACCCTGGCATCCATCGTTGCCGAGAACAACATCCTCATCGTGGACGACGACGGATCGGAGGATAACTACGTGGAAGCTGACAGGGGGTCAGCTAGGGGTGAAGGGCTTGTGATAGACTATGCGCGCGGTGAGCCCAGCACCATAATCGAATCCGTGGTCAGCGATCTTGATTACGATTACGAAGTGTTCACGATCCAGAACTATTTCGACAACGGCTGGATAATCGGGAACGGACCCGGCATCGTGGACCTCAAGAGGTTCAATTCCGTCATATGGGTGACCGCAGAATCCGGTTCGGTGTCTTCATTGAGCAGGGAAACACTGACAGATTTCGATATTTTAAACATCATGAAGTATCTCAACGGCCTCTACGACGAGGCGGAGTTCCTCGAAGAGGACCACAACGAGAACATCATGTTCATCGGAAAGAGGATCCTCAACGACCTTGCACCGTACGATCACCTTGTGACGGACGGCTCGGTGGCAATTACCACAGGCCAGTTCGCGAGGGAATATCTGGGGGTGGAACCGCAGAGTCCGAGCCCGGCCATCCAGCAGGGAAGGACGCTCTACGGTAGGAGAACTGGGGACTTCTTCCAGGATACCTATTTCGGGATCGAGTACAGATCATCGGACCTTGAGGGCGGTCTTCCCTTCCGTTTCCTTCCCCTCACCCTATCTAGCGAACCCGATTTCGATACGAGACCGGCGCTTGCATCGTACGGTCTTCTCTCGGTTCCGCTTACGATATCCGTGCAGCAGCAGAAGGTCATGGAGAGCCCGCCCAACTACTTCAGGACGCTCTATCACGCATGGGATCTCGATTCCCTTCTTCACACATCGGCGACACCCGGAGACACGGAGCTCCCCATGCACGAGATCCTGTTCCTCTCCCTGAACTGGTTCGATACGCCCGAGGACCAGCCCGAGCTGATGTCTAGGAACATGCTCCTCGAGTTCTCGTCCGATAATCCCTCCATAGGGAACGCATACATCCTGCAGGTCAAGATCGCCAACAAGGGAGGGGTATCCGGTGGTGGAACTGTCAGGTTCATCGACGGAAGCACGCTCTTCAAGAGCGAATACATCTTCCTGGACCCCGGTGACCAGCTGACGATCGAGGCCATCTGGGAACCGCTCTATGCCGGGAACAGGGAGATCAAGGTCTGGATCGACAGATGGGACGATTACGACGAGGTCTTCGATACCATAAACAACATCCCGACCAAGATGAAGATGGTTTACTTCTTCTGGGACGACATGGAGATGGGGCCCGAGAAATGGGAGCACGATTCCCTCGTCACCATGATAAACGGCGAGAACCCCCTTGATTACTACGATCCTCTCGATCCGGAACCGCAGACGAACGTGATAAGCGAATGGGACGATCTCGAATCATCGGGGGTCGTTAAAACAGATGAATCATACCGCAGTTCCCCCTACTCCTTCTATCTGGAGGAGACCGAGGGCGTTTATGAGACCGCGGATGTGCTCATATCCTTCGTGATAGACGATTCCGCCTCGATGGAAGCGAGGTATTCCTCCTCGAACAAGACATGGCTTGAAGAAGCAAAGGATGCCGCCCTGACCCTCCTTGAGCAGCTCTCCGACGATTCGGTCGTCGTGTCCATATGGGATTTCTCGGGAAACAACGAGAGGAGATATGCGGGACCGACCGACAGGAGGACATCGGAGAACGGAATACAGACAACTATCAGGAGGGACCCGATTAGGATAGGCGACGATTTCAGCGGCGTCTCCGGCAGGGATAGGGTGCGAAACGAGATCGACGGAATGGACAACCCATCCGGAACCACCATACTCTGGGATGCGATCGGAGAAGCCTATCTGGACGTGGTCTACTGGAGCACATATTATCCCGATCTCAATCCCACCGTGATCGTCCTATCGGACGGCATGGACCTCCAGGCATCGGACAGGTCAGGATTGAGCGTAACAACGGCGGACAACAAGATAGAGGGAGGTTCCACCTACTGGAGCCCTTGGGACGACATGGCCGCCGGGGAGCAGTATCATCAGTATCACCTTGGCAAGTACACGCTTGACTGGTCCACTCCATCGACCTCCACTTACTGGATGTACGCTATGGCGCAGGGGTCGATGACACATGACAGGACCGGGCTCCTTTATTCGGATATCCCGATCTACACCGTGGGGCTGGGTGTTGAGCACCACGAGCCTCCGTACGAGCCTGTACTCCATACGTGGCCCGTGTCCTCGATCGGCAGCCACGTACTCGATTACTCGAATGCGATGTGCGATGATCCCGTCTGTCAGGAATCCGGGACGCTCGAATACAATCTGTGGAGGATAGCGGACACCTCGGATGCCAAATACTTCTACGCGCCGACCGCGGATGAGCTGAAGGAGGTATTCAAGACCATCGGCACGATACTCGCAAATCCCCAGCAGCAGACGAGGAGTTCGGAACCGACTAGGCAGGAGGAGTTCGTGAACAACACCAACAAGTGGGCGGTAACGCCTGCAATGGACCTGTCGGCGAGCCACGAGGCGACGCTTACATTCTGGCAGAGGTACAACATCGTTGACGGTGCAAACGGCGGATACGTTCTCATCGGCTACATGGATCCGCTGGTGGATACGGATGAGAACGGTGATCCCACCGATGATATCGATTGGAACTACGCCACTCCCCTCAAGGGCTTCTATTCCGGATCGATGATGCCCGGGGTGGAGAGGGATGATTCCTTCGGTAACGATATAATATGGGGATGGAACGGTCTGTCGAACGAGGGGACCTTCGGCTGGGAGTTCGTGGAGTTCGATATCCTGGAGTGGGTGCCGGAAGAGTACAGGAACAGCATCAGGGTCAGATTCCAGTATACACAGTACGGTGGAGGTACCGGTGACGGCTGGTGGATAGACGATGTCAGGATAGTGACATCAAGAGAAGATACCGAGGATATATCGGCGACCGAGACCGATACCTGGAAACTGGTCACGGGATCGACTTGGGCCGGAACCACCCACAGCGGTTCACGTTCATGGTTATGCGCGGGGCCGGGCGGAGGCGATCTCCAGGACGGCATCGACAATTCGCTTTACACGAGGTCCATTGACCTGACCAACGCAAGGTATGCGTATCTTGAGTTCTACACTAGGTTCAACCTGCAGTATGCCGCGGGGAGACCTCCCGACGGTTTCAGGGTGGAGGTCTCCAAGGACGGAGGTCTGAAATGGGCCCCTCTGAACTACGGCGTTAGGACCTCCTGGAAGGTGAGCGGAACCGAATCCGATGCCAGCGACGGCCTGGACGGGGACGGCAGATCCTACACGGGGATCGTTCAGCCCGGAGATTCCAACAACTGGGTGCCGGCAAGTTCCATCACCAGGATGTCGATAAACCTCAACGGGTACACCGGCGAGGTGATCAAACTCAGGTTCAGGGTTGTCACGAACATAGACGGACAGCATTACGAGGACCCGGACATGTTCATGGGTGTCTATATCGACGATGTGGTGGTATACGGAGAATCCCAGGAGGGTACGAGATCGGAGGAGGCGGAGGGGCCGGTTGACGTCAAGGAGGATGTGACCAGGTCTGTCGATCCTGTCGGAACCGACGTTCGGACCGACGACGGGGACACGATCGAGGTACCCGTGATGTACCAAGGTCCCGAAACCGTAAACCGCGACCGGTTCGGTGTTTTCGATGGAAATGTTTTTGGACTTCTGTTCGTCTCCGTTTTCTCGACGCTCATGCTGTTATTCGCTGCGATCGGAGGGATTGTGCTTCTGAAAAGGAGGAGAGGTCCATGAAAAAGGATCACTTAGTAGACGATCGCGGGGATGCAGTCATGGTCACTGCAGTGCTGCTCCTTTCGATCTTCCTGTCCGTCGGGTCGAACTACCTTCTGGAATATGGAAAGATCCTCGGAAAGGAGAAGGACATGGAACATTCCACTGATGTCGAGGAATCCCTGCTGAGGACGAGGGCGTCCATGTCGGTCCTTCTGGACTCCGAGGACCTCAACACGGTGATCATCGACCGTTACACACTTGGGACCTTCGGAAACCCGTATCTTACAGTGGCAAGATCTTCGGGTACTCTTACCATAGATCCGGATCCTTCGTTCTTCCAGATGCAGATCGTCCTGGAATCCGGTGGAGCAGAGACGGTTCTGAACACCGTCAACGGCGGTATATATTTCGAGTCCAACAACTACTACTTCCTGGACCAGGACTATTATTTCACGGCAGGCGGGATAATCCTGGAGCAGTACGGAACCCAGGTGATGTCCGCCTTCCCGAGCATGCTCATACAGGATACACCTGACGGTATGGAGCTCCAGATGTTCCTGTACGGGATAACGAGCGAGTTCTTCAGAATATCCGGTATCGAGAGCGTACCGGTCTCGATAAGGCTCGCAGGTACATCGGTTATTGAGGAGACTATCGCGGCTCCCGATATCTTGTCTCTTAGGATAAACGGGGCCGGAGAGAAGGCCTGGTATGACCATATCGTTGACCTTCTTGCTAGCTCCGGAATGGTTCAGGGTGTTGATTTCACGGCGACCCAGCCAGCCGACTGGGACGACCCCTCTGACGAGGTCGAGGTGAGCATATTGGCCCTGAATTCGATCTACGCAAGTATCGGTGAGATGGAGGTGACCGTATGAAGGTCTTGATGATAAGGGACAGACAGGGTGTTACGAACGTCGTTTCCATGATAATGATAATCGCCATCATAGTGTCGTTCATGGGAATGGTATTTGCGACCTACATGCCCGCATGGGGAAAGGATATCGAGGTGCAGACCTTGAACGAAGCCATGGACTCCTTCATGGACCTGAAATCAGGTCTGGACACTCTCGCGGTCGGTGGGGACCAGGGTACGACAATGACAACGAAGATAGCACTGGGTTCCGACGGAGGTCCGGTCTTCGGATTCGGAAGAATGTCGGGCTCGCTCAACCTGTATGAAGAGGATGCCATGGTGGTTGTGTCGGACGATTCCGGTTACATATACGGCCAGGGCAGAGGCTCTCTGGTATACAGGTCCCAGAACCTCTACGTCGAGGATCAGAAGATCACCCTCGAGGGTGGTGCGATCATAAGGGAGCAGGCCGGATCCTCGGTCGTGAAGGGCCCCCCCAACCTCATTGTCGACAACGATCCGACCCTCAGCTCCACCTCTCTGTACATTCTTTTGATCAGTCTCGAGGGTCAGGATGTGAGCTTCTCCGGGACTGGTTCCTACATGGTGTCGTCCACCCTGCTCTCCGAGGAATCGTCGACATATACGATCGGTGCAGGAACCGACATAGTGATCGATATCAGCACGGAATATGGAACCCTGTGGGAGGACACTCTTGACGGAATGATGGCTGATGAGGGTCTCACAAAGGGGATCGATTATACTGTGGTGCACGGGACCGATGTGGATGGAAACCCTGTCGTCACGTTCACGTTCACATCCCTGACAGAGCTTGTCCTGAGGTCATCGTTCTTCAGGATAACCATGACCTAGATGAGGAAGAGCTCCTCCTCGATATAGGCGCACCTGGCCTTCTCTCCGATCATCGCACCTTCGGGTTTGATGAGATCGACGGGTCTCATTGTAGTCGGGTGCAGGACCTGGACCTCCCGGTCCGTCTGCATGATCACCACAGTCTCAACCTCCACATCCTGTGCTTTGAATACCCTCATGGCCATCGCATCGGATACATCGACGGTGATATCCCTGTGGTCGAGCAGGTCCCTAAGCTGTACCCTCTTGAAGACCTTTGTGACGAGATAGGCTTTCTTCCCTCCCACGAGATAATCGCCCACCATGAAACCAGGCAACCTCACGAGATATGTATGCCTGTAGAGATCGCGCCCCTCCTTCCGTCCGAATATCGAGGAGGACCATTTGAACTCACCGCCGTACTGGTCGTGAAGTCTCTGCGCAAGCTGTCTGGCATAGGCGTTCTCTCCGAGATAGATGTCGTGACCCCCCCTTACCTTCTCCTCCTTGCTGATGAAGACCTGCGGATCCTTCAGTGAAGCACTGTATACCTCTTCCCTTATCTTCTGGAGGAGATCAACGAGCTGCTTCTCCGTGAAATTGTCCATGCCCCGGAGCTGGATGATTGCCTCGAAATAATTTCCCATCTGCCTGGAGCAGTAGGGACAGGATTGCAGGTGCAGCCTTACCTCGGTCCTAAGGTCTTGATTGACGATGACCCCCTTGTAGACCGAGGAAGCCTTGCCCGAGATCCGGAACAGGGAATTGTCCTCCTGGTCCACGGAAAGCTCTACCCTGGGATTCTGGACGTCTTTGGAGACATTCACATTGATCTTTGCCAGATGTACAGCTGCATCCTCCAGGGACCCCTCCATCTCCAGCCATGACCTTCCCTTCTGCAGCCTGTTGCAGACCCTGCAGACGTTCCCCTGGATGACCGGCGGGACCGAGATCGGCCTGATGCTGGCCAGAAGGCATTCCTCGCAGAGATGGTCAGCGAACTGCTCACGCTTTCCGCATTTTAGACAGAGCATCCAGAAAGATTAGATGTCCAAGATAGAAATAGTTAATCCTCGTCCGCTGTGAATCCGATCTTCTCATGGTCGGTGAGAGTCGGATTGTCAATGGTGGAATCATTCTCGACGGTCATCTTGTCCTCGGATACCGGAAAAAGATGACAGCTCGCACAGACGGTCCCGTCGCAGAGCCCCTGGACCTTCCCGCACCAGAGGGTTCTGGGACCCATAGGGTGATACAACCGCTTGAAGTTCGGTTCAGGTTTTCTTTTATCGGAATTTTCGACCATTGCAGAGTATCCCCAGATCCTTGAAGGGGGTAGGGACTGGTGGGATAATAATGTTTCTTGAGGGAGTGTGAAGGTAGCATCAGGCGGCTGGACCAGGCCGAATATCTAGGTTCCGTCCTCCCAGCTGGAGAGGTACCTGATCTGTTCCTCGGTCAGATCCGAGCTTGGAGCGCGCCTCCGCCCAAGGGCTGTTGACTACGGTTCGCTATCCAACCATGACCTC
>JBLIRL010000131.1:0-8537 GCA_049472275.1 Thermoplasmatota archaeon | reverse complement strand
AGGTACCCAGATGACGGGGATGACCAAGATATCTCTGATAGGATTCCTTCTCCTCTTCGCAGCGGTCCAGGGAGCTTTCGTCTACCTTGGAGAATCTACCGAAGAAGGAGATACTAGCCCCGCGATCCCGATAAGTGGCAAGGGGCTGGATCCGGTACAGGTTCCGACCAGGGCTTCCCTGTCGCCGGCGCCGAGGATCGACGAACTGAAATACGCTGCCATCGGACCTTCGAACTTCAGGGAGGAGCTTAAACCGCTCCTGGACTGGAAGACGCAAAAAGGTGTGAAGGCCGCTTTCTTCTCTCTCGAGGACATCAATGCGAGCTACTGGTCCGAGGAGAAGGACAAGCCTGCCGCCATCAGGGACTTCCTCGTGGCCTTGAAGGACAGGAACCAGGACCTTCAATGGGTCCTGCTCGCAGGCGATGGGGAATTGATCCCGCCCCGAATGGTGTTCGTGAACGGGTCGATCGAGAACGGTGTGGAAGACCCGGACAACTACGTGCCAACGGATTTCTACTACGCAGGGCTCGACAGGGAGAGAGGAGGGGACTGGGACATCAACGACAACGGAGTGTACGGCGAGGATTATCTGGAAAATGACAAGAAGTTCGAGGAAAAGGATTTCACGGCTGATGTCTACATAGGCCGTTTTCCCGCCTCGACCAGGGAGGAGGTCAGGACCATGGTGGCCAAGCAGCTCTCGTACGAGACGGATCCGCCTCCCGGTTCCTGGTCCAGTTCCATGCTCCTGTCGGGCTCTCTGATGGACGTTCCCAACGATCCGGTACAGTACGACGCCTACAAGGACAATGCCTACGAGCTGGTTCTGAAGGTCGAGGACGAACTGCCGTCGAGCGTCACTCCCTTCCACCTGGTTGACTACCCTCAACTGGAATACGGGGGATACAACCTGATGTTCGATTCCCTGAACCGTTCATCATTCGAATCTTATTACTCTACAGGATTCTCCACTGTACTCATCGCATGCCACGGCGATCCTTTCAACGGTAACTGCACTAATTACAGAGGGGAGGGCGGCGGAAGATGGAGCTATGAGAGGGATTACGAGGACCATTTCACATACGACATGGCAGAGACCATAAGGAACGGGGAGCGTCTTCCTCTGGTCTACATATCGAGCTGCGCTTCGACGGACTTCGCCGAGACGGACGATACTAACATGGAGAGATTGATGAGGAATCCGGAAGGAGGGGCCATCGCTCTGATCGGAGCGACGGTGGACACCTACAGAGGCGAGTTCAGACCTGATCCCGAGGACCCGAATTCGACCTACTCTTTCGGGAACTGGTGGCTGGCACAGGAATATTTCAGGCTCCTTTACAGGGGCAAGCCGAGACCGGGAGAGGCGCTCTACACACAGAAGTGGAACTACCAGCTGCATCTGGAGTACGATCTCGGAAGGACCATCGATATCGACAAATACACCAAGATCTTCAACATCGACAGTCTGGCATACAATCTGCTTGGGGATCCCGAGGGCCCGATATGGCTGGATGATCCCGCCGAGATGACCGTCAAGCTCCCCGAGACCTACGATTACGAGGACGGATTTCTCGCCACTGTTGTGGACAGCTTCAGCGGCCAACCGATTCAGGGTGCGGTCGTCACACTGACCGATCCAGAGGATCCAAGGATATTCATCTCGGGAAGAACAGGCGCTAACGGAAGTGTCCGGCTGGACCCCGAACTCAGCTCGCTTGGGGAAATGAGGATCGTCGCAACAAGGGAGGGATATGTTCCACTGGTTGACTCGATCCGGGCAACCTCGAACTGGGACCTGGAAGTGGATCAGGACATCAGCGTAATACCTGATCCTCCGGTTTTCGGGGAGCCCTTCAAGGCGGTCTTCACGATCAGGAACAACGGTGATGAGAAGATCGACTACGTATTCCTCTACTGGACTTGGTACGGCACCACCGCGAGACCGGCCATGAACACAACCCTTCTCGATGTACCGCCGGGGAACCTCACTGTGGAAAAGGACATCACATGGAAGCTCGGGGATGACCTGGAATTGGCGATCTGGGTGGAGATGTTCCCGAGAAAGCTCGAGAGGGACAGTGGGAACAATCTTGCATCGAGGGAGTTCTGGGTCAACGATCCGCTGGTAATGGACCTCATGCCGCGCATAGAACTGGAGGAGGACCTGACCTTCTCAGAGAAATATGAAGGGAACAGGCTGGACCTCATATCCCTTCAGCGGATAGTGGATACGGACGGGCCGGAGCCTGTAAGGGTCTGGGGGGAGGTGCTGAGAGGCAATATAACCCTGGACCAGAATCCGACGGACCAGTCATTCGATATCATCCCCGAGATTGATTGGTCCGGGGAAGCGGTGGTAAGCTTCTCCGCCACCGATGGTTCGGTGACACTCAGCGATCAGGTTGTGGTCGAGGTGAAAGAGGTCCCTGATCCGCCCACCTTCATAAGATACGAGAACGAGATAGAGGCAAAGGAGGACCGGGAGGCCAACTTCACCATAACCATATTCGATGTGGATTCCGACGACATCTCTCTTTCAACCGAGGAGGACTGGATCACAATAGAGAAGATGGAGGAGGGGCATACAAGCGAGTTCAGGATCTGGGTCCGACCGACCGATCAACACATCGGGGCGAAGTTCGTGAAATTCACTGCCACCGACGGGGAATCGCCGAACGTGGAGCTGACACTTACCATCAATGTAACCCAGACCAATGATCCTCCCGTGGTGCTGAAACCTGCGGTGGTAAATGCAACTCGGGGGAGGGACCTCGATATCGACCTGCAGATCGAGGACCCGGACGGTGACCTCGAATTCACTATATCCGTCTCCTGGTTGAGCGATGTTTACGTGTTCTACTACACCAACTTCACCCTTCCAGTCCCGGAGGACACAAGGAAGGGTGAACACTACGCTCAGATCACCATCGATGACGGCAATGGTGAGAATGGAATCACCCAGTACAGCATCACCATCAATGTGGATGATCCCGATACAGAGAACTTCGGATTGATACTCATCATAATGATAGTCCTGATCTTCACCTTTCTGCTGATATACGGTGTGTTCCTGAGGGTTCAGGAGAGGAGGCAGAAAAGGATGCTTGATTCCGTCGGGACCAAGGCCACCCTTGAGGCGAGACCGCTCTCGGAGAGGGACTTCAAGAAGGGATCAAGAAGGAAGAAGCGGAAGGACGACGGCCTTCCGATGCCACCGGCACCTCCCGATGTCGAGGGCGCCCTGGTCAGGATACAGAAGGACCGAAAGGATATCGAGGACATCAAGGCGGATGGGGCCTCCGATCTCGAATCTGATCTGGATGATATCCTGAGCGAGATGTTCCCTTGAACCCTGGGTGTCATAATACTTAAATAACAAACCTGTATGTAGTCTCGCATCCGAGGACTATGTATGCCCGTTAAACCCCTTTCGGCCCTCAACAAAGCGATCTCGAGCAGAGTGATCGTTGAACTAAGGGCGGGCAGGGAGTTCAGGGGAGTCCTGGATGGATATGACATGCACATGAACCTCGTGTTGAAGGATGCGCAGGAGATCGTCGACGGGGAGGTCGTGTCTAAGGCCGACACCACCATAGTGCGCGGCGACAATGTCATCTACATATCACCTTAAAGGAGGCGTTCACGGTGTCGAAGGGAACTCCGTCAATGGGAAAGAAGAACAAGACACTGCATATAAGATGCAGGAGGTGCGGAAAACATTCGTACCACATTAGAAAGAAGGCTTGTGCTTCATGCGGATTCGGAAGGTCCACTAAGCTAAGGGAATATGCTTGGGCCAAGACCCATTAGGACCCGAGGGCTAGACGCCTCCTGCAGATTGCAGGACCGCATCGGACCATTTCTCATCAAGTGCTTTGTGCAGGAATATCGTGGATACCAGACCACAGACCGTCAATATAGAGAGTCCGACCAGGGAGGCCAGGAATATTGTATCCATGAGGAACGAGAGGAGCGTTGCGATCATCAATGGAAGCACCGTGAGTGTCAGGTACCTCAGGAAAACGGTAGCGTCAAAGAGCATGGAATTCGTCCAGAGACCTGTCAGATAGGCGGTCACACCGCCCATGTAGCCAACCATCACGATGGTTATCGGGAGGGAGAACATCAGACCCTCGAGATCTCTCCTGAACAGAGCGACCAGGGACAGGAAGATAATTGCCGAAGGGACCGCAATTATGTGGAAGAGCCGCAGCTTCACCTTTATCATGTCGCCTGTCCTCACAGGTAGGGTCTGATCGAATTCCAGGAAATCCATGTTCACTATGTTCGTGTAGACGGACATCGTGAAGAACGAGACCATCACCGCGAAGAAGGGCATATTGAAATCGATGGTATTCGAATCCAGACCGTCGATCAATCCGACCAGTCCGCCCATGACAAGCAGGGGGAAGAAAAGGGAGAAAACGATGCGGAGATATGCCTTCCCCCTCCTCAGATTGATCAGTTCCCTGGCAAGAAGGGTGCCCATTACGGGGTCCTTCATGAACAGGCTGGAAAAAATTCTCGCTTTCTCGTAACTTCCACCGGCCTCCGGATCGGACCTTGCCGTGCCGCCCTCGTAGAGGAGGACTCCGGCCGCTGTGTATATTGCCGCCAGGGATACAGTTGCAGCCGTCCAGAGAGGGGTCCCTCCGTTGACCGCAAGGACCGAAGGTATGAAACCCGATATCTCACCGGTCAGGACCTGTATGGTGAAGAGCGGTATCAGGGAGGCCGGTATGAGCGCCCACCTCAATTTCCTTCTCCCCGTGAGTATCGAGGAGACAAACATGCTGAGCGAAAGACCGAGAAGGAAGGAGGACCACTGGGCGGCCGAAATCACGGCAAATCGGTAAAGCGGCATGGGTCTCACGATTGTGCCAAGGGCCATTCCGAAGGTCATCGGGACCAGGATCAGTATCAGGTAGAACAGAAGGTCATGGAGGAAGTAGGCCATGAACATCTTCCTCTCGCTTACGGGGTGATAGCCCGACGAAGCTGCAAGCATGTTCACAGGGCCAAGCGATCGTTCGAGGAACTCCTTGCCCAGAAAGGCGATGCCCCCCATGGAGATACCGAAGAGAAGAAGTCCGCTGATGATGCCGATGTGGACCTGCGCGTAGGTTATCGAATCCTCCAGGAGAGGAATGAACAGATAACCTGCCAGGGAGCCGACCAGAACGAGCTCCGGAAAGACCAGAAGGGACATGGAGGTCGAAAAGGACCTCCTGAGTCTCACCTCCTCGATGAGAAAGAGCCTCACAAGCTCCATCATGCTCCAGAGGATGTCTTATGTGTAGATAACCGTTCTGAGGCCGGTCTCACATTTCAGATGTCGCCGTTCTCGATGAGGGGGACAAGGTCCAGAAGGTTCTCGATAGTGACGGCATCTATTTCTATCCCTTCCGGCGGCTCCCCTGCGGTATGGTACTGCCTGATGTAGACGGCCTTCATACCGGCGCTCCTCGCCCCGAGGACATCGATCTCGTACCGGTCTCCAACGTATAAGGCCGTTCCAGGTTCGAGACCCATCTCGGACAGAGCCCTCATGAAAATATCTTCCCAGGGTTTCGCGATCCCGACCTCGCCGGAGATGACGATGCTTTTGAAATAACCATTGAGCTCGTTCCGGTCAAGGAAACGCCTTATCGCATCACCGTCCCCCGCATTCGAGACCAGACCCAGTTTGAGCGGGGCGCCGCCCCTACCCCTCATCGACGAGAGGATGTTTAGTACATATCTGCTGTTGCTCCCCATTCGGAGGCAGGATGTGAATGCGCCCGTATGAGTCGCTCCCAGAAGTCCAGACAGTCCTTGGACGTCGAAACCCTGATCGAGGAGCATCGTCTCCATCATCGACGAGCGTGTGGCGACGTTGGTCTCCCACCTCATCGACCTCATCCTTCCCTTCTCCTCCCTCACAACCGATCTGAAGGTCTCGAGAAAGTCGGGAAATGGTACCTGTTCTTCCAGTCCAGGTGTTGTGAAGTACCATTTGAGAACGAACTCCATTGAATCTCTGGGAGTGAACGGGATAAGAGTGTTACCGAGGTCGAACAGCACCCCGTCAATTCCGGGACCGGAGGACTTCATGCAGGACCTCTCATCATCTGGCCTTGTTGAAGTAATTGGCCAGATAGGTGAAGAGGCCACCGCCCAGGATGATCGGCCATGCCACTTCCGGTTTTCCGAACTGCGCTTCGTAGACCCCCCAAAGTATTATGAACATACCTATGGGTGTGACAAAGTGGTAGGTCCATCTCATCAGGTAGAATATCCTGGCAGCCGTGGATACCTTTCTCTTGACAGGGCTCGGTGGTGCCTTCACACTGGTCTGAGTTGTCGTTCTCGGGGGGGCCCTTCTTACTCCGGTCTTTACCCTCTGCTGCAAACTCTACACCTCTGGGATTCTCATTTCTCGAATGCGGAGCGGATTAAATAACCTTGTGCTCTCCATGACATGCGATCGTGACCGGGTGGTCTGTCCCTCTCAGAACAGCCTCCATTCGAAGATATACATAAGTGCAGCGATTACCAGTGCCAGCAGACCCAGTGCGAGTGCTGCGATCGAGAGCAGCCAGGTCTGAGACCCCTCATCCCTGGATGTCTGTACGAAGGACATCAGTCCCAGAACCACTGCGGCCTGACTCAAGAATGGTGCGATGTAGCATAGGATCCAGGGAATGAAATTGAACAACAGTCCGCCTCCTGCCAGCGCCACTCCCACTATCGAGAACCATTTTAACGTATTTGGATTCATAGCCATGGGAACACCTCGGTCTCAAACCAAAGAACTTTGGGATATAGGGTGGAATGGGATTATTTATTAAAAACCCTACCATGGATTCAGCTCGGATGAGGTCGTGGTGCTCCAGCAGGCATCTATGCCGATCGAATGCGATATGAATAAAAAGGTACTTTCGCCTGTCCGAGCGTCCATCGGAAGAGATCCGCATGGGTCTCATTTTTATTAAAAATTGAGGCATATTATTCGATATAATATTCCAAATAAGAACGTTTATATATTTTCTAACTATTCTTCGGATACCCGATGGTTATTCCTTCGAGGAGAAATTAGAGACAGGGGGATTAAGATGGCAGATGAGAAAAGCAGAGTCGTGTATGGAATACTGGCGATCCTTCTTGGCGGTCTTGGTATCCATAAATTCTACATTGGAAATGTCGCACATGGGATATTCTACATATTACTGAGCTGCGTGGGCATTGGTGGCATCCTGGGACTTGTATCCGGGATAATGGCACTGATCAAGAGCGACGAGGAGTTCCACCAGAGATACGTGGTCGAACAGTCGTTCATCTGATCTTACAGATCGAGGGCACAAGGGTGCCTGTCAGTTATCCGCCTCTCGATAGGTAATCTTATCGAGGGGCAATTTTTTTCGATCGCTTCTTAGAAGGGATCACGCTTTTTCCCATATGGAGTTGAGATGCTTCTGGGCGAACATGATGCCGAGCAGGAGCACCAGACACATGAGGAGGTTCACAACCGGGTTCAATCTCTCCTCCTCGGGTATTCCCACCATCTCCTCCATCTCCGATATCTCCGAGAACATCTGGTAGAGGATAACGAGGTTCAGGATGGGAACGAGCATCAGGACCGTCTTGAGGATCGGTTTGATATCCTTCTTTGTGAAGGAAGCTATCTCGGTCCAGACCCTGTAGATCCATATGATGTTGACAACTACGCAGATACTGAGTATCCACCATACGACGGGATTCCTTTCCACACCTGGGGTACCATGCTTTACCATCTGATCACACCCTGTTGACCTTCAACCCTGCCCTGACAGGCATTGATTAAACATTTACGAATATATAATAATTACAAAGTGAAAAAAGAGCTATAAATTATATAACGCACTCCTCCGCTTCAGTAGCGATGGGGGGCCGAAGAGAAAAGCATAAGGTGAGACCTTACAGCGAATGGAACGAGCTGAAAAATGCGCTCCGGTCAATCCAATACTCTTTCCCGTATCTCCTGAGCCATCATCCTCACTGCAGCTGGTACAGCAGGGATGTTCTCAGGCTCGGCAGATGGAGGTTCTGCTGGGGATGCATCGTGACCTATCCGACGATGATCGTCACCCTGACAGCCATCATTTTTCTCGGGATCCATCACAGGTTCGACTGGTGGCAGTTCGTTGCTGCCGGTGTCATACTTGGATCGTTCGAGTTCATCTCATTATGGAGGAAGGGGAGGGGGCTCAGACACAGAACGATCAAGTTCTTCCTCGGACTCGGCCTCGCCTTCGTGACAGTGGGGGTCTTCACCATCCCCATAAGCCTGTTCCTCAGGATACTGATATACTTCCACCTTTACCTCCTTGCGGGCCTTTTCGGTTCGCTGAGGGTCGTAGCAATGGAGAAGAAATGCAAAAGATGTTCATGGTCGGCTCTGCCGGGCACGGATTTTTTTTCAGGGGCCGGCGGGTTTTTCAGGTTAAATATTTTTTAAACCAGTTGAGGCTGGCTTCAAGGGCGATTTCGCGGTGCGCCGGGTCCCGGATAGA
>JBLIRL010000130.1:0-8547 GCA_049472275.1 Thermoplasmatota archaeon | reverse complement strand
CTTAGGAAACGTCGAATACGGTATTCCGGGTCTCGGTCGACCGGAGGGAGACCTCGAGGTGGACCTCGCCGGTATCCTCCGGCGATACGCCGATGTAGTAGGTGTCCTCCTCGATCTCTATCACCCCGGAGGGTCCAACGGCCCCCGAACCGATGGAGATGACCGACAGCATCAGAAATGATAGAACGAGTATGATGGCTGCGGATGCAAACGGGATCCTGTTGTCCGCCATCTTCAATGTAATTGGGGAGCGCCATATATAAGAGGTATTGAACCAAGTTGTCCTATTCCAGGTCAGGTCTGATGTTCTCGATGAGAGCCATGGCCCCTTCAATTATCGTGACATCGATGTCGCCAAGATTTGAATCTCCGTCGGTGAAGTTTACCTTTCCCATGAAGGCTGCCTGCTTGTTGAGATGGAACCTTGTGGAATCATCACGGAGCCCGCGGTCCAGTACCATGACCGCAGTGTCGCGGATCTTCTGCTCCCCCAGGATCTCGATGAAGCGGACCAGGTCATCAGTTGTGAAGTTAATCCTGTCCCCGAGGACCTCAGTGTCCGATCCCGGGAATATGTTGAGAACACATCGGATGACCCTATCGGTGTCCTCCGAGGGTTGGATCGGTACCGAACCTTCGAGCGGCATGCTCAAAGCAGACCCATCTCGAGGATCTCCACTGACTGGACACCCTCGGTTTCGTTCAATTTCTGCTCGAGCTCCTCGCCGCCTCCCTTCTTGTCGTCCAGAACGACCGCCCACTCGAGCATCTTGAGACCGAAGAACGCCGGTTTTATCTCGTATCTGGAAACACGACCGTGGTCGGGAACGTATGTCTCGAACTTGCTGGCTATCTCCTCGAGATCAACGTCCGGACCCACCGGCATGACCTTGTACCTGATCAAGACCTCACCCATCAGCATCACTCCTCAGGGGCCCTGGAAACCGCATCCCGGGCAAGTATATGCGGCCGATTGGTCCCTGCACTGGCCGCATCTCACAATGGTCTGTTCGTTGCACTTCGGGCAGTTGAACTTGACGGACTTCTCGGCCTGCAGAGGGGTTCCGCACGATGTGCACCTGTCTTCGGTAGGGATCATTCGTTCGACCTCCTGGTGGCCGCCTTATATTCTTCTCGTTCTTAAGGGTTTCTTCTTTCCGGGGATTTCGAATGTGCACTATCCATGTGTAATCCTTAAATATCTAGATTTTCTCCCAGTTCAGAAGGAGCGACGCTCATGGACCAACCCATAGAGATCACGGATAACGTCTACTGGATCGGAATAAATGACCGTGAGACCCACCTGTTCGAATCCCTGTGGCCGCTGCCCTGCGGGGTTTCGTACAACGCGTATGTGCTCATTGATGAGAAGGTGGCGCTCATAGATACGGTGAAGTTCACCGTCACCTCGCCCTATCTTGATAAATTGAAGAAGCTTCTGGGTAAGGAGAGGAAGGTCGATTATCTCGTGATCAACCACATGGAGCCAGACCATTCAGGGTCTATAAAGGCAATAATCAACGCCTTCCCGGATGTCAAGCTCGTGGGAAACGTAAAAACCGCGAAATTCCTCGAGAACTTCTACGAGATAACCGATAATATTCTGATAGTCAAGGACAAGGAAGAGCTAGATCTCGGCTCGAGGAAACTGAGGTTCTACCTTACCCCCATGGTGCACTGGCCCGAGACAATGATGACATACGATACCAAGGACCGGATACTCTTCTCCGGTGATGCGTTCGGAGGGTTCGGGTCGCTCGACGGTGGAATATTCGACGATGAACTGAACATCGAGTTCTACGAGGAGGAGATCTCCCGGTATTACACAAACATCGTTGCGAAGTATTCTCCGATGGTCCAGTCCGCCCTGACGAAGCTCTCATCCCTGGATATTAGGATGATAGCGGCCACCCACGGACCCGTCTGGAGGTCCAATCCAGGTTACATCCTCGATTATTACGACAGGCTCTCATCCATGGAGACCATTGAGGGCGCGGTCGTCATCTACGGATCGATGTACGGCAACACGAAGAAGATGGCGGAAAGGGTGGCAAGGGTTCTTTCCGAGGAAGGGATAGAGAAGATCCGCGTCCACGATGCTTCCAAATCACATCTTTCATACCTCGTGAACGACGCCTGGAGGTACAGGGGTCTAATCATCGGGACCCCCACATACAATACCGGGATCTTTCCCCCGGTCGATCAGTTCGTCTACTTCCTCACCAAGTCCAGGATAAAGAACCACGTCATAGGCGTCTTCGGCTCCTGCGGATGGGGAGGCGGGGGTGTCAAGGAACTCGAGGAGTTCGGAAGGTCATCCGTGTGCAAGTTCGTCGAGCCGGTGGTCGAAGCCATGGGGACGCCAACCAGGGAAGACCTGGAAAAGCTGGATGAGATGGCAAGGAACATGGCAAGGGAGATCAAGCAGTTCTCCTGCTGAATCAATCCTTTTTTTATTTGGGATGTTCATTACACTTTCCGTGGTGAGGAAAGTGGAGCCCTGGTTGATATTCGCCGTTTTATCCCTTTTGCTGTACGGACTGTGGGGTTTCTTCCCGAAACTTGCAACGGACAGCGGTGTCGAGCCGAGAAGCATTCTCGTCTACGAGACCATCGGGACAGCGGCCATAGCGCTCATCGTGCTCGCCGTTATCGGATTCAAACCACAGTTCACCGGAAGGGGTTTCTCATTTGCCCTTATAGCAGGCACCGCCGGTGCGCTGGGATCGCTTTTCTTCCTTCTCGCCCTCTCCAAGGGAAAGGCATCCGTTGTGGTCACCATGACCGCCCTCTACCCTCTTATCGTCATAATCCTCTCTTATTTCGTACTGAAGGAGCCGCTGACCTTAAAACAGGGGATCGGCATAGTGTTCGCCCTGGTTGCCATGATACTGTTCTCGATATGAGGTGAAAATGATGAAGCGTTACCTCTCGATCGTGTTCATTCTCCTTCTGATCTCTACGGTCGCAGGATGCCTGGATGGAAGCGATGATGGTGACGTATCGACCGGAGAATACGTGGTGGAGTTCTCAAGAAACGGAAATACGGTTCTATCGCTGGATTGCGAACTCGCCGACACCCCGGAGGAGAGGGCCGTGGGCCTCATGAACAGGACCCTCCTCGGGGATGACGAGGGGATGATATTCTACTACGAGCCCCCGAGGGAGGTCTCCTTCTGGATGAAGAACACCCTCATCCCCCTTGACATGGTATTCGTGAACGAGTGGTTCGTGGTCGTGAGGGTGTCCCAGGCGGACCCCGAGCCGGGCGTATCCGACGAGGAACTGACCCGATATCCAAGCGGGGAGCCCGTCAGGTACGTGATCGAGATGAACCAGGGGCTGGCGGAAGAGAACGACATCGTTCCCGGTACGGAGGTCACGGTCCTGAGATCCGACATCCCCTGATAAAGGCCACACCTCCCTGGGCCAGCCAGGCGAGGAAAGTCATAAAATGCGATGAACGCATTCATGCCAGGGGAGAGCGAGGTAAATGACCGGGCATGATTCTGCTAGAGGAAGATCGATATTCCACAAACTTGCCCTGTTCTGGGTCATGACACTTCTATCGATCTCCGTGACCGTCCCGCTGATATCTCCGATGGACCAGGTAAGCGGGGAGACCACCCCGGGTGTCGGAACCTACTTCAAGTACAAGTACAGCCAGGACATCAGCAAGTGCAGGGGTGCCTACTCAGGTTACGACGAGGATACCAACGGTCGCGGCACCTACAGGGTGACCAGATGGGACAGGTACTCAGCCGATGTCAAGTACTCCTGGTGGTGGGAATACAGCTCTACCGAGGAGGCCGATCGGAGGGGGGACAGGAAGGGTACGGTCTCCTTCAACAGGACCACCATGGCGTACACATCGGACCACTTCGACCTCGACGACCCGGTCTATCGAGGTATACCGACCACCGAAATGTACGTCTGGTTCTGCATACCGACAGGGGTGAGGGAAGGAGACGAACTGAAGATACTCGACAGCACATGGACCGTCACCAACACGGACAAGACGCTCTGGAGCCGTTTGGTCCCAAGAAAGGTCATAGAGGTCGAGAACGAGGGCTGGTCCCACAGGAACGACGATTACGGCATCTTCGATTATCACTACATAGACAGGCTATATTTCGAGAAGAGGACCGGATTCTTCTTCGCCGAGAGGTACGATGAGTGGGACCACGGTTCTTGGGAAGGACAGAGAGCCTCCTTCAAGATCAGCATAAAGCTGGATGTCTACGAATCCTCCTACGACGTGGAAATGGCCTGGTTCCCTCTGATATCTCTCTATTCTCTGATAATTCTGGGATCCTTATCGCTGATAGCTCTGACGTACCTGTTCATCAGATGGGTAAGGTGGACCAGCAGGAGGCCGTCCATAACGAACGTCATGCAGATGAGCTCTCCGAAGGGTCCGATGAGCCCCATCGATTACTACAGGATACGGAAGATGCGGGGTTTTCCCCACTTCCGCAATAACGCGACCGAACATTTCGGTCCCTTCCTCGAATACTGGACCAGGAAATCCATCTCGGTCGGTGACAGGGTCGCAGCCGCGACAAGCAAGGAGCACGGGCTCGTGGGCTTCGCCCTCTACAACAGGGAAGCGAAGATCGGCACCGTGCTCTGCAGGAACTCCGAGCTAACTGAGATGATGAGGAGGTACATCGGAACAAAGGATTTCTTCTCGGAGGTCAAGCATACCGTGTACATCAAACCCACACCTCTCACCAGATACAAGCATCATCCCAATGTCCAGTCCACACATAAGGACGTGTACAACATCTTCGAGACTCATACGGTATACCGGCTGGACGGGGTCCCCAAATGCACCTATGATACCGACCTCGTCTCTCCCATGAAGGAATCGGACCTCTCCGAGGTCACCAAGCTCGCAAAGAAGATCTACAGGACACCCTCGAAGAGGTGGATCAGGGCAAGCTTTCATTCGGGGGACATCTCCTTCGTCGCGAGGATGGACGGTAAGATAGTCGGCTTTGCCTTCGCCGAGGTCTGCGGGGAGAACGGAAGGATTCACACGCTTTCGGTCGCGAAGGAGTACCGCGGGAGGGGCATAGCCAAGGAGCTGTTCAACGCGAGGCTCGAGACGATGCGCCAGATGGGGGTCAAATCGGTGATAGACGAGATCGCCGACTGGAACCTTGCCTCCATCAGGATAGCCACAGTGGCCGGTTTCAGGCCGGTGGGGAAGATGTACGTCGAGACCGCGAGGACCAAGAGGATCAAGAAGGATATAATCAGAAGGTGATGTGACTGGTCGCGAGGGCTTGTGCAATGGGAAAGGCATCCGAGGTGCTCGTATCGCTGCCGGCGGGAGGATCGCCGATCGTTCCCGACAGCATGAAGGGATCCGAGGTCCCTTGCAGCGGAAATGTGCTTGTTCCAGCGAATCTGGCCGGTCATGGTGTACCCGGGTTGAAGGTGATACCGGACGGGAACAGGGGAGCCCTTCTTCCGGACCACAGGACCGTCATCAAGGACAGGGAATATATCATCAGTATCAAAGGAGTGGGGGCGAGGCGGCCGATGTACGAGAATCCCCCGTGGGAGTCGACATCTCTCGAACCATATCCCTTCTCATGCGAGTCGTGGTTCGGGGAGAACCCCTGGGGTGCGATGAGCGGCACTGCCTGCTGGGAAGATGCCGCCATCACCGATCTTGCAGACGGTTCGTCTATCCAGGGGTTCCATATCTGCCCCATGCTCAGGGCGGAGCCTCTTCCCGAGGAGATCATGGAAAGGGCGATGTCGAACCACTGGTACCGCAGACTCGATGATCCGGGTCCGTTCTATCAGGAGTTCAGGGCTGTCCCCTCCGATGTCAGGCTCTACTATCAATCCTCCTCGACGCTCGGGGACAATGTCCAGGGAGTGCTGGACTCCTTCGGTGTGACCGATGTTGAAGTCCTGGACGACCTTCTTGATAACTTCATCCGCTCAGGCATAGCGGCCCTGACGCTGGGTGCAAGGACCATGCAAAGGTCCGGGGGAGCCTTCAGGATGCTCGATTATCATGATGTGTGGCTCGACAAGGATTCTGTCATCGCTCCCGATGGTACGCTGTTCTTCGCGGACATCGAGGGCCTGGACTGGACGCGGATGCTGGATGAAGGAGATGCGGCAAAAGTCATGAGGACCCAGTTCCACAGAAACTATTACGAGTTCATGTACGGCCTCGACCGTTTGATACGTTGCAGGGAACGCATGAGAGGCCGGGAGTTGTCCTGGCCTGCCAGAAGGGCCGGGACAGCGGCTGTGTTCGAGATGACACTATCGGACGATCCATTCCTGGAGCTCGTCCATGGGGGCTCCTCGCTGGGCATCAGGTTGAGTCCCGGTTTGGGAATGGATGACGTTGAAATGAAACTTATCGACCTTGGAGGTTAACATATGAGATGTGACAGGGCCGTGACGCTGCTCGCTTCCGTCAGGGATATGAAGGAGATCGATACGGACAGATCCGATATTAGCGAGTTGACCGCACTCGGTCTCATCACCAGGACCGGTGCGGAATCCAGGGCAAATGGATCAGAATCACAGCTTGCCAGAATGAGGAGCGAGCTCAAGTACCTGGGGGACAGGAAGAAAGAGATCGATAAGGAGCTCGAGAATATCGGCCGTTCAGGATTGAAATCGCTTCCGAGGAGCATATTCAAAAAGAATGCCAGATACAAGGACCTCGTAGGAGAGAAGGAGGCGATCGTTGAGAAGGAAAGGGAACTCCGAAGCCGGATCATCGATGTTGTCCAGACCTCGACGGAATCGAGGTACAATGCTCTCGTCAACGGAGAACCGACGATCTTGACCTTCAAGGGCAAAGAAGCCCTTGTCACGATGGAGCAGAGGGGGAGGAGGATATCCCGGCAGGAGTTGAAGAGCTTCCTTTCCGAGATCGAAGCCGCAAGGAAGCATTTCCAGTCAAGGTCCAGGATGGCGAGGGATATACTAAAGACAGTCTCGCCATCCTATCCCTCGATAGACGAGATCCACCTGAGGATGCTGGCAGTCGGACTCTCGGGAAGGAAGGGCGGAAAGGACGAGATAGCCGGCCTCTTCAAGGAGGCGATGGACAGGCTCGAGCTCCCCTTCGGATTGAGGGATTCGACCGAGATGGTGCTTGCGGAAACCCTTGTGATCGCATCGAGGGACAAGGAGGACCTTAGAAAGAAGGCCGATATGGCCAACAGGCTTTGCAGGGAGTCCTTCAAGGGATATTCAGTCAGCCAGGACCAGATAAGGGCCGTTGGAATTATCCTCTCTAGCGGTGAGGATATCGACTATCTTGTGAGGATGACCAAGGTAATAGCAACGGACATCTGTCCTGACATGTATTCACCCGCCGCTCTAGTGGCTTGCTCCAGGGACAGCAGGGCCCTGTCGAACTTCAGGAGCATCCTGAGCGAGAGATCGCTCGGCAGTTCCGGAGAGGGAACGACCATGGCTTCTGCCATTGTCTCAGTTTCCGGACTGCCGGTGGAGGTCATTGTGGAGAGATTCAGGGAGGCGATGTCGAGACTCCGGAGCCTTGGACTGAAGGATATGGAGATCACGGCCGCAATGCTCTCAGTCCTTCCATTCGACATCGAGGAGTCCATGGACAATCTGAGAATGGCCTCGCACTCGATCTCCCTCAACAGGCTGTCGCTCGGGGCGGTCGAGAACATATCGCTCGGTATGAAGCTCCTGATGACCACCTCCGTGATGTCAACAGGGATCAAGGGGGCCGGGGAAGATGCGGAGATGCACATGGGCTCCCTCGTTACGGACGCTCCAATCCATCTTGCGCTCCAGGACCTCCTGGTCCTGAACGCCCTGACGATGACAGCGAGCATGAACGCTTTCCATGAGATCTCCATCCACAGGACCGCGGTCAGCGACTACCGGTTCCACCCGGTTCACAGCCATTATGTGTACGGCTGATATCCCCGGGCAACGAAATCCTTTTGATGGACGGGTCCATATCGAGGACGATGAAGATCCGGACCCTTACGGCAGGACTGATGCTGGACCTCGGAAGGTTCGACGATCAGGTCGAGGAAGCGGCAGGATGTCTGAAGGAACTGAGGGAACTTTACGAGGCCGAGGGTACCGAGGTCCAGACCCTGAGGGTCTCGACTCAGAGATGGGAGACCTTTCCTCTGGAGAGCATGCCGCTCGGGGTCCCCGATTTCGTATCCGACCTCGAAGGCAGGGCAAGGAAGGAAGGAATCGACTTCGTTTCAGTGGGACCCGCAACGACACCGGCCGCCATCAAGATGATCCCGTCCATAATCGAGAACACGAGCTCTACCTGCTGCTCATCCGTCATCGCGGATGAGAATGACATCAGGGAATCCAACATAGAGCAAACGACGGACACGATACGGGAGATATCGAGGATCGCGATCAATGGTTCCAAGGGTTTCATGTTCGCGGCCCTGGCTAACTGCCCGGCCATCACTGTTGCGGACATGCAGGGCGTCGCCGCAGGGGCCTTCCCGCAGCAATTCGAGCTTGCCGAGTTTCAGACGGCGGCGGGCTGCA
>JBLIRL010000013.1:0-27558 GCA_049472275.1 Thermoplasmatota archaeon | reverse complement strand
GGGAGACACCGCATTCCGGGCAGAACTTCCATGTCTCACTTAGATCATATCCGCACAATGCACAGTGGCGTTCGGACCTTACCGGGGCTCCCCCTTTCTTACTTTCGAGTTCCTCTTTGGCCTTCTGCTCCGCGAAGTACTTCTTCTCGAGATCGGTCTGCTTTCCCGGTGTTGAATAGACCCGGTCCTTCTGCTTCGAGAAGTCGTACGGGTCCGCCGTGAACTTCTTCTTTGCCGACAGGTTGCTTCCGCCGCAATTCGGACAGATCATCCTGCCCCCGCAAGCGTACCAATCGCACTTGTCGACACCGTATGTGGCACCGCATCTTTCGCAGGTCTGGTTCACATAACGCTGACAGTTGTTGCAATATGCGACCATAAGATCACCCTCTGTCAATCGACATATGAAGGTAAATACATTTTGCCCAAAGGACAGCCTCTTGGGCTCATACAAGTGATACCTTGATGTACCGAGACCTCAGGTGAGCGTCGTGAGGGATCTGGCATAATCCTGTTCCGGCCCTGGAAAGAGCCGGGATCCGCAACCAACTCATCCCGAAATTTGTAATGTCCTACTCGTCTTTGAACTCAGGTCTCCTCTTTTCGATGAAAGCGTTCATCCCTTCCTTCTGGTCATGGGTGGAAAAGGAGGATGAGAAATAGGAGATCTCGAGGTAGTTCGCGGTTGCGAGATCGATATCCGCACCCTTGTTGACAAGCGCCTTGATGAAGGAGATCTGGACATCCGATTTGGAGGCGATCTTCCCAGCAAGCTCCATGGCGGTAACCATCAGTGCTTCAGGTTCCACCACCTTGTTAACGAGCCCGAGTTCGTGGGCCTCCTGGGCGGATATGTTGTCCCCCGTTAGAAGCAGCTCCTTTGCCCTCATCCTTCCGATATGGCGTGTCAGTCTCTGTGTTCCGCCGAATCCCGGGCTGATCCCGAGATTAATCTCGGGCTGTCCGATCTTCGCCTTCGTGGAGGCTATCGCGATATCGCAGGCCATCATGACCTCGCAGCCGCCTCCCAGGGCATAGCCGTTCACGGCTGCAATGAAGGGCAGTCTCGATGCCTCGATCTTGTTGAGCAGATTGTGTCCGTACTCCGCAAAGACCTTTGCCTGGAGGGGGGTCAGCTTGACCATGTGCTTGATGTCCGCACCGGCAATGAACGCTTTTCCTTCTCCGGTCAGGATCACCACGCTGATATCCCTGTCGGTCTCGAGCTCCGTCACCGCATGCATGAGATCCCGCAGTGTCTGCTCGTTCAGCGCATTGAGGGCCTCGGGTCTGTTGATCTTCAGGACCGCAATGGGCCCGTCCTTCTCCAAGATGAGATTCTCGTATTCCATCTTTTCACCCCTGTGAATAATCGTAGAAACCCCTTCCCGTCTTCCTCCCCAGATATCCCGCCTGCACCATCTTCTTCAAGAGGGGGCACGGTCTGTACTTGGAGTCATTGAAACCATCGTGGAGGACGTTCATTATGCTCAGGCAAACATCGAGTCCTATGAGGTCCGCCAGAGCAAGGGGCCCCATCGGATGGTTCATCCCCAGCTTCATCACTCCGTCGATGGCTTCGGGGGTCCCCACTCCCTCGTATAGACAGCAGACAGCCTCATTTATCATCGGAAGCAGGACCCTGTTCGAAACGAAACCGGGGCTGTCGTTGACCTCGATGGGGACCTTCCCCATCTTCTCGGAAAGCTCGAATATCACCCTGGTCGTGTCATCATCGGTTCTCAGCCCTCTTATGACCTCCACGAGCTTCATTATCGGTACCGGGTTCATGAAATGCATCCCGATGAACTTCTCCGGTCTGCCGGTTGCCGAGGCGAGGTCCGTTATCGGTATGGTCGATGTGTTGGAAGCCAGGATGGCTTCCGGTTTGCAGATTGCATCGAGGTCCGAGAACAGCTTCTTCTTGATATCCAGGTTCTCGACTATGGCCTCTATCACGAGGTCCGCATCCTCAAGTTCCTTGAGGTCGACAGCACCTCTAATCCGGCCCTTGATGGCCTCCTTCTCGACCTCTTCCATCTTACCCTTTGCAACGCTTTTGGAAAGGAACTTGTCTATCTTGGCAAGTCCTCCCTGGACGAACTCGTCCTTGATATCGTTCAATATCACATCGAATCCGGCTTGAGCCGAGACCAGTGCAATTCCATGTCCCATCTGACCCGCACCGATCACTCCTATCTTCCTGACTTCCATCTGCCTCACCTTTCAATCTCTCTCGACTATCATGCTTACGGCATTCCCGCCTCCGAGACATATGGTCGCGAGTCCCCTGTGTTTACCATGTCTCTTCATGGCATGGAGCAGGGTCACCAATATCCTGCTCCCACTTGAACCTATTGGATGACCCAGAGCCACCGCTCCTCCGTTGACGTTGAACTTCTCTCTGGGAATATTTAGCTCCTTCATCAGACCCACCGAGGCCGAGGAGAACGCTTCGTTGTGCTCCACGATATCGATATCATCGATGGTCATCTTCGTTTTCTCTAAGAGCTGCCTGACCCCCGGCACAACAGCGTACATGACCAGGGCTGGCTCGACTCCTACGGTGTTGTAATCTACGATCCTGCCCAAAACCTCGAGTCCGAGCTCTCTTGCCTTCTCCTCCTCCATCACGACCACGGCGGACGCCCCATCCGTCAACTGCGACGCGTTGCCTGCGGTGACAACCCCTCCCTCCTTGAAGAAAGGTTTGAGCTTTGCCATACCCTCAATGGAGGCATCGTATCTGATCCCTTCGTCCTTGTCGAACATTATCGGATCCGCCCTCTTCTGGGGTATCTCAATCGGCACGATCTCATCCTTGAACATGCCTTCCTTGGTGGCCCTGGCGGCCTTCTCGTGGCTCCATGCGGCGAATTCATCGATCTCCTCCCGGTTCAGCTCGCATTTCTCCGCGATGACCTCCCCGGTGTTGCCCATGTGGAAATCGTTGTAGACATCCCAAAGTCCGTCCTTGACCATCGAGTCTATTATCTTCCCGTCGAACAGCCTGTATCCGAACCTCGCCTTGTCGAGCAGATAAGGACAGTTGGACATGCTCTCCATGCCCCCTGCCACGATGATATCGGCGTCCCCGCACTTGATGGCCTGTGCAGCCAGGATGACGGCTTTCAGGGAAGAACCGCAAACCTTGTCAACGTGGAAGGCCCCGACCTCGACGGGCACTCCGGCCCCGATCGATGCCTGGCGGGCGACGTTCTGCCCCTGGCCTGCGGATACAACATTCCCCATGATGACCTCGTCCACGTCACCCGGATCTATGCCGGCCTTTGCGATCGCCTCCTTTATCACGATGCTGCCGAGCTGGGTGGCGGTGAAGTCCTTCAGGGCTCCTGCAAACTTGCCCTGGGCCGTCCTGACTGCCGATACGATAACTGCCTGTCTCATTTTATCCCTGCCTTGTGGAGAAATCTCCGGCTGTATCGTGATTTTCTGTTAAAACCTTTCCTATGAAGGGGTCGACACGACCGTCTCCTGGCCCTTCGGATGCGGCAGAAACTGCCCGGAATATGACCGTTTGAACCGTTTTTCTGCGCAGGGTGGAGAAATGTTTATAAGCGCTCAGTCCAATTTATTGATTCGGTGGTCTGGGATGAACCGCATGATAAAGTCTGACTCGAGCATCTTCTCGCTTCAGATGAAATGCTATTATATCAGTGAAGATTACAAACCCCTGATGGAGAAAAGGGGCAGGGAATACATCAAGGACATTTTCGACGAATGAGCTAGGATAATCTTTTATCCCATTTTGTGAGTCTAGCCCCAGTTCAAACCCTGGAGGGAGCGAGTTGGCACCCGGATCGCGGACATTCGATATCGCAGTGATAGGTGGGGGTCCCGCAGGCTCCTCGGCCGCAGGGATCTCCGCTCGCAGCGGAATGTCCACTGTCCTTCTCGAGGCGAAACCGGAGATAGGAGCTCCCGTACAATGCGGTGAGGGAATTTCCGACAGGACATTAGCCTATTCCGGCATCGGCGAGGGCGATTGGATCATTCATCCCATTGATGGCTACAGACTGTTCTCACCCTCAGGAGAGCATATCGGCTCGAGGACAAGAGGATTCGGCATCGACAGAAGACTTTTCGACCAGGAGCTCGGAAGGATCGCAGTGAACGAGGGTGCGGTCCTCAAGTTAGATACCAACGTGATCAATGGGGCAAGGGAGGACGAGCTGTGGCAGATCAGGACCGACAGAGGGTCCTACTCTTCCCGGGGTGTCATACTTGCCACCGGTCCCATGTCTCATCTCAATCCCGTTTTCGGTCTCTCTAGGAACATCGAGCTGATGAGGGGCGTGGGTGCGAAGATATCCCGGAAGGACAGATCCACCAAGATGGACTTCTACGTGAAGGAGGAGCTGGGCGGGGGATACGGATGGTACTTTCCAAGGGGAAATGAGATCAACATCGGGATAGCCGCCAGAGGCGACCTCAGAAGATGGTTCGCCTGGTTCAGGGACAGGCTCGGGATCAGGGAAAGCGAGATCAGGTCGTGGCATGGAGGCATAGTCCCCGACGGAGGACCAGTGGAGAAGTTCACGGGCGATGCTGTCGCCGCGGCCGGGGATTGCGGGGGTTTCAGTCATCCGGTATCGAAGGGAGGGATCTACTGTGCCATGCTATCCGGAAGGGAAACATCGAAGGCGATGGTGGAATACCTGTCGGGTGACAGAGACGCATTGAAGGAAATGGATCAAAAGCTCAGGTCCCATGACGCCTTCTCCGTCATGAACATAAAGAGAAGGGATTTCCTTGCCGGCCTTGACGATGGGACGCTTGACGGGATCACTTCGCTTGCAGGAGGAAGAGACATCCAGACCATCAACCGAAAGACGGCGGTCATGAAGGCCTTCTCGAGGCCGGAGCTGTATCCGATATTGATGAAAGGTCTCACGATGGTGCAGAAAGGCCGCCACTGGCTGGACTACACATTCTGACCACCCGCATCGCTGATTATGTGTGGGTAGAGGTAAAATGATCCGGTCGCTAGACCGATATCCTCCTCGGTTATCATGCCCTCCCACAGAGCGACCGCCTCACGGATATCCTGCCTGATATGGATGTCGACACATCCGATCCCGGACCTGACGACGCCCTGAAGGAGTTCCCTGGTGGACATGGACCTGTCGTAGGGAAGGGTCGTGAGGATGACGGAATCGATGTCGAGGTCAAGATTCCCAAGGAATTCCGATACCTCCTTGTCCCCCATCATGGCGAGCAGAAGAACGCACTTTCTGTCCGGATGCAGCCTGCCCAGCGTCGATGCCACCGACCTCGCGGCTTCAATGTTGTGGCCCCCGTCCATGTAGAACTCCCTGCCGTTCCTGACGATCCTTTCCATCCTTCCCTTGAGGTGAATCCCTTTCAATCCCCGGTTCATCATGTCCCTCAGACCTGAGCAGGTATAAATACTGGTCATCTCCTCTGTACATCCTGAGATCAGATTGGAAAGGGCGCTGGTGTCGCCTTTCTGGAGTTTGGAATGGGAGAGTGCGAAGGGCAGTGACAGAAGGGATAGGGATACCCCGATCCCGATGTTGTAGGCCTGATGCAATCCCAGGAGGGGTATCGTGAACTGACCCTGGAGGACCCTGTCTACGAGGTCGAACTTGGGTTCCCTGATCCTATCGTTATCCGGTCCGTGGACCCTGAAGGAGGCCGTTGTACCTTTCAGGGTCGATAAACACTCCACCGAGGCTATTCGCCAGTCCGGTATATTGTAGGATGACAGGAGCTCCTTCTTTCTCTCGACGCCCTTCCTGCTGGACATGAGGATCACCGGACAACCGTTGTGGGTGCACTGATCAAGTATGGTCCTTAGACACCTCTCCCTCTCATCGAGAAGTGAACAGACCTCTCCCACGACAACGGGGGTGGACGGTTTTATAATCCCGCATTTCTCGAGTGTGATGGAGACCGGATCATCACCGAGATGCTCCATATGGTCCATGGAGATGCTGGTTATCGCTATCGCCTGCGGCTCGATAACGTTTGTAGCGTCCCATCTGCCCCCCATGCCGACCTCGCAAACGTTCAGGTCTATGCCCATCTCCTCCATGACCAGCATCGACGCCCCCGTGACAAGCTCGAAGTAGGTCAGCTCTTCCCCCGTGTCGACCTCAAGAACCCTGGACATCGCCCTGCCCAGCGTGTCCCTGTCCACATCAGATCCGTCGATTCGGAGCCGTTCCGTGATGTCGAGCAGATGAGGGCTCGTGTAGACCCCAGTCCTGATCGGGAACTCCCGCATGATCGCCTCCACGATGGCCGCGGTCGATCCCTTGCCGTTTGTACCGCCGATATGGACTGCCGGGATGGAAAGCTGGGGGGATCCGAAGCTCCTCATCAATCTTTCCATCCTCTCGAGGCCAGGATTGATATTGAAGTGCCCCCTTGTCTCCAGGTAATCGAAGGGGTCCATGCCGCATGAACGCTAACCGTGTATATAATCTGGGCCTTCGCGAAATGATAAAATCAACGGTGCCCCATGTAGCATCATGAAGGAGCTGACCATCAAGCACAGGTCGCGACTGAGAACCAAGGAAACCAGAAAGGTCCTGGCATGGATCAGTGAGGAATGGGGAGTAGCCGATGTTCAGGATATCGAGCTCGAATCTTGCACCGTGGACGGAAAACGGTCGTACATCCTCAACGGAGTGGTCATAGGGATGGAGGAGGAGGGAGGTTTCCTCCTTACGCTGAGGGGAATACTCGAAATGAAACCTTCGAGGAAATGGATAACGGTGGACATGGGAGCGGTCAGGTTCCTCGCCAATGGTGCGGATGTGATGGCCCCAGGGATAATGGAAGCGGATCCAGGTATAGAGGTCGGTGATATCGTTTGGATCAGGGACGAGAGGAACCTGAGGCCTCTCTGCGTTGGCAGGGCGTTGATCCCAGGTATCGAGATGGGCCCCACGGATTCCGGAAAAGCTGTCAAGACAATGCATTATGTCGGGGATCCGATATGGAACGTGGAAGTGTGAAATGGGGGTTGTAACGGGAGTCAAAACCCCCTCCTTGACCGATATATTAATGGTATATCCCCACATATCCCATATTGAAGAACCCCCGGAAAGGGAATTGAAAGGAGGTTAGAACATGACCGTCCCACGATACGAGAATCTCTTCAGCGCGAGGGCCAACAAGATGAAAGCGTCAGTGATCCGAGAACTTCTGAAATTGACCCAGAAACCGGATATAATATCTTTTGCCGGTGGACTCCCCAACCCGCTGGCCTTCCCTGTTGAAAAGGTGGAGAATATAGTCTGTGACCTGCTGAAACAGGAATCCACGAAGGCCCTGCAGTACGGATCGACCGAGGGCGTACCCGAACTGAGGGAGCAGATCTCCCTGAGATTGAAGAAGATATGGAACATCGATGGCGATGCGGAGAACGTTCTAATCACGACCGGATCCCAGCAGGGGCTGGACCTTCTGGGCAGGCTCTTCATAGGTTCTCAGTCCACGATCATCATGGAGGCTCCCACCTATCTCGGTGCCCTCAACGCTTTCAATGTGTATGATCCGCAGATAATATCGATACCTCTGGACGATAACGGCATCCAGGTCGACAAGCTGGAAGAGTATCTGAAGAACGCCATCAAGCACAATATATTCGTCAAGTTCCTCTATACCGTCCCGACCTTCCACAATCCAGCCGGTGTCTGCATGTCCCATTCCAGAAGGAAGAAGATAATAGACCTGGCCCACGAGTTCGATCTCGTCGTGGTCGAGGACGACCCCTACGGCGAGCTGAGATATACCGGCGATGCCCTCCCGCCTCTGAAATCACTGGATGACGGAGACCGCGTGATCTATCTCGGCACTTTCTCGAAGACCCTCGTTCCGGGTTTCAGGATAGCATGGACCTTCGGACCGAAATCGGTTATAGACAAGATGGTCATCGCCAAACAGGCTGTCGATCTTTGCACACCGCCTTTCACGCAGTACGTGGCAAAGGAATATCTCAAGAGAGGATACATAGACCAGCATCTGAACACCATAATATCCCTCTACGGGAAGAAGCAGAGGATCATGGCAAAGTCAATGGACGAGTACATGCCGAAGGAATATATCCGGTGGCCAGTTCCCGAGGGCGGAATGTTCCTCTGGGCGACCCTCAACGACAACATCAACACCACGGAGATGTTCAATGACGCCATCGAACAGAACGTCGCATACGTTATCGGAAGCGCATTCTTCGCTGACGGATCGGGGACCAACTGCATGAGGCTCAACTTCACCCATCCCGGTGACGATAAGATCGTAGAAGGGGTGAAGAGGCTCTCTGTCGTGATCGAGGAATGGGGGAGGACCAAGGCGAAGGATCTCGAGGTCCCCGCCGAGCAAGAGGTCATAACCGGGGTCTGATCCGGGACACCCTTGAGGTGGAAGTCGGATGAGAAGGGGGCCCCGTCGACGAGAGGATAACTCCCGATTTCCTCCCCCGTATCGAACGGTCAGGGAACCCGATCTAGGCGTCACCGGAGGCGACCTCGATGGCAGGCCCAGTCGTAGAGAACCTCCGGTCAGGCCTCCCGGGAGGAGGCGTATCAAAGAAAATGCAACTCCCGATCTTGAATGGTCATACGAAGGCTGGAGCAGTGTCAGGACGGGAAGCATCGATTACAAGAGAGAGGTTCGTCCTGTCCCGGGAGCGAGGGGCGCAACAGTTGCGAAGCTCGGTTTCATCTTCGGAGTTATATCATCGGTGCTTGGGATATTGTTCATCGGAGGTTTTCTGCTCGATTCGGCGGTGCTGAACATAGTATTCGTCGCTTTCGCCGGTTGTCTTGCAGGGATGGCGGGCTCGCTTTTTTCGATCGCCGGGATCCTTCTCGCCGTCATAGGACTGGCCCTCGGGGCAGGGCTGAACCGCTCCAAGGCGATCTTCGCCATCATCTTCTCTGTCCTGTACTGGGTAATGATGGGATTGTACGTTCTTCTCGTGTTCTTCATATTGGCCTCCTTTGCTTAGGTCCTTCCATGGTAAAAATATAAAATCGAGCCCGACCATTATTGATGCACAATGGTGTTTAGGGGAGCTGGTGTCCATGCCGACCAAGAATACGAAGGCCATGAAGGGATCCAAGAAGAAGGGGAAGAGAAAGGAGAGGGGCGGGATACCGGCTTTGATAGCCCTGATAATCTCAGTGGTGGCGTTCGTTCTGTGGGCCATATACATACCCTTCACGTTCCATGAGGTGGCATCGCTCGTCTGCCTTGCGATTGTGCTTCCATTGTGCCTTATCCTGATCATCATCGGTATAATCCTCTCCATTGTATCATTGTATCTTGGGCCGGGTCAGCGAAAGGCCACGGCCATAATCGCACTGATCCTTTCTATCGCCCAGGTTGTCATCTGGGTCGGATGGATCATATTCGGTATCATGTGGAATACGGGCGTTCTCGATTGAATGGCTGACTTCACGTCTCAGAAGCGGCCCTTAATAATGGAATGGTAAGTTAAATAAGCAAAAAATCACTTCATAATGTTGTAATTTTGCACTTGTGGGGGTGTTCGCTTGCCGAAGAAGGATAAGAAGGGATCGAAGAATAAGGATAAGATCGAGTTCGATGACGAGGAGGACGATGAGGAGAAGGACGAAGAACCCGAAGTGGAGGAGGATGAGGAGGACGAGGACGAAGATGAGGAGGACGCGGAGGAGGATTTCGACGAAGATGATGAAGAGGACGAGGATGAGGACGAGGATGAAGAGGAGGAAGAACCAAAGAAGAAGTCCAAGTCCAAGAAGAAGAGCAAGTCCGATGAAGGAAAAACCAAGCAGGCCGACACGCTGGTCAAGATCGGGATGATCTGCGGGATAGCCGCTGTGGCCATACTGTTGATCTCAATAGCTCTATCCGTACTTTCCTGGATTTTTCCGGCAGTAGGGTGTTTCACATGTTTCTTCTGGCCCATATCCGCACTGGGTTTTCTGGCTGCGATCGCGGCCATCGGATTGGGAATAGCAAAGCTTGTCATGGACAAGGAAGGGGACAAGAAGAAGGGTTTCATATCCATCGGATTGGGGGCCGCCTACTTTGTCATAGAAGTGGTCTGGATAGTGATCTCGATCGTCGTGAGCATTATCTTCAGCCTCTCATGAAGGTCCGGTTTTATACCGGACCCCTTTTTTATTTTTCCTTTCTCATGGCTTTGAAAATATTTATAAGGCTATTCCATTTATCCACCTGGAAGTCACTGGGGTGTAAATATGTCCTGGACCATGCAGCAGGTGAGGGAACTCAAGGTCAACCGCTACATCGTCATCGATGATGAGCCGTGCAAGATCATAGAATTGACCACGTCTAAGCCGGGGAAGCACGGTGAGGCAAAAGCCAGGATCGTTGCCATCGGGATATTCTCGGGAGCGAAGAAATCGATGGTCTCACCAGTGACCCACAAGGTCCAGGTCCCCATGATCGAGAAGAGAACGGCCCAGGTCGTCTCCATCCAGGGCACCGAAGCCCAGCTGATGGACATGGAGACCTACGAGATGTTCAACATCGAGATCCCCGAGGAGTTCCGGGACAAGATAGAGGCCGGTCAGGAGGTCTCCTATCAGGATGCCATGGGCCGCAGACAGATCACCCGGGTCTGAAGGGGTGAAGATGAGGTCGAACGGCGTTGACCTGACGGAGGTCGATCCTCTTTTCGCGGATGCCCATTCCGATTTCAAGAGTTCCAGATATGCCATCCTGGGCGTACCCTTCGATGCGACGGTATCCCACAGGTCCGGTGCCGCCAAGGCTCCCGGACATATAAGGACCGAGACATACAACTTCGAGACCTATCTCATGGACCTCGATGTGGAGCTCGAGGACGTCCCCATCACGGACATCGGAGACCTCGTCGTCGATAACTCCGAGTCGGGTCAGCAGAAGATGCTGGTCGATGTGCACAACATATTCTCTCTACTGCTGGCCGAGGGGAAGATACCCCTGATGATGGGTGGAGAGCATTCCATATCGGAGGCATCCGTGAACGCGTTCATGGAAAGGTTCCAGAAGAAAGGCGGGATGGTCATCATCCTCGATGCTCATCTGGATTTCAGGGACGACTATCTTGACAACCCCCATTCCCATGCCTGCGTCACCAGACGTCTGTTCGATCGATGGGGAGAGGATTCAATCTTCGTGATCGGCGTCAGGTCGGGATGTGCAAAGGAGGTCAGGGATGCGGAGAAGCTCGGTCTCCGGTACGTGACATCACGACAGGTCCAGACCATGAACATAACAGATATCATCGATGATTGGGACAGCGGGTATTCGATCCGTGACAGACCCATATACCTCTCCGTCGACATCGACGGAATCGATCCTGCCTATGCTCCCGGAACGGGGACTCCCGAACCATGGGGCATGACCTCGTGGGATGTCCTGAGGATCATGGAGGAGCTCTATCACAACATACTCGCAATGGATGTGGTGGAGGTGTCTCCGGAGGTGGAGAGATACGCCACGCCGGCCCTGGCCGGGAAGCTCATCCGCCAGATGATAGGCCTCAAGGAGATGAAGATAAAGAACCCTACGTGGTTGGAGAAGGTTTAGGTTCGGTCAACTCCCGGCTGTGTGTTTTATATACCCGACATCCGGATTCTCGTTCGGATGGGAGTAGATTACGAGAGGGAGCTAAAGAAGCTCCTCGAGGGGGACCTTCAGGCGCTTGTCAAGATGAAGAAGACATGCTCGGGGTTAGAATGCCTCGGGTACAGCGTCATGGAGAGATATCCGTTCATGGTGATAAGGGGGGCCGGATCGTTCGGGGTCGATCTTGTGGCACTAAGAGGAGAGCTCTCATTCCCCATCGAGGTGAAATCCTCGATACATCCCAAGATATATCTCAGCCAGCCACGTCTTAAAGAGCAGCTCGATCAGTTCCTCCTCGACTGCAGGAGGTCCAACACCTTCCCGGTCTATGCCTACAGGTTCAAGGGTGTCAGGGGGGATCCATGGCGGATCTTCACCCTTCAGGTCGAGGGGCTCAGGTATTTCTCCAGGGTCCTCAACTCGAAGATACCTCCCATGCAGCCAACCAGAGGCGGCAATTACGTGATGACCTGGGAAGAGGGAATGCAGCTCTCGGAATTCCTTCTGGAGATCAAGAACATCATGCGGGAGGTCGAGAAAAGGTAGCAATCCGTACAGTTTCAACCGTTACGATTATATTTTAGTTGTATGAATGGTATCAGACCTATCCGGAGGCCGCCAGATGAACACTCGTCCTGTCACCCTGCTACTGATGATCACCCTGATCGCCCCCTCCCTTTTCATCATGCATGGATCGTCAGGATCGGATACCAATTATCCGCCGGCACCCGACGAAGGACCGGTCCGGTCGCTCTCCTCCAATGTCACCGGGGGTTTGTACGGCGGACTGATAACCTACGAGGACGTGGCCCTCATTGTCAATGACAACTCCGAGACATCGAAGGATATCGGCACCTACTTCGCGATGAGAAGGGGTATTCCGGAGATCAATATCATAAACATCTCGGTCCCGGAAAAGGAGATCATAACCGAATCCGAATATGACGAGCTGGCGAGACAGGTCAAGGAGAACCTGTCGGATAGGGGCCTCACTGACAGTATAAACTACTTCGTCACGACGAAAGGTGTCCCTCTGAAGGTCACCTCCGGCCAGTACAATATGAACTATCAGGAGTACTACGAATCCGCTTCGGTGGATTCCGAGCTGATGCTCCTCGACAGCTCCCTGGAATACAGGGTCCATGGACTTTGGCCCGAGGAAAATCCCTATGCCGGAGCCGGAGCCCCGTTCTCCAGGGAGGAATACGGGATAAGGCTCGTAACAAGACTGACGGGCTACACGAAGGAAGAGGCAAAGTCCCTGGTGGACAGAGCTGAGAGCTCCTTCAACGTGAGGGGAAGGGCACTCCTGGATATGGATCCTTCCAAGAACGGATCCGGTGGTTATCGCCAGGGGAACCAGTGGATGGAGGACGCCCACGCCTGGTTGATAACGAACAACCACACCTCCTATCTCGAAGCAACAAGGGATTTCTACAGCGAATGGACCGACACCATGGCATATTATTCATGGGGGTCCAACGACGGCGACTGGAGCGAGGGCCAGATGACCAACGGCGGCTTCGAGTACGGCACCGGAACATCGGCGAACGGCTGGACCTACGAGGAGGTCGGAGGCATCGCCTCGAGAACCACCGAGAGGGACCATTCGGGGGACTGGTCACTCAAGCTCGAACGCAACGGTTCCGGTGTTCTTCGGGCCTATCAGGATATCAATGTCAGATACCCCGACCACAGGTTCATACTCGATGGCAGGATGAGCATAAGCGATGTGACCTCTCCCGGATCGCGGATACTTCTCGAGGGGTACGACCGATCAATGAACATCGTTTGGACCCATACCCTTGCCAACCGGACCGGTTCCAGGGGTTTCGATGCCTACCAGGACCCCATCGAGAACCATACCGATGTCACCACCCTCAGGCTCATACTTGAACTCCTGGGGGAAGGTGCCGCATACTTCGACAATCTTAACCTGAGGGTGGTCCGGCCGCATAATCAATGGCTGAACGGCTCCATCGCTGAGACCATTGTTTCGACCGGAGGCCGGTCGATGACATACGGTACGTGGTACGGCCAATCCCTGGTCGCGGATATCATCAGGGACGGGGTGACAGGTATAAAGGGCTATACCTGGGAACCCTTCATAAGCGCCGTTTCCAGGGCCCACATATTGATCCCCGCTTACTACATCGGATACAGCCTCGCGGAATCCTTCTGGATGGGTTCCCCTTTCGTGTCTTGGATGGGAACCGTGATAGGCGACCCCAAGTGCACACCTTTCATAAACGAGAGAGCGGACATGGGTCCTGCTCTGGACGAGGATCCCATAAGGACCTGGGTCGACGAGGATGGTACACCCGGCATAACAGTCGTTCTCCACAACAAGGGGAACAGGTCCGTTGAACAGGGAACGGTGGTCTTCTACATGGAAGGGGATGCAAGGTTCCATCAGGAACTCGTAGACCTTCCCGTCGGCGGCAAGGTGGAGATCAACCTTTCCTCGAGGGACCACCCGATCATCGGGAGACATACATTCACTGTGGTACTCGATCCCGAGGACGAGGTCTGGGAGTACGACGAGAAGAACAATGAGATCGAGGCCGAACTCGAGGTGAACCATGTGCCGGTCCTCGAGGTGTCACTCCCGGAGACCACAGTGATCAGGACGGAACCTCTGAAGATAATGATCACGATCGAGGACCTTGACGGGGACGTTTCGCTTGACCTGCTCGGCTTCGAACTGATCGGGCCGTACGGAAGGGAATACACCCCGGTCCTCAACTGGTCCTCCGATAACACGACCTCGATGGAAGCGGAGTACCATTTCGTTCCCCCCTGGGACGCAGCACTGGGTTTCTATTCACTTGAAGCATACTACAAGGATCCCCGAGGAAGTTTCAGCAAGGAGGACCTCGGCCCCTCGGTCAGGGTGAAGAACGCGGATCCCGTGGTTTGGGGCAACCTCACGATCGATCAGATGGACAGGGGCGGATCTCTATATGTCAACATCTCGTGGTTCGATGCGGACACGCCGGACGGATCGCTGGAGATCGAGATATTCTCTGAGATACCCTCGGGCGGGAAGATGATGCCCGCCGGGATCATTGCCACCTCGAACTGGTCCTCGACGGTCCGTTTCGATATCCCGGCGGATGAATCCTCGGGGACCTGGACCTTCACGGCCAGGGTCATGGACAGGAACGGAGGGGGAAGCGAATGGTCAGGATACCTCCGATCAGTGAACCGCCCCCCCATTCTGGAGGTGGTCAACGGAACCGGTTCCAGGGTCACCCGCCTGAACTCGGCCAGGTTCGTCCTAGTCTACTCCGATCCTGAGGGCCAGGCATCCGGAAGCATCCTTGCGAAGGTTTACGGGCCCCAGGGAGCGGCGTCCGCAGGTGTCGTTTTCAGCGAGGAGTTCGACCTGCCTTCCGATGACGCCTTCGAGCTCCTGGTGCCGACCGGAAGCCTCCCGCTCGGTAATTATACGCTGATGTTCGAATACGAGGATGACGAGGGAGAGGGAGGGGAGCTGACGATACCTTCCGCCTTCACGGTCTACAATATCAAACCCGCCGTCGAGAGCCTCTACATCACCTATCCGCATGGAGAGGGGATCTACGGGGAAACCTTCCTCAGGAGCAGGTCGGTCACCCTGACGATGAGCGTCATGGACCTCGACAGTGCGGGCAGGGGTCTTACCGTCACCGGCAGGGTACTATCAGCGGACGGATCGGTGGACGAAGAGGTATTCTTCGATCTCCGGGGCGAGGACACATTCATATCGAAGCTAACCACGGCAAGCTCATGGCCCCTGGGAGGCTACGGGATAGAGATAACCGTCAGGGATCCCGATGGAGAGTTAGTTGTCCATGAGGTGGACCTCCTCTTCGTCCTGGATGCGGAGGCTCCGTTCCTCCAGACAGGGGAGCTGTTCTATGATCTGAACAGCAACGCCACCGTGGAGGTAACCTTCGGAACGGGTCCAGGAGCGACCCACCCTCGAACTCTCGAGGTTCATCTGTATTCGACGGAAGGAGAGCTTCTGGCTTGGGCAGGTCTCGTTGATGCGGGCGGTTCGGGCCTGTGGAAGGCTTCCGTCCCGATGAGCGAAGCACCGGAAATTGGAAATTTACGGATGGTGGACGATGAAGGCCGGACCATGTGGTTCAACGATTCGCTGTCGATAGAGATCGAGAAGGAGCCCGAAGCCCCGATCGATCCGGCCGGCGGGGAAGACGACAATTCCCTCATGCTGCTCCTGATGATCCTTGCGATAGTGCTTGTACTTGCGGTCCTTGCGATAATTTCAGCACTCGTGCTGAGGAGCCGCTCCGATAAGAGGATGATGTCGGCCCCACCGCACATGATGGGGCTGGAGCCTCAGCACGTATCCACACTTGGCCCCGTGGTGAGGGAAGCCCTTCCCCCCACATCGTCCGAAGAGGACGGAGGCGGAAGGGTGCCGCCCCCCGCTCCTCCCCTGCCGCCCGGGGCCATCCTTGATGAGGGAGCCTCCTATCACAAACCTGATCAGACCGGGGCGATTTCCGAGAACAACAGGGAATCGGTCAGGACGAGCATGGAAATCCACGGTCCGGCGGAGGTCGAGGGTGGTCCGCAGCCACCGGATGCTGCCGATGGCCAGGCCGTCCCTGACCCTTCGGAACCTTATAATACACCTAGTGATGTGGCCCCCCCGGAGCAAAATGTTCGATATACCGACGATAATGACGTCCGCGGAGATAATGGACAAGGCGAACCGAAGAGCCCAGAAGGTCCAGGTGGCGGACCCTGATTTCAGGTTCAGGATGCAGAAGCTGAACCGCTCCAAGGTGGAATCCTTCGCCGGTGTCATAGATTCGACACTGGAGAGGTATATCAAGGCCTTCCCCTCCTTCGGTCGGCTCCCTCCGTTCTACATGGCACTGATCGACCTTCTTACACCGATCGATGAGATAAGGAGGATCCTTGGTCGCATGGAGGGGGTCAGGAAGCAGATCAACATAATACGCTCGAAAACCGTGAGACAGATCGATCGGACCTCCAAACCCGACTACATGGAATACAAGAGAAAAGAGGCGTTCGGAAGGATATCCTCCATGATAAGGGACCTCGATTCGGACCTTATCCACCTGGCCGGGGTCAGGGAGAAGTTCAAGGAGCTTCCCTCCATACCAACGAAACATCCTACTGTGGTTGTGGCCGGATATCCGAGCGTCGGGAAGTCCCATATCGTTAGAGAGATCTCAACCGCCGATCCGAAAGTGGCATCGTACCCCTTCACGACCCAGGAGCTCACCGTGGGATACTTCGACGTTCAAAGGACCAGGTACCAGATAGTGGATACACCCGGGCTCCTGGATCGAACGTTCGAGGAGAGGAACCTCATAGAGAAGCAGGCGATCCTTGCTCTCACCCTGCTTACCCAGGTTTGCGTCTTCATAATCGATCCCACCGGTCACTGCGGTTATCCTGTTGAACCGCAGCTCGAGCTTCTTTCATCAATCGCGGAGGCGATCCCCGAGATGGAGTTCATAATCGCGATCAACAAGACCGATCTCCAGGTACCCGAAGGTGTCAATATCGATGTTATCGGGTCCGCGATCGAGGATCTCGGCGGGCGATGTATCGCGAGTGTAGGTATTTCGGCCGCCACCGGGGAGGGCCTCGAGGAACTGAGGCGGATCATGGTCGAGGTCCTGGAACAGCAGGAGGAAAGACCCTGGGAAACCCTCCGCGATGCCGGGTAGGCGGAGAACAATTAAATATCCATGTGCATTTTTCGAGTTCTCCATCTCAGTTTTAAAGGGGGGGATCCCAATGATCGGCAGTCAGAGGAAGGATGAGAAGATCAAATGCCCGAAATGCGACATATACATGAGGAAGCAGGAGATAGAGCTTCCCGGGCCGAACATCATCATTGATTTTTGTGTCCAGTGCCACAGTTACTGGTTCGACAAGGGAGAGCTCAACAGATACATCGGAACGGGCGTGGTGGACAGGGACCTCAAGAGAAGATCGGGTATAGATTCCTGGGGGAAACCCAAATGCCCAAGATGCGGCGGAAGGGTCACGATGAAGTATCTTGAGAGCCTCGAGATCGACCACTGCGAGGACTGCGGTGGAATTTGGCTCGATCATGGAGAGCTCAGGTCCATACAGGAGAAGGACCTGGAGAACCTGAAGGAGAGAAGGGTCGCCCTCATCCTGGAGCGTCTGAAGGAGCTTCGGGAGAAACGCTTCATGAACCGATGAGCTCATCGATCTCGAGATTATCCTCGAGGTAGTTGATGACCCTGCGGAACATCTCACCGTCGAGCTCGCCGTCGAAATCGATGTAGATGTCGTGGGTGAGTTCGGTGTGGACCTTGTCGACCTTGACCTTCACTTCCGTATCGCCCTCACCATGGAGGATGACCCTCGCTTCGGCTTCTTCCAGTGAGCCCCGGGGTGTCATTTCCTTCAATCTGCCAAGAACCTTCCTTAGGTCCCATTCGTCCTCCGGATGGTCATAGACCAGTTCTCCGTTGAACCTCAGTTCCGCCAGGTTCTTGAACTTCGCCTTGGCAAGCGCCCGAAGGACCTTGTCCATGGTTGAGAGCACCTCGAAATCGCCCTCCCTTGGGTCCAGACCGATTAGATGGAGCATCTCGGAGAAGACGCCCGCATCCTTGTCAACGTCCGCAACCTTCAGGTCTATCTTCATGGAAGGGTCCTTGACGGACCTAACGATGATGGCCTCATCGGCCTTGCCGGCCTTTTCGGTCTCCGCTCCGAGCTCCGGAGAGGGAATTATCCCAAGGAACTGACCTCTCAACCTCGCGGAGTGTTTCCTGGACCTGCCGGATAGGACCTTCATATCCTTCTCTACGCCGTAGGGCTCCTTCTTGACCATGGTGCCGCAATATCATCAAGCTATTAATATCACCCCATCCAGTGTTTTCTGGAATTAGAAAGAAATATTACGGAGTAATTCGATATTACAGCGGGGAGCTAATGGCAGCATTGGAAGACAATCTACACTGGGTCATCATTGCAGTTGTGGTGCTGGCGGTCTTCCTCTACGCCGTTATCGTTTTCATCACCATCATGAGAAGGAAGTTGAGGGTGAGGGATGCGTCGCGGGAGATAGCCCTTCTGAAGATGGACCTGCTCTCGAAGCAGGCCCACCTCGAGAATCTCATCGAGGATTCCGTGCAGTGGTCCCCGCGGGACCTCAAGAAGTACAACAAGACCCTTTCGGACCACAAACTGATGAAATCGAAGCTCGATACGGGTATGGTGATGGCCGATTCAAAGGTGAAGAGGCTCGAGCTGGGCAACGAGACCTACGAGCTCTTCGAGACCCTCGAGAAGATCAAGAGATACGAGGACAAACTCTACGGCGAGGGCGTCCTGGACAGGGAGGAGAGGTGAGGGAAATGGCAAAGAAGGTCAGAAAGGTGAACATCTCCAACGCTCCGGTGCCCACCGAGGTCCGATCCGCCGTGAGGGCGTTCTTCCTCTCCCATCGGGATGGACATTCGGACGAGGATCTCAAGGACCTGAGGATGTACATCGAGGCCTATCATGACATGAGGTTCAGCAGTAAACAGCTCGAGGCGCTCATTCGGGAGGAGATGACCAACATAGCGGTGGAGATGAAGGCGAAACACATGGAAGAGGAGCTCTTCGCTCCGAACGAGAACGAAAAAAGGGTTTACCTGGGCTCATGCTTCTGCCCCCGGTGCTCCAGGTTCAAGAACTACAAGAAGGAGTGTCCGCACTGCGAACACCATGAAATGACGGTTTAAGGGAGGAACCAGAATGATGGACAGCTTTCCCGGACAGTCGCTGCCCCTGGATGCAGCCTCCTCCATCTCGGACAATCTCACATGGATCCTTATCACACTCGGCATCGCCGTATTCATTGCGGGCTTACTGACCGTCCTCCAATACTGGAACAAGTACACCTACAGGGTCAGGATAGACGAGCTCGAGGCAAAGCACGACAAACTGAAGAGGTACGCCACCTACCAGAAGAGGAGGTCGCTGAGGGATGCGGTCTCCATGCTTACACCGGAGGAGAGGGAGCATCTTTTCTCCCTGTGGGAGGACAACTCGATTGTATCCCGCAAGGCCCTTTTCAAGCTGAACGAGCTCGAGGACAGGCTCAGGAGGGCAGAGAGGGGATCAGAGCTGAGATGGGCGGAATCGAAGATCGCGAGCATCAAGGAGACGGAGATGAAGATCTTCCCCGAGGCCTTTCCCGAGAAGAGGAGGTCCAGGAAGTGAAGCTCAAACCTGAGAGAAAGCCTCAGGACCTTTTCTCCAAGGTCAAGGACACGATCAGACCGGTCCGTAAACAGGGAGACCCCCCCGAAGATGACCTCGAGAACATGGACGGCTACGTTTGCGACCTTTGTTTGATATCGGTCAAAAGGGCCGAGATATCCCAGTGTCCGTTCTGCGGGAGATGGGTATGCAGGGACAACTGTTATTCGGAGGAAGAGCTCTGCTGCCGATCATGTGCGGGTGTCATCCGCCTGATGAGGGAATCCGTCGTTCTCAGCGAGCTGAGAGGTCCGCTGGTGGGTCACGAAGATGGGAAGGAGACCCCGAAAAAGGAGTGAGCCTTCTATTCAATCGCCGGAAATCTTTTAAATAATCAACTCAACCAGGTACCATGAACCGCAGAAGGGTCCTTCCTGCAGTGCTGGTAGGTGCATTCATCCTGGCTACGGCCGGATCGCTGTTCTCCGCCTATGCCATTTTGGTGAATGATCCGTTTCTGGCAGAGGATGCCGGAGAGGTGGTGGACAACAGGAGCAGGGACAACCCTTACCACATGCCACCGGATGGGGCCGAAACACAAAGCACGGACTCAGAAGGCATCTCCGGATGGGTTCTTGGAATACTCGGTTTCGCACTGGGGGCCTCTGTACTTTTCCTTGCCGGTTCCGGAAACATATACCTGAGGTCCAAGAGGGGGGAGAACCTTGTTCGGGCCGACCTTCTCGACCTGATAACAATAAATCCGGGCATCAATCTGTCATCCATCAGAAGGGAGCTCCAGCTCTCCCAGGGAGCCGTCTCCTATCATATCATGAAACTGGAAAAAAACGGGAAGATATTCTCGGACAAGGGCTCGAAGGAAAGAAGGTATTATCCGTCCTCCATGGGTTACAGGGCGGCCATGAGGCAGGCCCTGGAGGACGAGGTTAGGTCCATACTGTCGAACGATACGTCGAGGACCATAGTGGACATGCTGAAGGAGGGCCCGATGAGCCAGAATGAGCTGGTAAACGAGCTGAACATCTCACCTTCGACCGTGCACTGGCATATGGAGAGGATGAAGAAGGCAGGAATGATCCTCAAAGAGCAGAAGGGCCGCTCGGTCTACTACGAACTTGCCGAACAGATAGACATCAATACCTGAGCGGCATCCACCCCCCCTACCATCACCACAATGTTGATATTCGAACCATCAGGAACATTTTTTGATAAATCCAGGGAAAGTTTAAAGAGATACTAGTTCATGGATAGGACGGGTGAAGGCTTGACGGTTATCGTCCAGAATCCATTGGATGTGATCATTTCTCTCGAGACCGACGAGGAGCTTACAGGCAAGGAGATGTTTGCCCTCGCGGACGCTCTGGACGGTTACGAGATCGTGAAGGAGATCGAGGACAAGCTGGTGGTCGATATAGTGGAGATATCCTCCGCTGGTGTGTTTGCCGTCCATATAATACCCAAACAGATGCTCACTTACAAGGACCTCATATTCTTCATCGAGGATATGGTATCGAACTCCCTGAAGCGGGAGGACCTTCCGTTCCAGAACTTCAGCGTCAAGAAGGTCCTTTTCAGAACGGCCGAGCTTGGCAAACCTTCCGAGACAGCCGCCGACCTAAGCGAGATAAAGGAGAAGGTCAACAAGATGTGGAAGGGCTACAAGAAGGATCAGATGAGGTCCTATGCGTGACGGGGGTTCTCGCCCATGAGCGGGGATTATTGGTCTTACAGGTTCGGCATCATAGACCATCTGGCCCGCTCCGGAGAGATGCAGTTCGGTGATGGTCGATACCAGCTGCCTCTTCTTCTTGATCCTCTCGACCAAGATGGCAACTACAGTATCCTGACTTCGGGTGGTGACTGGAGCGGCGTCTCCATTCGCCTCGGTTCGCTAGAGGAACGGGAGGAGATCCCCGATGTCCTTCGCGAAGCCCAGCAGGAGAGCCTTCGAGATATCGGGGCCGATCCCCTTATCCCGGTGGTATCCACCTCGAAAGCGGCACTCTTCGGGGATGCCGGGAGCGGGATGTCAGAGCTTCCGGTCCATGTACTCTCATATTTTGGCCTCCTGTCAAGGGAACCTCGAAAGGCTGCAAGAGCACTCATGGAGCTGACGGCGTCGGACCCGTTGCATGAACCACTGTTCCTGCCGGGGGTGACGAACAGCGGGAACCTGGAGATCCTATTTTACCTCGGGATAGAGATCTTCGACACCGTGGGTGCCAGGAAGGATGCGATGAGAGGTCTCTATTACACAGATTTAGGTCCCGTTCCGTTGGATCGGATCTCCAGGTTCGGGGAGGTGTTCGATTCCTGCGGTTGTGAGGGATGCGGTTCATTGGGAAGTTCGGAACGGAACAGGGAGGCTGCGCAATCCATCCTTGTCCATAATGTGGAACACACGAGAAGAAGGCTCTCAACCGCATTCATGGCCCTTCGGGAAGGGAGGTTGAGGGAACTTGTCATGGGTAGGGTTTCCGGAAATCCGGAATGGTTCTCCGCCCTCCGGGATGTCGAAGGGTCCGGGGATGGAAGACTCTACCGGATGTCCCCCTCCTACAGGAACCTGGAAAAGGTGACGGTGACCTATAGGGACGACATCAATGCTCCCGATTTCACGAGCTTCAGGAGGTCCGTGATCGAGAGGTACATTCCTTTGGAGGGGAGATCGGTACTTCTACTGCTCCCCTGCTCGGCCAGAAAGCCTTACTCCACATCCAGAACCCATCAGAGGATCCGGGATGCCTTGAAAGTCATAAGGGGGTGGAGGGCATCCGTCCAGCAGGTCGTCGTCACATCACCCCTCGGCGCTGTTCCGATGGAGCTTGAGGACCTCTACCCGGCTTCCCACTATGACATTCCCGTCACGGGGAGATGGTTCCCCGAAGAGCTCGATATATCGAGAGAGCTGGTGTCATCGATCTTCAAGAAGGGCCGTTACAATGATGTGATATGCTTCCACGGGGAAGGCTCGACCTTCTTCCCCCCGGAGGTCGCCGAGAGGATCTTCCCGGGTGCCGAATTCGTGGATATCCATTCCGGGGCCCAAGATAGCGGCCAGGATCCATACCGTCTTCTGGGGAGGGCCCTCGGAGACCTGCTCACGTCCGTCAGTTCCGGGGGCTGGGAGAAGGAGGAGCTGCTTGCACTGGTAAGGTTCTCTCTGGGGATGGACATCTCCAAACTGGAAGACCTCAACGTGAAGTGGTCGAGAAGAGGGCGGGAGCTGAGGTCCGGAAAGGAACCTCTCGTTGTCTTCAGGAAGGGCGGACCGGTGCCAACCCAATCGGGCGGCCGGACCATCTGGGACAGGGATTCGAAAGATATCGAGAGAAGGGTGATCATAGATGATTTCAGTCCCAAGGGAACGATATTCTCCCAGGGTATAGAGGAGGTGGTGGGGCTTATCAGGCCCGGTGACGTCGTTCTTGTCGGAACGGATGGTGAATACAGGGGCGTCGGCAGGGCTCTGGTCCCGGGTGTGATGATGAAAGGTGATGTGTACGGTCCGGCCGTGAAGATGATACACGGTTCCGGATAACACCATCATTTGAACAGGGAGTCGAGGGATTCCACATCCCTTATCCATTTCCTGGTGATCCTCGAGAGCTCCTTCCTCCACTCGAGATCGCATTGGATACCAAGTCCCCTGCAGGTCTCCTTTATCCTGTATGCCAAACGTCCCCCCGTGCGGTCCCAGTCAGTGAGAACAACGACCTTCTCGAAGGGCTCCAGGTCTTCGAAGGGTCGATCCCTCCTTTTCAGGGTTTCCATGAGATCGAGGATCGACATGCCCTTGTTCAGGTGAACGACGGGCAATTCAACACCAATGTTAATCAGAGAAACCTCGTCCTTGGTTCCCTCCACGATGACGACGGTCTTTCCCCGCTCCCCGTTGAGCTTTTCCACCCAATCCGATATGGCCGATAGAACTTCCTCCCTGGTTCTGGGAAGCATGCCGGGAAATCCCCCGGACCTTATTGAAATCTTGCCCTTAAAATCCCCGCAGGAAACTATTTCCGAAAGTAATATAACATGGTTCCACGATGATTTGAATATCATTTCCGAAGGGTGTGTCAGATGTTAAGGAACAGCATAGACGGTATGGAGAATATCTTCCATAACGACATCCATCAGAACGCCACCATCATTGTCTACGGTCCTCCCGGGTCCCTCAAATCAGGCATGGTCTTCTCCGTGATGTCCAAATATCTGCAGAACTCGGGTGAATTCGGAATGTACCTGACGGTGGAAGAGAACACCATATCCCACCTGAGGAACATGGACTCCCTCGGGATCGAGGTTCCGGAGAACCTTCTCATCTCCGATTACAGCGATATCAGAAGCAGGTTCGAGAATCCTGACAGTCAGGACCACCCTGATTTCCTGGAAATGGTCGACGGTGTGATCAAGTTCTTCAAGGACAAGGAGGGCGACAACTTCACAGTCTTCGGTCTGGACTCCCTCGGGGGTCTGTACTCCCTCATAGAAACGGCGAACCTAAGGGCCAAGATGTTCCACTTCTTCAAGAAACTGAGGGAGTACAACCTGACATCCTTCATCATCATGGAGACCCCGAGGTTCTCCAATATTATCGAGGGTCAGGGTTCCGAGATGTTCCTCGCAGACGGGATCATCGAGATGGGTCCCATCGAGCACCAGCATGATATACACCTCTACCTGCAGGTCATCAAGATGAGGTCCTGCCACCATTCCAGGAAGAAACACCTGATCGATATAAGCGATAACGGTCTTTCCATTCTCAGCCCGGTTGTGAACTAGGAAGACCTCTTCACAAATCGCAATTTCGCACCCCCAGGAGGAAGGGAGTTGGGGTATGTATCAGAGGACGAAGGGGAGATTCGAAGTGCTGGAAGCACTCCCTTCAGAGAGCTTTCGGTCAAGGAATCGGAGGTCCTCGGGACGTTGATAGCATACCCCGGCCTGAACAACAGTCAGCAATCCAGACTTACATCCATAAACCATTCCACCTTCGTCAGTATCCGCAACAGATTGATCTCCGAGGGGGTCGTGGGAAAGTACAACATCCCGTCATACTGGGCGATGGGTGGAGATGTGATCCACATCTCCATGGACCACTCACCGGGTGGTGGCTGGGGGAACATCGAACCGTCGAACATGTGGTCATCGAAGGAAGGATCGATCTTCGAGGTCTTCGACGAGCAGATCCACCTCTCGATGAACGTGTTTTTCAACTTCCGGGACCTCTACATGGCAAAGGAGGAATGGGAGAACGAGGTCCTGAACATGAGGGCCCCCGTGACACGGGATACCCTCGAGCTGTCCTGCGAAGGTCTGAGCTTCCTGAACTTCTTCGACCATTCCGGTCTGCTTTCCGGTACAGGAGGCCCCGTGGAGAGCGATCCAATAACCTTCCATGAAAGGGGGAAGGAGCCGAGGGAGGCCATAAGAAGGGCCATTTTCGGGATGGTAAACGATCCCTATTCGACGAACAAGGAATTCGCCAGCTCCCTGGGTATGAACCGGCAGACCTTCACCTCCATAAAGGACTCGGCCATATCGGAACATCTCGTAAATCCCAGGTACCTTCCCGGTCTCCTTCGCGTGGGGATGAAGGTAATCGGGATCTTCATACTGCCCCTTGTGGAGAATGCGGGCGTGGACCACTACGAGGAGCTGGTGAGGATCGGATCGAGGAACAGGGGGCATATATTCTTCGATCTTCTCTCGCTGAACACCGAGGTCATCCTTACCGCCCACCGGGACTTCGACGATTATCAGTCCAGGGTAAGACAGACCATCAAGACCCACATGGAAATGGACCTTCTGTCCAGGCCTCCCAACGTCGCTCCCATCAATGTCGTGGAAGGCGGGGCCTTCGGTTACATACGCGCTTGAGGGGGCGATCTCGCGAAAACGGACCAGGAACGATTATATAATTAATGGAACTACATGTTTTAGGATAGCCGAACTCCATTAGGAAAACCTAATTGATCGTCATGAAGGAAAGATCCTTGAGGGTTGCTCTCGGAGGCAATCCGAACGTGGGGAAGACCTCCCTTTTCAACCGGTTGACGAGGTCGAACCAGCATGTCGGCAACTGGCCCGGCGTAACCGTGGATCTCATAGTCGGTGAAAGGACCCATCAGGGAACCGCCATCGAATTCGTCGACCTTCCGGGTACCTACTCGCTCTCGGCATATTCCGAGGATGAGAGGCTGGCCAGGGATCACATCGTGAAACAGAGGCCCGACATGGTTGTCCAGGTGGTGGACGCCACGAACCTGGAAAGGAACCTCTTTTTGACCCTACAGCTGCTGGAGCTCGGTTCGCCCCTGCTGTTGGCTCTGAACAAATGGGATATTGTTAAGAAGCGCGGTGTGATAATAGATGTTGAATACCTGTCCAGGCTCCTGAAGGTCCCCGTCATCCCGACCGTGGGGATCAACGAGGAGAGCGCCAAATCACTGCTGGACGGGATCGTACATGCTCTCAGATCGGGGAAGCAGGAACCTGAGACCATCGATTACGGTCCGGGAACGGAGAGAAGGATAGCGAAGTTGATAGATGTTCTTGGTGGTGCCGGGAGCATTCTCGGTCCGTATCCGAGAAGGTGGCTGGCCATCAAGCTCCTGGAGGGTGACGGGGAAGCCATGGACCTTGCCAGACGATCCAGGCTGTGGAAAAAGATAGAGGGTGTCCTGGAGGGATCGGACAGCGAGAAGATAGAACTCGAGATGACCGATATCCGATATGACCTCGCAACCAGGATAGCACGCAGGGTGACCACTGCTCCTGTTAGAAGGTCCTCCATATCGGATCTGGTTGACAGAGTGCTCACGGACCGGTATATCGGGATCCCCATCTTCCTCGTGATAATGTGGGCCATGTTCCAGCTCACATTCACGGTAGGTGAACCGTTCTCGGAGATGATCGATCTAGGTTTCGGATCGCTGGGAAGTTGGATATCGGGTAACGTTTCCCCTGAATGGCTCGCTTCGCTGCTGGGTGAGGGAGTGATAGGGGGTGTCGGAAGCGTGCTCGTCTTCCTGCCGAACATAATGATCCTGTTCCTCCTCATATCGGTACTTGAAGGAAGCGGCTATATGTCCAGGGCCGCATATATCATGGACCGTTTGATGGTGAGAATCGGACTTTCGGGAAAATCCTTCATACCCATGGTCATCGGTTTCGGATGCAACGTACCGGCGATCCTCTCGACCAGGACAATAGAGGACAGGAAGGACAGGCTGGTAACGATACTGGTGAATCCGTTCATCTCCTGCGGGGCCAGATTGCCCGTCTACATAATGTTCACTGGAATATTCTTCCCGCAGGCGGGCGGGACCGTCATATTTTTCCTCTACTTCCTCGGCATCCTGGCGGCCGTCGGTTCCGCGAAGCTTTTCCGTATGACGATCCTCAAGGGGAGTCCGGCCCCACTCATAATGGAACTTCCGGACTACCAGCCACCCTCCCTCCTGGAAGGTCTGAAGCATACCTGGGAGAAGGGTTGGATGTACATCAAGAAGGCCGGTACAGTTATACTTCTTGGGTCGGTCCTGATGTGGTTCATGGCCAACTACTCGCTGGACCTGTCAGTGGTCGAATACGGCAGCAGGTCGAGCATAGCCGGTCAGATGGGTGTTTTTCTCGAACCCGTGGTGTCCCCGCTTGGTTTTGATTGGAGGATCGCCGTCGCCCTAATCTTCGGTTTCT
>JBLIRL010000129.1:0-8557 GCA_049472275.1 Thermoplasmatota archaeon | reverse complement strand
CCTGAACGAGGTTGTCCAGAAGGCGGGAGTCTCCAAAGGGGGGCTCTTCCACCACTTCGATTCCAAGTACACCCTTGCAAGGGACACCCTCATCTGGTGGGCAAGGACCCATATGGAGCCCGGTTTCATGGAGGAGATCAGCGAGACGATGACACCGCAAGATGTCCTCATCCACTTCATCGACTTCATGCTCGGCATCATGGAAGGAGAGGGGGGCTTCACGAGATTCTTCTGGTCCGTCTTCGACGAGGCCATGAGAAGGGAGGAGGACCACACAATCTGGCTGGATTTTCTCGAGCAGTACTCCCTGACGATATCGGGCATTTACAGGGATATGGGGGTCAAGGACCCGGATATGAAGGCATTGATATTCCTCTCGAACATGGACGGAATGGCGCTTTACTACGAGATCCTCAAGAAGGCGGGCAGGGAGCTCGACCTCGAAGCATTGAGAGAGGAGCTTATCAGAACATACGTAACTTTCAACGAGGAGGCAGGAAAATGAACGAGGACATCATCATACAAGCAAGCGGAATCGAGAGGAACTTCGAACTGGGAGAGGTCAAGGTAAGGGCGCTAAGAGGGATCGACCTGAAGGTCAAGCGGGGGGAGTTCCTCGTGATACTCGGTCCGAGCGGTTCGGGCAAGACCACGCTGCTCAACTGCCTCGGTGGGATAGACTCCCCCTCGAACGGATCGATAACCGTGGAATCCGAGGATATCGGCAGCTACAGCGAGAACAGGCTCTCGGAGTACAGGAGGAACAAGGTGGGATGGATCTTCCAGTTCTTCAACCTGATTCCATCGCTCACCGCCGCCGAGAACGTCGCGCTGGCTCTGGAGATGGCCGGTGATAAAAAGGACATGATGGAACGCAGCAGGGAGGCCCTCTCTCTTGTGGGCATCCCCGATAAGGCCAACATGTTCCCGTCCCAGCTGTCCGGCGGAGAGCAGCAGAGGGTCGCCATCGCAAGGGCACTCGTGAAGAGACCGAAGATCGTCCTTGCGGACGAACCCACGGGAAACCTCGACTGGGTCACCGGACAGAAGATAGCTGAGCTGATGAGAGGGCTGAACAGGAAGGAGGGTATCACCTTCGTGGTGGTTTCCCACGACATCTCCATCACCGATATCGCAGACAGGGTGGTCCATCTGATGGACGGGTGCATATCGAACCAGAAGGTGAACGGACCGAGGTCCAAGAAGGTGATGGAAGAATGATCATACTGGTCCGGAAAGCCGTGAGAGACCTGCTCCGACACAAGCTCAGGACCATCTCCATCATAGCGGCGATAGCCCTGTCGGTGGGTTTGGGGATCGGACTGGTCAATGCAACGAAGGACGCCTTCGATTCCTTCGATCGGAGGTTGGAGGTCACCAACTACGAGGACATCGACATCAGGTTCGACATGACGGGCATAGACATCGATGAGATGGAGGCAATCGACGGCGTGGAAGCCGCCATGGAAAGGCTGTTCCTTCAGACCCAGGTGGAGTTCGGAAACGAAAGGTACAAGACACACTGGATCTCCGCCCCCTATTATCCCGAGAAGCCGTATTCCCGGATAAACGGTTATCAGATGGTCGACGGCGGCTACTTCGACGAGGCATACAATAGAGAAGCCCTCGTCGGCCACCTGTTCGCGGATGCGAACGGCATCGATATCGGGGACAGCATCAAGGTGTTCTACAACGATCTGATCTTCGATCTGGAGGTCTCCGGTATCGCCGCATCACCCGAATACATCTACGTGGTGAGCGATGAAGGATGGCCCGAACCCTCGCTGCTCCTGCCGCTGTTCACCTCAATCGAGACCACAAGGGCGATCCTCGGGGTGGACGAGGGGACCTGCAATGAACTGCTGATCCGGGTCCAGGACGGATACGATGCCGAGGAGGTCAAGGCCGGGATCGAGAACTATCTAACCGGGAAGGGTGTGAGAATAACCAGTTCCATGCTCGGGACCGAGGAGAACGACTATCTCTTCTCGAGGACGGATGCGGACGCCATGGGCCAGATGGGGTGGATATTCGGAACGATCATCCTCGTGGTGACCGCCGTCGTCATCTACAACTCTATGACAAGGCTCATAGCTTCCCAGAGGTCCTATATAGGCGTGATGGGCGCCCTCGGCGGCAAGATGTGGAAGATCATAGCCCACTACTCGCTGTTCGGGTTCTTCATGGGATTCATCGGATCGGTCATAGGGATCCCGCTCGGCATAGGCATCTCCATGCTGACCATGTCTGAATATGCGAAAATCATCGGGCTCGTCGATCCGGTGATGGATATCTACGTTCCATATCTTGTGATATTCTCTCTCATAGGGATGTCCATCGCCACCGCGGGAGCGTTCCTCGGCTCCCTGAAGGCAGTGAGCATCGGGCCCAGGGAGGCACTGACCTCGCAGTACAACACCCTCGATTTCTCGAAGAAACCAATAATGGAGAGGCTTTTCGACCTCATCGCCTACAGAAGGCCGATCCTGCCGAGGGTTCCCATGAGGAACCTCAGCAGACACAAGCTCAGGACCGCCATCACCATAATATCACTTGGCGTCTCCCTTCTGCTCGTGTTCTCCTGCCTGGCTTTGGCACTGGGTTTCATGCAGCCCCTCGAGGATAATTATTCCAAGTACGAGACGTGGGACCTCAAGGCAAAGCTGGTAACCCCGCGGTCACAGGAGGAGGTGATGTCGGAACTCGGTTCGTCCTCGTTCCAGGGGACCGGGGCCGAGGTGACCCTCGACGATTACGTATCAATAATGGACGATGGACAGCTTAGCTTCGCCAGGGTCCAGGCGTTCATGGAGGACTCCGATCTTCGGAACTTCCATGTCATCGAAGGGAAGTATGCGCCGGATGAAGGGATACTTGTCGGTTCCATCCTGGCAAGGAATCTGGGTCTGGACGTGGGGGAGGAGGTCGAGTTCGTTCTGGGCAACCACACGACATCCGCAAGGGTGACGGGCATAACGGGCGAGCTGATGGACGATTCGTTTTTGATGTCCCTCGACCAGGCGGATTCGCTGCTGATGACGGAAGGTCACGTGAACGCGATCATCCTTGATCTCGGGGGCCGGTCCAGGGAGGAAGTGGAGGATTCGCTGAGGGGGTCATTTCCCATATCCTCACTGATCTATACCGATGATGTCCAGAACGGAATGGAATCGCTCCTGCAGGGACTGCTGGCAATGTTCGTGATCTTCATCGGTTTCGGGGTGCTCTCGGAGGTGCTCTTCATCTCGACGACCGTCGTCCTCAACATCCTGGACCGGGAGATGGAGTTCATCTCGCTCAGGGCGATGGGATCCAAACCCGGGAAGATACGGAGGATGATCGTCCTGGAAACGCTGATCCTACTGACCGGGGGTCTGATAATCGGCCTCCCTCTTGGGGTGATCACCACAAAATGGGCCATGGCGTACCTGGTGAAGGACCTGATGTACTACGTCATCAACGTGGACGCTGCCGTTTACGTGATAACCGCGCTGATAGCGGTCCTTTCCGCTGTGATAGCATCCTACATCTCAGCCCGGCACATCACAAAGGCGAAGCTCGCTGACACAATAAGGCAGAGGGCAATCACCTGAATCGTCCGACTTGCAGTTACATGTCAATCAGGAGGGCACGGGCCCATTCCTCGAACCTCTCCAGCCTGGAAAGGCAGTCATCGACGCCTTTACCGGGCGCCACTATTCCGTGCCCCTCCCAGTACATCAGGTCGTACCTGCCCATCTCCTGGACCGTGGCCCGGGCAAGGTCCAGGGAGCCCGGGGGCAGTCTCGGGACCCACCCTATCCAGTCCGGCAGAAATGCGGAGAGGGTCTCCGAACCCTGTCCAAGGTCCTCAAGGACCTCCATGTGGGAGTGGATCACGGCCCTTGTCCTCGTTCTGTCGGCGGAGTAGATGAGCAGGTGTGACAGGTACTCGGAAGTGGGTGCTCCGGCCCCCCAGATCAGAGTCAGGTACCTCCCCCATTTCCCGGCGAGATAGAGACCCATCTCCTCCTCTGGTGCTTCAGGTATGTCGGAGATATGCGATCCCGATCTCGTCATCAAAATCAGCTTTCCCTCGAGCTGTGGAAGGAACAGGTTGGTATCGAATACGATGGGATCGGCATCCCAGACCTCTATCTCGCCCTCTATTATCATGGATATGTTGCCCGAGGCTTCCCTGCACCATCTCCTGGATGTCATCAGCCTGGCAACCTCGATCATCGGCGAGACTACCTCTTCCATGCTCTGTCGGGTCAATGGATCACTGCACGACAGAGCATGCGCTGTGCGGAGATAAAACTGCCTATCAAGGATCGGGATCTCAGGCTTCCATCTTCTGCTTGTGTGCATACAGGAGACGTCCGGCCAGGCCGAAGAGGATCATGACGATGCAGATCGAGTAGAGACCGAGATCGAAGAAGATCCCCTTTGTGACTATCAGAAGGATGGACCAGGATACGTATAGGAGTATGCCGGCTATCATCAGGAGGGTGAAGAGGTTCTTCACGAGGGATCGGGGAAGTTTCACTTCTTTTTCCTCGGGCATGCTATCGTCCGCCCATATCGCTTTTTGTAGATAAGGATATCGATTAAGGACAGACACTGGGAATGGATTTGGGTAGTCCCTCAGCCGCATCCCCGAACCATACCCAGATTCCCCGAAACCGCAAGGGTAAAATATAAAGTGGAGCATCTCCGCCCCCTAACCCACAGCCCCGTAGTGTAGTGGTCTAGCATGGGAGACTCTGGATCTTCCGACACCAGTTCGAATCTGGTCGGGGCTACCAATTATATTTACTTTCTCTTTGTCGGTAGCCCAGAGAACCCAATACAATTAATTCATCCAGATTCGAAGTAAGTAAAATCACAAGTTCATTTTCTTCACATTTGATTTTGCGCTAGTTGAGCGCTTAAGAAATTATTGGTCCATGATCTTAACGCTCAAAAACCAGATGGATCTGGTCGGGGCTACCAATTATCATTTTTTTCTATTTCTCGGTAGCCCCGAGAACTTATTACAATTGTTTTCATCCAGATTCGAACTGGATCCATGAGGGGATCTTCGATTCCCGAGCAGGTGAAATATCGCAGAGATTTTACCGTGGTCCGAATCAACCAATGAACAAATTGTCCCGTGATCCGATGTCAACAACTATTGATGAAATCTGACCCCATTTCATCTTCTGGTGATAGATCAACGAAATTGGCCAGGTCACTCCAATCCCTATCATTGACGACCTTCTGTGCTTCCCCTCCGCTATCTTTGATAATTGCCACCTTGGCCCCCAATGACAGTGCCAGCTTGTATTCGAATGAAGCTATTTGCCCCCCATTGATCCCGAGTACCTTCACACTCTCGGGTCGAATTCCCGATGAAATCAGATCCACCCAATATTGGATGGGTTCAAGATAACTGAACTCGTCATGGTCCGTCACCCTGATCTCGTCATATCTCTCATCTATAATCTCCTTGTCCGAAAGTTTGATCGGCACATATCCGATCGTCCTGATGTCTCCACCATGTTCGAGACTGATCTCTCCTACCAAGCCGCTGATTCCGGCCTTAGTACCGCCTGATATGATCCAGCCTTTGTAATCCCGGAAAGAGGCATTCAGAAAATCCCTGTACCTTTCCATCCTTTCCTCCACCTCGACATCACAGCCTCCGGCAACGATAACGACCGGACTGTCGGGAGGAATGATCTTCGGTTTGATATCGCATCTTCTCATGATCGAGATATCGCCCAATTTTCGAGATAGACCGAGAACCAGTAATGCCCTGGCCCATCTGTATCCGGGGAGTTTCTCCTTAACCGGTTCAAGCCTCTCGAGCGATAGAAGGGAGGTCTCAATTTCCCATGGGCTCTTACTTACCTGGATCGCCTTCGCATAGTATGAAAGACTCTCCTGGGGTTTGTTCAGGAACAGATAGAACTTTCCGATGTCGAAATAAGCCCAGGGCAGGTTCATTTCAACATCGATCTGGTCTCGCGACCTCTCAATGGCGCCACTGATCGCCGGTTTAAGCATTGATAGGAACGATGTGTCATTCTTCTCGGCGATTTCCAGCTCGATATAATTACCCAGAGGGTACGGATCGGTCGGATCGGTTTCGAATGCTTCTAGATACAATTCCTTTGCCTTCTTATCATCCAATCCTTTCCAGGTACCTGCAAGTGATGAGAGGGCGTCGGTGTCTATATTCGGGGGTCTGATCGCTTTTTGGAGAATTTCCTGGCCCTTTCTATAGCCCTCACTGGTCTTGTCCTTCTTATTAAGCTTACACAAAGCAACACCCAGATCCCGAAGGACCCCAGGGTGGTCGGTATCTTTGAACCTTGAGAGGACCTCGATGGCCTTATTCCAATCCTCAAGTTCAATCGCCAATTTCCCGATCTTGACAGCGAGTCCAACATTGCTCGGGTCATAAACCTGCACTGTCTCGAGCTTCTTTATCTGGTGGGCCATATCCTCTTTGGACATGTATGATCCGTAATTAGCCCCGTACCTCTTCAGGTTCGATTCGATCCTCGAGAACGATTTGTCCACGCCTTCCAACACTGCCGCGATGGAATACAGTTCCCTATCCCATTTTTCCGGTATCTTGAAGGCCCCTTTGTAGTTCGTATCATGATAAAAGTCTGCCCATGCGTGCTCAAGTGTGGTCCTGACCTGCAATTCTCCCTTCAATCCTATTACCTCTTCCGGAACCTCCACCTTAACGTCTCTGTTGGGGAACACACCTCTCTTCAAACTTATGATGTAGTGGATCGACCTGTATCCGAATTCCGCGGTGGCGTGCCTCTGGCTGACATCTACGGTGTTGTCCCAATCCACCTCGAAGTTCTCCTCGATGAAATTGGATATCATCTTCACCTGGTCCACGGTAGTGGTGATGACCCTGCCTCCGCAGAGGTCCGTAAGTTGATTGACGGGTTCCCTGTACTTGTGCTTCTTCCGGATCGCTTTCTCCCCGAAACTAGCGATGGTCTTCGGTCTTGTCTGGACGATCGACAGGGGAGCGTACATCCTGCATGCCGATCTCAATATCTTCTCAAGCACCTCGGCGTACTTTCTGTATCTTGGAAGGATTCTTACATATAGATCGATCTGGTCTCTCAACCAGGCCATTTCATCCTCCCATTCTTCTTCATCCATTGAGCCACTTCCTTCGGTTTGAATGAGTTGTCAACCATATTCATCTTATCGAGGGATATTTTTTTCCGAATTCAATGAACTGAACTGCCAGGTCCATGGTATTCATTTCTTGAGGTTCTATCCAGATATGATCCTCATGCTCCTCGCTGAGCGCTATTTTTCCATCTATCATTTTCCCTTCCATGAAAAGGTATATTACCCTGTTGTTCGGAGATTCGGATTCCACCATGGTCAATGGCTTCTCCAGTGATATCCTGAGTTTGGTCTCTTCATAGACCTCACGGAGCAATCCTTCATCAAAGGTCTCCCCCGGATCAACCTTTCCTCCGGGAAAATCCCACTTGCCAGGATTTCCCTTCGATCCCATTGACCTCTTTATCAACAAACATTTACCTTCATCATTGAGTATCACGACCTTCATGGAAAGTCTGAACGGTTTCTTCATTTCCATTCCTCCGAATTTCAAAAAACCACTAAATCTCGAGTTTTAATTGATAATACCACTTTCTAATGGAAAGTATGTCATTAAAACGAATATTTCCATAATAAACATTTCCATGCATAAAAATGTGCTATATTTTTAAAGCTTATTATATATTCGAATTACCCATCACCCCGTAGAAGAGATCGCAATCAATGAATAGGTGTCCAGATGCAAGATGATATATCAGTCGTACTGGAAGCAGTCCAGTTCGCAGCTGACAGACACGGTGTTCAACTCAGGAAAGAGGGTCTCCCGTACATCACACATCCGATAACCGTGGCCAACACCCTCTCCAAGAGAGGTTACGGTCTGGAATACATCATCACGGCTCTCTTCCATGACCTGTTGGAGGATACAGAAACGACATATGAGGAGATAGAACAATGGTGTGAGTATCACCTGGCCGATCCATCACTTCACAGGTCGATACCGGAAGCGGTCGATATCCTTACGACCAGAGGAAAAAAGGACCAGCAATATTTCGAAAGGATAAAAGGAAACGATATTGCACGGATCGTGAAACTCGTCGACAGGCTTCACAATCTGACGACGATGAAAGGCCTCTCTCCGAAGTGGCAGAAGAAATACATCGAGGAGACTTGGGATTTCATAATACCACTTGCAAAAGGGACTGAATTTATGGGGGATATTGAAAAAATTTTAATGAAGAGAGAAGGATCGAAGGATTTAAAATGATTTCACAGTCTCCAATTAACATGGCCTCTTTGTAAATCCATTTCAATTTTCTTAGAAAGTCATGCTCCTTGCCAATTAATCTAATATATTTATTTCTCGATATACCAACATTCACTGGGATTTTGAAGACCCAGCCGCATTCGAAGGTTCCGATGCGGAAAAATTAGAAAAATTTCGCGAGGTACGGGATAAAATCGATCAGCGTATTCGAGAGTGGCT
>JBLIRL010000128.1:0-8298 GCA_049472275.1 Thermoplasmatota archaeon | reverse complement strand
TTACAGCCTCGAGCTCATGCGCATCTATCCTGCCTATCTCCAGTTCTTCGGTCAAGGGCGTCCAATCGTTCTTTGGAGAAAAATACTTTGCTTCTCCCTCAGGAGAAGGAGAATATCACGAATGTTGTACCGACCTCATCTACAGAACCCTCCATCTCCCTCTTGAAGGATAAAGAGGCAACCGATGACAGGAAACCGCAGGTCAGCATGTGGTGCCTCGCCTTCTTGTACTTGAGCTCGACGGTCCTCTTCGCCCTGACCCTGGCGGTCCTTGCTTTGGCATCCATTGAGATGATCTCGAGATCCCCCCACCCGAGCGATCTGAACAGAAGGCTCCCGAGCTCCATGAGTTTCTTGGGCTCGAGATTCTCGATCTCCTCGTCGAACTCCTTGAGCAGGTTCCCGAACTCCTCGTTGCCGCATGATCTTCCCAGGGAATACGCCTTCCCCTCGGGGCCCTTCGTGATCGAGCGGAGCACAGAGCTGCCGACAACTACGAAACCGTCAGCGCCCATGATGTTCAATCTCCCGCTCTTCGGACCGATGGCGGTCATCTTGTAGAGGTTCTTCGGTTTCGAAAGGATGTTGTGGGCAAGCTTGTAGAATTCGCTTTCCATATCGAGCACCATCGAGCCACCTCAGTTCCTGGCAACGACATCGATCATCGAATCGAAAAGGTCCCAGGTCGAGAATTCCGGATGAACTGAGCAGGAGATGGACCTGCCCTCACCGTATTCCCTGTAGACTATCGCGCCCTTGTTTTTCAACTGGGGGTCCTCGTCGATGTACTTCGCGACGACGACCTCCTTCGGGGTGCCGTCCTCCTCCTTTACGGACGGATGCAGGATATCCAGCCTGCGGTCGTAGGAGATCGCCGGCCCCCTGAAATAGAGGGAGGAGAAGGATTCCTCCGAGTAGTCCCCGAGCACATCATCGACTATCCTCCTGGCGTTCGACGAGTCCTTGTATTCCAGGGGCTCGAGGTCCACGACCCCCGTCTTCGGGCCGTATTTGGCATAGAAATCGAAGATCTGAAGGGGTTTTCTGCCCATGAAATACGGTTTCACGGGGAAGGGTATGCTTGCCTTGTAACCCATGCATGCCACCGAAGCGCATACCGCAACGACCCCGCCCCCGCTCCCGATGTAGTCGAGAAGGTGGGGCTTGTAATCCACGGCTATCCGCTTCAGGAACCGGAGGAACGGAATGAACCCTCCCTTGTTGTGCCTCTTCAGCGGGAATGCCCCGGGAAGGAAGACCACATCGAAATCCTCCAGTCTGTCCAGGACCATGTCCGAGGGGCCTATCTTCTCGTACTTCACCCCGGTCTTGAGAAATGCCTTTTCCTCGTAGCGCTCTCCGCTGGCTTCGTCGTGGTAAAGTGCGATTCGTGGATACATGTTGTGTCACCGAGGGGGGCAGGACCTACCATGGAAGGCAGGTAGTATATATAAACCTTGCATGTGGCACGGCCGCTGGAGATATATGGATTTCGGCTGAATTCTGCAAGTCGCACGGAGGTTCAGCCCTTGATCTCGTTCCTGTAATGGGCGAGGGCGACCTTCATCCCGGGGCTGAATCCCGCGAAGATCACGTCCTCGGCCCCGTCCCAGAGACCTTTCTTCATTGCCCACCTCAGGGCGAAACCCGGACCCGTCGAATAAAGCGTGCCATAATTGGCGGGAAGCGTTACCACCCTGCTCTCCTCGATACCCGTCCCCTTTGCGATCTCCCGCGGCAGGCCGACCGGATACTGGGATGGTATCACCAGGTCAATGTCCTCGGGTGCAAGCCCCTGAGATTCCAGGAACCTGTTGAAGGACCCCCGGGTCCGCTCAACAGCCAGGGACGCGAACTCGTCTGTCTCCTCTATGGTGAGGATGTTCCTCATTCTCCTCATTCCCAGGATGTTCCTTCTAGGGTCCTTCTGGAAGCTCACCGTGCTCTTGTGCTCTCCGCGGTGGTCCGGATACTCGTACTGCCGGAAACCCATGAAACCTGATCCGTTGCGGGACCTGCTTAGGACGATCGCCGCAGCGGAGTTCTTGAACCTGAAGCCTATGGTGTATTTGGAACTCGGGTTCACGTCCGAGATCACCACTATGCCGTGTTCGATCTCGCCGCTCGAGATGAAGCCGTCGATTATTTCCATCCCCGTGATCAGTCCGCAGCCTCCGTCCAGGATATCGAAGGAGAAGGTCGACAACGTCCCGTCCGAAAGCGGATTGGCTTCGATGTCCCTCTGAATGAAGGATGCGACCGCAGGCTCTCCGATGTTCTCGTCCTTGTATATGCTCCCGTTGATTAGGAGACCTATGTTTTTCGGCTCCAATCCCGCCCTCTTCAACGATTTTCTCGCCGCCCTCACCGTTAGGGTGAGGGCGCTCCTCTTGGAAAGGGGGGCCCCCCCTGGGATCTCTGTCCCGACGGAATCTATCCTACTTGACATATTTATCCACCGCTAGGTCCATGGTGAACATCATTATTGCCATCACAAGGCCCGAGGCATGTGAGACCATGATCATCCTGTCGCCCTTCTTTATCACACCGTCCACTATGTTCTTGTAAAGTGCGAGGAAATGGGTCGTCGACGCGGTATTTCCGTAGTTCTTCAGGTTGATGATGGTGTTCTTCGGTGCTGCGCCGAATATCTTCGTCATCTGTCGGACGCCTGACATTATCGACCTCTCGGAGGTCTGGTGGGGGATCAGGTGATCGAAGTCCCCTAGACCGGCATCCGCTTCCTTGAGCGCATTCGAAAGTATGGGCGGGGATACCTCCTTCGCAGCCCTGTGTATCTTCCTCGCCTGTGCTACCATGTAGGCTCCGGGAGCCCTCTTGCATGGTTTCCCAATGCAGAGATCGCTGAACTTCGAGAATGTCGTGAAACCGGAGAGTGTCAGACCATCGCTGCCATCCTCCACTCTTTCCATCATCACCGCTGCTCCCGCATCACCTACCGTTAGGGAAGCCATCTGCTTGCTGGCAATGGTCCGAACGAACCTCACCGCACTGTCGCTGATGGGAGTGATGTGCTCGCCGCTGACCACCATCCCCTTCTTGATGATGCCTCTCTTGATGAGGTTGTTCATGATATAGACACCCGTGAACATCCCTGCGCATGCATTTGAGATGTCAAGTGTCCTGGCGTTCCTTGCACCGATCCTCTCCTTCACGAACATCGAGATGAGGGGCTCGATGACCAGCGATCCCTCGATGCTCTTCGATATCGAGCAGTTGATGATCATCTCGATGTCATCTGCCGAGTACCTGGAACGGGAAAGGCAATCCTTCGCGGCACCGGCCGCGAGGGTCAGTGTGTCCTCCCCGGGGGCGCACTTCCTCCTCTCCGAAATTCCCGTCAGGTTCTCGAGGTCCAGCCTCACCCTGTGTTTCAACGAGTTCATGAGATCGCGCGTGGAGAGGTTCGATCTGGGCAGGTCCACTCCAAGGCTCTCGAACCTGGACCTGAAAGGGGGCATGTCGGCCGCATTTTTGGTGGCTCCGGCTTCGATCAAAAACCTCACCTCACATCCGCGATCGGGAAGCGTTCTTCATCATCGGCACCCAGACCCAATCACTACCTGCCATGTAAGGCTTGTGATTTATATATAAGGCTTGCCGAACTTGAGGGAAAAAGACCCCATCCTATATCAAAATGATGATAACCTCCGATAGATTATAATAAGAAATTCCTATCAAAGATAGATGCATCCCATGTTCTCCTCAAGGATGGACGGAATAGAGCTTTCCGGGCTCAGGAAGATGTTCGAGCTGGTGACCACGGAGAGTGTTAACCTGGGGCTTGGAGAGCCCGATTTCCAGCCTCCCAAGGAGGCCGTGGAGGCGGTCGAGGAAGCCATGCGTCTTGGCTTCAACAAGTACGGGCCAACGAACGGGATACCGGCTCTGAGGGAGGAGATCTCCAACAGGCTCAAGGTATACTGGAAGGACGTGCAACCCGATAACATCGTTGTAACGAGCTCCGGTTCGGAGGGCCTATTTTCGGGGTTCCTGACGTTCATGGACCGTGGTCAGAAGGCTCTGGTGCCGGACCCTGGTTTCGTTCTTTATCGACCTCATTCGCTTCTAACGGGGAGCGGCCATATAGACTATCATCTGTCCATCGACAACGAGTTCCGTCCCGATCCCGATACCATCGAAAAGCTGATCGACGGATCATGCAAGGTCCTCGTCATGAACTCGCCTTCCAATCCCACGGGCGGAATGGTAACACGGCAGGACCGCGACGATATCGTTGATGTCGCCCGGGAGCACGACCTGGTGATCATCTCGGACGAGGTATACGACACCATGGTGTTCACCGGTCAGACGCACTACTCCTTCCTGGGTGTCTACGAAAAGGCCATGATGGTGAACTCATTCTCGAAGATCTTCTCGATGACGGGATGGAGAATGGGGTATGTGGCTGCACCTTCCGAGATGGCCCAAAAGATCGGGCTGGCCCACTATCATATGGTCGCCTGCCCTCCAACTCCCATCCAGTACGGCGCCCTCGAAGCGCTCAGGAAGAGCGGCAGCTACGTTTCCGAGATGGTCAACGAGTTCGAGAGGAGGAGGGACATGATCACGAAAAGGCTCAACGAGATCCCGGGATTCAGGGCCATTTCACCCCCGGGGACGTTCTACTCCTTCCCGTCGTACGACCTATCCAACGATCACGGCAGGATCAATTCCGTGGACCTCGCAATGGAGCTTGCAAGGAACGGGTTGATCTGCTCCCCGGGAACGACCTTCGGACCTAAGGGGGAATATCATCTCAGGTTCTCCTTCGTGAACTCCCAGGATAACATCGCCAGGGGCATGAACATACTGGATGATGTCGCTAGGAAGCACCGAGGTCCGTCCTGAGATACCGGTGAACCTCATCTATCGGATCCTTCTCCCGCAGAACCTGGCAGCGAGCACGAAGCTTACCAGTATCGAAAGTACAATTATCGTCTCAAGGAACGGTGTGGCGGCTTCAGAGTCTCCGTAAGAAGGGGCACCCATACCTCCGCTGCGGTCGTACTCCAGACCGTCGAGGCGGCCCAGGTTCAGGTCCCCGTCGAAGATGTCGTCCAGATCGGGGTCCACGATGCCGGTCTCTTCAAGGACCAGAACGAATGAAGTGTAGGGGGTTACGAAGGAATAATCCATTGCCAGGGAAACGACCTCGCTGACAAGATCGGCCCTCTCCCCTTCGATGGTTATGCGGTCTAAAACGGAGGCTATCTTGCGGTGGGCCCACATCAGCATCACGTGCTCGGGTCCACCATCGTCCCTAACGGGGAAAGTATCCTTGAAGGACCTTGTTCCACCGCTCGTATCGGCGGTCACGTTGGCATCTATGGCGTTCGTTCCCACCTCGTATCTGCCGACCACAACGACCTCGGATCCTTCGAAGAGGATCCCGCGTGTTTCAGGGAAAAAATCCTCCGTTCCCCCGGAATATGAGAACTCGAGGTCCTTGAGGATCGGCTGTGACACGGTCCTGAACTCCTCGTCGAGCAGATCGTCCGCGTCGGAGGAGTCCCTTATGTACCTGTAACTGCCCTCGTTCTCGAGCGCCAGCGCCATCAGGAACTCCGCATCATGGTCGTAGCCGTATCCCAGCGTATTTATCATGACCCGTCCCTGGTTCGAGTTCCTTACGTTCGACCGTATGCTCGACGTGTCCGTGACCCCGGAGGTCGGAAGGCCGTCGGTGAGGAACAGGATGACCCCCACTCTCTCACCGTCTCCCTCGAAGGAAGCTAGGCCCTGGAGAAGGCCTCCGTTGATATCGGTGCTTCCCGCGGCGTCCATCCTTTCCACGAACGCCTGCGCATCCTGTATGTTGGAAGATGTTGCAGGGATCACCTCCTCACCGTATTTCTCGACCAGGTCGCTGAAATGGACCATGTTGAAACGGTCTTCCTCGTTCAGCTGCGATAGCATGTTGCCGAAGGATGACTTCACGGTTGCTATCTTCTCGCCCGACATGGACCCGGACCTGTCGATCACGAAAACGATGTCCTTCGGAAGGTAGTCTCCGACCTCCTCGACCTCGGGGGAGAATACGTGCATGAAATAGCCCTCATCCTTCCTCACGCAGGTTTCCATCCAACCGTTCGCCGGAAGCGGCGCTTCCTCGAACGAGACATCGATGACATCGTCCTTCCCCGGAACGGTCGTCACGTATTCCATGTAGAAGCTGCTGTCACCTGTCACATCGAGGTCCGGGTCCACGGTCGAGTCTCCCGTGTCGACCTCGGTGATGTCCATCCCGGATACCACCTCGAGCTCGTACCTTACCTTCTCGAAGTTCTCGTAGGACCCTATGTCGCCGAGAGGAACCTTCAGGTCGTACCTTCCGAGGTACTTCGTGACCATCTCCCCGTACTCCACCTCGAGCACCATTTCGGTTCCGGCCGGGACCCCCACCGAGAACTGGAAGGCCCCCCATTCGGGATCCCATTCCACGAGACTAGCGGAATGATCCCTCCTCACCGCATCTTCGTATTCTTCCCTGGCCTCCTCCTTCTCCTCCACCCTGGAAAGATAGGTCTTCCCGTCCTTCTCGAGCTTCATGCTGATCAGCATTGCATCCTCCGGCAACCTCAGGGAGAAAGTGGTCTCATGCGTCTCCGATGTGGGATTCTGTATGGAGGCGGATATGTTGCAAAGGTGGTAATGATCGATCACCTCCGAGGTGACGATAAGCTCCTTGAACCGGAGACCACCGTCATCCAGGGAAGCAGCTGGCTGGACGAAAATCAGGCCCGCGAGGACCAAACCTATCAGAATTAATGCCTCCTCTCTCGCCACATGCTCACCGTCTGTGAAGAGATTGTGATGGGATTTAAAAAGATTGGTCACATATGAAAAATGCAGACTCCCTCGGAATACGACATCCTCCCTTTAGAATTATATACCACGGCCCCCTTATTCAGCCGTCTCATAGTCCACTGGAGGGATGGACCTGAAAGGAAAGGGCTTCCTTGTTCTGTTCACCGCACTGCTCCTTGCCGTACCAATCCTGTCTCTGGCACCGCTTCATGCCGATGGCGGAAGACCCATATTCCAGGCATCGAAGGAGATACTCACAGGATTCGACAGATTGAACGTCCAGAAACCGGTCGACATGCAGGTCGGCCCGGATGGGAGGGTCTTCATACTGTACCAGACAATGAAGGCTTACTCCTGGGATGTCTTCCTGGTCTATTCCGACGACGACGGTGTCACATGGTCGGACCCGGTGAGGGTCGACGACGTCCTTGATGACGGCAACAGCTCAAATGACGACACCAACCAGATGAATCCCCAGATGGCGATCGGACAGGACGGAACGGTATTCGTTGTATGGGAGGATTGGAGGAACTGGCTCGATGACGTATTCTCCAGACCCGTGGATATCAGGATTGCAAGCTCCGCCGACGGCTCCCTGTTCGGACCATCAAGGGTGATCACACCCTCCAAATCCATCAACACATGGGACGCCTTCACACCCGATATTTCCATCAACACCGACGGACGTCTTTTCTGCGTTTGGGCAGACGAGCTGGAGGCGGGGGCTTACAAGAACATCTGGTCCTCTTATTCCACGGACGACGGAGTGACCTGGTCATACCCAATGATGATCAACACCGACGGGAAGGATTTCAGGAACCACTTCTTTCCCAGGTGTGCGATGTTCGGAGACAACGTCTACGTTGCATGGCACGACAAGAGGAACGATACCATGGGCACCAAGCCTTTCCTCGCCATCAGCAGGGACGGGGGAGTCAGCTTCCAGGAGGAGTTCCCGTTGAGCACCGATTCCCAGGTCGGGGCCCACAGGGAGTTCCCGGTACCGGTGGTGGATGGCTCCGGGAACCTGTACGTCACATGGATGGACGATCGGACCGGAGCCGACGAGGTCTTCTTCACAAGGAGCGAGGATGACGGTGTCGTTTTCACGCAGGACAACAGGGTATTCATACAACCCGACGAGGTGGGCGACTTCGATCCGTTCCTTGCCGCCCTGGGAGATGGGAAGCTCGGCCTGGTATGGGAGAGGGAGGTGACTTATTCCAAAGGGGTAGAGCGTGACGTTTACTACATCAACTCCTCGGATGGGGGAAGGACCTGGGCTCCGGCCCTCAGAGTGGACGATACCGACAGGTTCACCGAGGACAGGACCGACCAGGATCTGGAGGACCTGGCCGCTTATTGGGCCTCAAGGGAAAAGCCCAAACCAGAGTAAAGCAGGCATAAAAAAACGCTGCCCCACCGGGGCAGCGTTTTTCCGTCCTTGGAACCGAACCGTTTTCAAGT
>JBLIRL010000127.1:0-8617 GCA_049472275.1 Thermoplasmatota archaeon | reverse complement strand
CAATTCTCCCCCGCTTCCAATTTGTTTCTCCCACAACCCTTGGGCAGCAGCATCAAAAACGCCATAGAGACTAAAAACTGGCAAAACCACAAAAATTAAAATACAATTCAAACCAATATGTCCAAATTGGAGAGGTTCTAACCTCATATTGTCAGCAATACAGGTGATCAATATGAATCCTAATAAGAAGGTGTATTTATGGCCATTATTGGCAATATCAATGTCAATCGCCACACTGCTCATTCTCTCACCTTTCTTTTTAATGGAAGCTGATGCCGAGGAAGAGGAGATAGCCTTCCCGGAAACACTGCTGGGATATACATGGACGGATGCCCAGGGGATCGAGATCCTGAATTTCGATGAAGTTATGACCAGCTTCGGTATGATCCCGTACGGATATCTTCGTGTTCATTACGGTCCCTCGGGAGCGGAAGGGCAGTCTCGATACCTCGAGATCTTCGATTTCGGGTCATCCCAGAGTTCTTGTAGCAGTATAAAGAACTTCTATGGGAAAGCTACACAGGACCCAAAGAATTGCGAGTTCAATGAAACCGTATCTGTATGGTTAGGAAAGACCGAATACCAGAATTTACCTGATCAGACCATCGTATCCTACAGTGTGATGTGGGTAAACGGAAATTATGTTATACATTTCGTTGCACCCACGATGGATGAGATCAATCGGGGTTTGAAGGATTCGGACCTCTGGGGAAACGATCCCGAAGATATCGATTATTTCACATCGGAGGACTTCCTTCTGAGCAAGGGAGCGGAAGCGGGTGGTGATGAGGATGGCGATCCCACATCGATCATAATCATCTCTGTCGTTTCCGGCATCATACTGGTTGTTCTGATACTGGTGATCGTGGTAGTTATTCTGTATATCAACAAGAAGAGGCAAAAGAGAGAGATAGAACATCGATACGACAACCTCGAGGAGGAGCTGACAAATGAGCTGTTTGTACCAAAGGAGCCTCCCTGATACACGAGCATCTTCCTCGAGGGTAAGATCGGAAGGGGAATGAATGTTGGGATTAAACCGATATCGATAAATTATCCTGTGATCATTCCCTTCTGCGACTCATCCACTTGACAACAGGGACCCCCACAAGACCGCAGAGGATGAGAAACATCTCGAAACCGGGGGTCGGATCGTCGTCGATTATCGGGTCCTCCGGAGGTGGGGCGAAGTACGCAGTGTAGACCGGGTCGTGGACCACCCTGTATCCGTCCCATCCCGGGAAAAAGACCCCGTACCAGAAAGCCTGGGCCCCGAAACCCTTCGGTCCGACCGCCTTCGTGCTGTCGGCAGCGAGGATGCCGGGGGTCGCCCAGTTCGCCCTGATCTGCTCGCTCAGACCGTACGCCATATGGGCGAAGACGGTGGCGGAGAACCCCAGCTGCCAGCCCACGAGGATCAGGTCCGTCAACCTGGCCTTCATGATCATGTTAACAGCTTCCATGTCCTCCCCGATAGAGGTGTCGTCCCTCTCATCCAACAGATCGTAGTCTCCCCTGAGACCAACGGTGAAGGCCCTGCTGTCACCGGCCTGTATCTCTATCGTCCCCTCAGTCTTCTGGTTCTGATTGGTGTTAAGCTGGTTTCCATTGGGTCCGAGGACCCTGTAGTTGGATGTGAACACGGTCGTGAAATGAACAGCCCCTATTCCGAAGTGGTCCGGTATCGTTTGCTGGATATCCTGCATGGGGATCGGGATGCCAAGGATCACCGCATACAGCGTGGTTATCTGTCCCACGGTGTAATATGTCTCCGTTGTCAGCACTCCTGTCTCCGTGTCAACTTCGATGTTGTAGGTTATCGTGAGCTCCGAGAACTGGAGCACCCATCCGGTGAGGATCTGGGCGGATAGAATGGGATTCTCCGAGGCTATTGCGTAGAGATTACTATAGGTTATCCCCATCCGGTATTGGGTGTCCGAGACCTTCGTAACCTCATGGTTCGATACGGTGGGGGGATAGGTCCCGTTGATGACGTTCCCCAGTCCGAATGGGATCACGTAGAAGAAATTCTCCCCCGGACTCGGGACATCGTCTGCGTTCGTGTCGTTGTACACGCAGAGGAATGCAAGAAGCGCCCCGATGAAGATCTCCCTTCCCTCATCCGTGAAATAATGGAGTCCGAACATCTGGTACGGAAGGGTACCGACGTTACCCCCTTCTCCCGTTATCTTGTTGAGCGTGATCAGGAATGCCTCGATGTCCCCCATGTTCGCATAGGACACTCCGAACTCAACCGTATCGTTCTCTTTGGTTTCGTTCTCCACGGTGGTATACCAGCTCTCCTCGCCAAATGTGTGGCCATTGAATATCTCGGCCTCGTCGCCGGGCTGATAACCTGTGGTCGTCTGAGCCAGTGAAACGCTCGAAAGCAGTATGATTGCCAGGAAAGATGCAAATACGAGTGACATCCCTCTCATATAATTACCCCGGGATGTCATATTGTCGAGATACGCTATTTATAGATATGGACCTCAGTATGGTCACGGCGAACTGACTTGTTCGAGTGGAGCATGCTTTTTAAGGGTGGATCTCAGACCTCGCCCTCTTCGACCTTCCAGGTGTATTCGACGTTCCCCTTGGATTTGTTCTCCGAGTCCAATTCCGTGTAGGTTACCTTTATCTCCTCGAAATTAAGGGATAGGGACTCAGAAGGTCTGGCCGGGCTCCAGCCCTTTCCCACATCGAAGAATGGTTTCACCTGGGTCTGGGCCTGCATCTCCTCGGTTGGAACGGGATCCGCATTACCTGATCCATGGAAATATCCGTTTATCACCACATTGGTGAACTCGTAGGCCATGACGGTCACGAGGCTGTCGGTCTCCGTCAATCTGCAGTATTTCACGACGATCTTCGGGATCACCTCGCCGTTCACGCATGATTCCATCAGCTTCGGAGACGATTTGTCTATCCTCTTGACGATCCTTATCGGTTCGTAGGTCCGCTCTCCTCCTGTCCTGACATCACCTGCGCCGGAAACCTTGATCGTCGGAAAACCAAAGGTATCAAGGATCATCCAGTTCTTGTGGTCGTCGTCCTGAGCCTCTCCATCTATCCCCTCCACCATCATCAGATAGACGCCTCCCTTCGGCTGAACGGGCTCTTCCTCCTCATCCTCCGGCTGACCGTCGGTGTTCAGAAAATAAGCTGCAGCTCCGATAACGCACAGTGCGATACCGAATCCGAGCACTGTCCACAACATCTTTCCTTTATCCATTATTCAAACCCCCATCAGATATCCAAATTCCTGCCGGGACCCTGTATTTCAAAAAAGGAATTCCGCTGGAATTTTCCTAATAATAATGGGGATATTTTCTATTTATTAACTGTCCCGCCGAACGTGATCAGCGAGTGGCAAGGACCCGTAAGATGGAGATGCAAAGTTCAGGGTCATTTCCGTTTCTTCTTCGTTACCACCACGACATCCTCGTCTGAGTTCCCCGCCCAGTCACCGACCTCCACAATGTCACCCGCATCCTCAGCCTCCTCAAGCTCCTCGATATCCCCGTCGATATCGAAATCGAGGACCTCAAGGTCGGGCCTCTCTTCCCTGGGTCTCCTTGGGCCCCCTTTCGAGATCAGGACCCTCGCGGGTCGAAGGATCACATCACCAAGTTTGAAGCCGATCAGCTCAACTTTCATAACGGTCTCCGAATAGGTTTCCCTGTCCTCCACGGCTCCGATGGATTCATGCTCCCTGGGATCGAAGGGCTCACCTACGGGATCGAGCACGGTGACACCGTTATTCTCGAGCCCCCTCACGAGGAACTTCCTGATGGACAGGAGCCCGTTCACAACGTTCTTTACCTCTTTCTTATCCTCGTCCTTCCTCGCCTCCGTCACGGCCCTTTCGATGTTATCCAAGGCCTGTATCATCTCGAGGAAGAGGTTCTTGGTCCTTTCCATCACCTTCAGTTCGACCTCGTTCTTCGACCGGTTCCTGAAGTTCTCGAGGTCCTTGAGAGCACGGTCCATCTTGACCTTGTAGGCGATGGCGACCTTCTCCTTCTCCTGGACTGCATCGGTGAGCATCCTGTTGTCCTTCTTGAGCTCCTCGAGCTTCCCCGAGAGCCTGATGACCTCTTCCTCGTAATCCTCCTCGAATATTACATCTTCTACGTATTCGGTATACTCCAATAGCTCTCTCAGAAGCCTCTTCAACCTCCGCTTCTCCTTCTCCTTGGGGGTGCCGTGACTTGTCTCCTCGAGACAGTAAACGCATGCAGTTAGGAGGTTGTCGGGATCCATGGCGCCCTTCTCATCGTAGTGTCTCTTGTGAACGATGCAGACCTCTCGCCAGGGGACCATCTTTCCGCAGAGTGCGCAGGTGAACTCGTCCCGTTTCCATATCTCCTTCTTGAGGCGGTCATCCATCTGCACATCGGGCATCTTGTCTTCCCCGCGGACCTTCCGGTATCCGGTGATCATCGACCATATCGGTTATAAACGAACCGATATCAATATCATTCACAAAATTTTTCAAAAAAAAAGGGACCCGGAAATCCGGGTCCCTGGGATCGAACATAGTTGACGATCATTCTGCAGCGAGGTCCTCGCCGCAGTACGGACACTCCTCGGCTTCCTCGTCGGTGACGGTCTCGCCGCAGGATGGGCAGGAGCGCTCGCCCTCACCCTCTTCCTCCTCTTCCTCCTCGTCGAACTCCTCCTCGGAGGGCTTCCTCATGATGAAAACGAGGGCGATGAGGACCAGGATGATGAGTACGATCAGGACTATGACCGTTATGAGGTTGGCGTTCTCGTCCTTCTCCTTGAACTCGTACTCGTAGGTATCGGACATCTCGGTTCCATCGGTGAAGTGGTACTCCCTCTTGCCCTCGGGAACGTCCTCAAGGTCGTCCTCGGTGAGCTCCAGGGTGTACATCTCATCCGTGGGGTTCCAGGTCATATTGAAGGTATGCTTCTCATCGTCATTGCCCTTGATGACGAGCTTAAGTGCGATGTTTTCGTATCCAATATACGAACCGTTCACAACACCCACAGTGACCTCAATGGTGCCGTCAACATCCTTAATGGTCTTGGAATTGAAATCTATGTCCGCCCAGGTTGCTGTCGGTACGGGGGATTCGTATTCCTTGTAAGTCACATCGATGTCGTATGTCACATCGTCCATCAGCTCGATGTCCGGAAGCTCCGGCATCTCGTAGCCAGATTTCTCATTGGCCTCGTCGTAAAGGTAATCCCCGGGTATCGTGAGCTCGACCGCGTAGGTGCCCTCATCGAGGACCACAGAGAATGCGCCTGTGGTCGCGTTGACGGCCACTTCCGCATCCCCGATGGTGAGCTCTATCAGAGACATATTGACGGTCATGCCCTCGACATCCTCGAAGGTGAGGACTCCTGATATCTCGTAGGACATGAGAATGACCTCGATCGTCAGGGTGACGATGGCGAAATCCTCACCGTCGGTCGCATTTATCTCCACAGGAATCTCGCCGGTCCAGTTGGTGGCCGGATTGATGGTGAGCGTATAGGTCATCCAATCGTAGGTCAGCAGTGCGCCGCTGACGGATGTGTTGACGGTCAGATTGAGCATCGGACCGTCAGCGTCGACGAAATATTCGGAGAGGTTCACCGTCTTCAATGTGTTCTTGTAGACGGTGACGGTGTCCATGGCCAGCATGGGTACATCGTTCACCGGCACGATCTCGACATATGCCATACCGTCGAGAACGGGCTCTCCGTCGATCCAGGCAGTGGTGTTGAAGCTCCACCTTCCCTCCTCGACATCCATGTTGACCTTTGCCATGGAATTGGTTAGGTCGGTCTGGTTCAGCTCGATGGTGATGTACTCATCCTCGTACACCCAGATCGGCTCCATGGTCGTTTCGTTGGTGGTCTCGTTCGTGATCTCGTCATATCCGAGCGATACCGTCAGATTGACCGGTCCGTCCGGGTCGTAGAACAGCGAGAGGGCGTCGAAGGTTGCCATCATCTCGGTCTCATCCACGAGAATTGTGGTATCCTCTGCCTCCATGAGGGGCCTGTCGTACCACTCCACGGAGAAGAGCGTGTCATTGAATGTCTCCTCGTATCCCCATATGTCAACGAGATGGAACCAGCCGTAGTACTCTCCCACGGGGAAATCCATCGGGATCGTCAGATTGACGGTGACGATCGATGTATGATCTGTCTCTGTGATGTTGACCGGATCGGGTTCCGGGAACTCGATATCGGACCACATCTGTGTGTCCTCGTTCCAGAGCTTAGCATCGCTCATATCGTGATCGATCTCATCCATGAGCCTGCTGATGTTCATGGTTAACATAACCTCGGACATCCCGTCGTTGATGACCGTCATGGGTTCTGCGGTGAACGAGTTGATCATCGGCTCTCCATCAGCGACGATCAGCATGAAATCGCTGATATCCATGGTGTAGATCTGGTCTGTCTCGTTCCAGAACTTGACCATCACGCCGAAGTAGTACTCGCCTGCGGCAAGGGTGCCGTTGTGGTTCCATATGGCCGTGGTCTCCGGGGAGCCGCCATTCGTCGTAAGGTTCCATCCGTAGACCTGCTCCTCGAAAGTATCGTAATCCGAGATACCGACCATGACATCGGATAGATGACCTGTGGTCGGAAGCGGGTCCGCCCAGGACCACGTCAGGGTTATGTTCTGGTCCATCGTCGTGGTGTAGACGAAATCGATATCGGCATCGATGCTCGCTGTGAGGTTCACAGGGTCCCATATGGGTTCATCCACATCTCCCGGTGCTGCCATGATCCCGGGAACTAATGCCAGTCCCAGGAAGGCAGCGCCCAACAGCATCAATACCGAGAAGACGGCAAGCATGCTGTTTTTCTTGTTCTTATAAGCGTCCATAGCAAACACCTCATCAAACACATATTCGGTAGATTTTCCTTCCCGCACCGGTGGTTTCCCCGAACCAGTGCCTCGGAGAGCCCATGAAATTAGAAGATATATAAAGATTTTTCGTTATTTTCTAAATTAAATAGAAAATAATTCATTTATTGACGAATTTGGGAGAGCTTTTATTCATGCGAATCGTAACGAAATGGATCGTCCCCCTGGCCTCGGAGGGGTGCCGTGCCTTTATTGGCATCATTCCCTGAAGATCTCTGCCATCAGCCCCATGGGGTCCATTCGGACCGATCCCGGGTCCTCGAGGACCCTCTCCCTGATACCCCTAACGAGCGTCTGCATGAAATGTATATTGTGTATCGTGGCAAGCCTTGGCCCGAGAGGCTCCTGAGTCTTGAACAGGTGATGGAGATATCCCCTCGAATAACTTCTGCAGGTCGGGCAATTGCACCCGTACATTATCGGTGCATCTATCCCCTTCCATCCGCCTGCCCTGATATTCTCCCTTCCTCCCGGAATGAGAAGGGACCTGTGTCTCGCATTTCGAGTGGGAAAAACGGAATCGAAGATATCAACACCCGACATAACGGACCTGATGAGGTCGACCGGCTCCCCCACACCCATGAAGTACCTCGGCTTGCCGGCCGGCAGAAGTGAGGTCGATGCTTCCAATGACCTGAACATCTCCTCCTTGCTCTCGCCGATGGACAGTCCTCCGACACCGTAACCGGGGAGGTCCAGCTCAACGAGCTTGCTGGTGTTCTCTCTCCTGATATCCTGGTAAGTGCCCCCCTGGGTGATCGCGAATATCAGTGGCTGCCGTTCCTCACCGTTGACGGAAAGTTCCATGGTCGAGGGAAGCTTCGATCTTTCCTTGGACCTTCTGGCCCACAGGAGGGTTCTCCTCGCCGATGCTATGATCCCTTCCTCGCTCGAAGCATAAGGGGGGCAGTGGTCCAGGACCATGCCGACGTCCACTCCGTGTATGGTGTGGAAGTCCACGACATCCTCCGGTGTAAGGAATATCGGCACCCCTGAGTACGGAGACCTCAGACTGACACCCCTGTCATCCACTTTCGCATCGAATCCCTTTCTTATGAACTGGAAACCACCTGAGTCTGAGAATATCCCTCCGTTCCACCGCATGAAGGAATGCATACCTCCCATCCGGGAGATGACCTCGGAACCGGGTTCCAGGTGTGAGAGAAAGCCGTTGGTGATCAACACGGTCGTACCCGTCGCCTCCACCTCGTATGGTGTCAATGTCTTGACGGACAGTTTCGTCGCCACCGGCATGAATAGAGGGGTCTCCACCACAAGACCCGAAGGGAGCCTCAACTTTCCGGCCCTCGGACCGTTCGCCTCTCCCGCTTCGAGATCGAACACTTCCAGGTCATCGCCTCCTAACCATCATGGAGTCTCCCAACGAATAGAAACGGTATTCGAGGCCGATGGCCTCTTCGTATGCGCCGAGGACCTTCTCACGGTCATAGAATGCGGAAAGCAGGATCAGCGGGGTCGATCTCGGGAGATGGAAATTGGTTATGAATCCCTTGTATGGGAGCTTGAAATCATGACCCGGGGTGATGTATAGTCCGGTCCTTCCGCTGGTTCTAATGCATCTGCCCCTGCTGTCGAAGGCTGATTCAAGGGTTCTCATCGTGGTTGTACCGACGACCCAGAGCCTGCACGTTCCGTCCTTATCGTGCTCCGAGACAGCATCCTTCAGCGCCCCCCTGACGCCCTCGGGTATGAAGA
>JBLIRL010000126.1:0-8625 GCA_049472275.1 Thermoplasmatota archaeon | reverse complement strand
GGAATCCAAGGCTCTTCGTTCCGAGAAGGAGGCCAGGTCCGAATGGTTCATTCTGGATACGGCGGGAGACATGCATCCGATCAGGGAAGAGAATGGGGAGATCACCGGTTATGACCTCAAGGGCAGGGAAAACCTGGAGAAGTTCATCCACTATGAGATCTCAAAATCCAGAGCGGCAACTGAGGAGCCGCCCCATGTGAGATCGATGAGAGCTCTAGAACTTGCGGATTACGAACCCGGTTCGGATCCGGGGAATCTCAGGTTCTACCCCAAGGGAAGGCTCGTCAAATCTCTTCTGGAGAGATATGTCACACGCAGGGTGAAGGATTACGGCGGAATGGAGATAGAGAGCCCGATCATGTACGACTTCGAACATCCATCTCTGAAATCATATCTGCACAGGTTTCCTGCCAGGCAATACACAATCGACACGCCCGACAAGAGGGTGTTTCTGAGGTTCGCCGCTTGCTTCGGCCAGTTCCTTATGGCTCACGATGCAACACTCTCCTACAAGCATATGCCCCTCAAGCTCTACGAGCTCACGAGATACAGCTTCCGCGTAGAGCAAAGGGGTGAGCTCTCGGGACTAAGGAGATTGAGAGCGTTCACCATGCCCGATTGTCATGCTCTATGTGCGGGGATGGACCAGGCAAAGGAGGAGATGATGGTCCGGTTCAAACTTGCAATCAGCATTCTGGCCGAGACCGGTTTCAAGATGCCCGAGGACCTTCAGATGGCTGTCAGGGTCACGAAGGATTTCTACGAGGAGCATACGGAGTTCGTCAAGAACATGGCAAGAGAGTACGGTCAGCCCATAGTCGTTGAGATGTGGCGCGAGAGGTTCTTCTACTTCCTCCTGAAGTACGAGTTCAACTTCGTTGACGCCATGGGCAAGGCCTCAGCCCTGACGACCGACCAGATAGATATCGAGAACGGAAAGAGATACGATATCACATACACCGACAAGGACGGCACGCCCCAGAATCCGTTCATCCTTCATCTATCTCCGTCAGGGGCCATCGAAAGAAAGATCTACGCGCTTCTCGAAAAGGCGCACCTCGATTCGATGAAGGGAGAGCCGGCGGTCCTTCCATACTGGCTGTCCCCCACCCAGCTCAGGTTGATACCAGTATCTGAAGATTATATGGATCTGTGCGAGGATATCGACGCGAGACTTCCATCCGTCCGGGTGGACATCGAGGACAGCGACAGGACCGTGGGAAGGAAGATCAGGGATGCCGAGAAGGAGTGGATCCCCTACATCGCCGTCATAGGCGAGAAGGAGGCTGGTTCCGGCAATCTCACCGTCAGGAAGAGGGAAGCTGGAAAACCCCAGGTCGAAATGTCCCTGGAAGAGCTCTCCGTGGAGCTTTCGCAGAAGCAGGGGGACATGCCCTGGGACACCCTTGGACTACCTGTCATGGTGTCAAGAAGGCCCAAGTTCGTTGGCTGAGAACACTTCACGTCAATTAATGAAGAACCTATCGAGGATTTTAGCATATGTCCAATATATAGAAGTAGATGATATCGGGATAAGCGAGAGGATATCCTGGGATTACCATCGGTACCCGGAGGGATAAAATGGAGAGAAGGACCGTATTGATCTTGATATCCATCGGATTCGCTGCTTTATTGCTTGGGTCCATGGGCCTTTATTTTCTTTTCTTCCACGATTGGGAACCGCTGCACCCGCTAGACATAAGCGATAAGGACCTCATCGAGACCGGTGCAACAAAAAACGGCAGGGAGCGGGTGGTCTGGGCCCTTAATCAATTCGCAGTTGAACTCTACAGGCAGATAACCATGAACAGCTCTGAGAACATCGTTTTCTCACCATTCAGCATATATCTGACGCTCTGCATGATTTACGAGGGCACCGGAGGGGAGACAAGGGAAGAGATGGGGCAGGTACTCCACCTGATGGATAACGACCTGGAGAGAAGGGGATCTTTCGCAAGCATCCAGAACGATCTCAACGACAGGAGGGGGAGGGTCGATATCAACGTTGCCAACAATCTCTGGGTTCAGAAGGGATTCCCCGTAAAGGAGGATTATCGGCAGTATGTTGAGGAGAGCTACTTTGCCGGGATCGCGGAGGCCGATTTCGGCTCGAACACACCCGATGCCATCGAGGAGATCAATGAATGGGTCGAGGATCAAACAAATGGGAGGATACAGGATCTCCTGGGTCCTGGATCGCTTCATGAGTCCACTGTTATTGCATGGGTCAACGCCCTCTATTTCAGGGGAGACTGGGAAACCCAGTTCGACCGCTCGGATACGAGGGACAGGAAGTTCATAACTGCGGATAATCGGACCTTGCAGGTTCCCACCATGTACCTTGATCCCGAAGACCTCAAGGATGATACCCATTTCAGGGGATATTACGGCGATGGCATCCAGGCCCATGAGCTTCCGTACAAAGGGAGAGACCTATCAATGGTCCTTATGCTTCCCGCCCCCCGGGAACCGTATAGGGAAAGGATGCCGCCGGATATGATCCATACATTGGAGAGAGACCTGTCCGCCGATCTCCTGGATGAAATGAATGAAGGCTTCGAGGAATCAGAGATGTCCATCCAGGTCCCGAAATTCGATTTCGAGACGAAATTCTCTCTGAAGGAGAAATTGAACGACATGGGGATTGAGAAAGCCTTCATGCCGGGATCTGCTGACCTTTCGGGAATATCCGACACGGGCTCCTACTGGATCGAGGACGGGGTGCATCAGGCAAATATCAGAATCGACGAGAAGGGGACAGAAGCAGCAGCCGCGACAGCCATGTGGGAAGATGCAGGTATGTCAATGCCATTCCAGGCTGACAGGCCCTTCGTATTCCTGATACAGGACAGGGAAACGGGTCTGATACTGTTCATGGGAAGGATCATGGACCCTTCCAAATGATCTTGCGAACCAGATGGTTGACCGCTGGGGCTAACAATCCTCACCGGGAATGTCAATCCTTGGCGGAAAGCAGGGCGCTCTGGACACTGTCGATCAGTTCTATCAGCTCATCGGGTTTAATGACAATGCTGTCGTTGAGGTCCTTGAATGGGGTGTTGTAGCTCTGTTTCTCCAGAATGTTGAGGACGATGTCCCTTGAATACTGGAGATATGCCTTAACGATATCAGCGGTTATCTCGTCAAGCTTTATAGTCGATATTACCTCTTCATCTACCTTCACCATCTTCATCCCTGCCATTTTTTGGAACTTCCCCGGATTCGACCTCCGGGATATTATGGTTATGGGTCGTATTCCCATGGTCAGAGATTATCAGGGAGCTTGATACAATATTGGATCATTGACCTCCCCTTCTCACGATCCTTCTCACCCAGTATCCAGCTACCACAACAACGAGGAGGACAAGTACAGAACCTGTCACCACGGGCAGAAACCATCTTTCCTGATGGATGTTCGACAAGGATGTCGAGGTCCTAAGGTAAAGGATCAGCTGTTTCGGTTCATCCTCCGAGTGAACATCGCTGTTCAGATTCGCCACGACACTGTGGACACCAGAATAACCCTCCCTTTGTTTGACACGAACACTGAAGGACCGCGATGTCCCCTCGGCCACTTCAAGACGGGCATTCATCGGTTCAACCGACAGGAAGGATTCCTGCGGTTCCATCCGAATATCGACGATGGCATCGTAGTTGCCCTCGTTCCTGACATTCATGTGGTACGTGACCCACGTTCCGACCTTTCTTTCGAAGTACAGCTCGTCAGAGGAGAACCTGATATCCGCAAAAGGCAGGATGATTATGGTGCAATGGACCGGATCGAGCTCCCCGTACATCGATCCGGGTTCGTACCTCCACCTTGCCCGGATCACAAGGTCGCCTATCTCCTTGGAGGAGGTTTCTATCGGAACCTGGACGGTAACTGAGAAATCCTTGCTGGGAAATTCCGTCGAAAGTACCAAAGCCGGAGGATTGCTCACGGGCCATCCGCCGCACTCGCACCTCAAGTTTACTATGCAGTAGACCTCGGATGGTGTACCCGGAGGGAAAACAGCGGAAACTGTACCGTTGAACTTGAGAACACCGGTTTCACCGGGTGCAACGTTTACCTCTTTCTCATAGTCATCCATCTCTATCTCGATATCGGGTTCTCCAGGCGTATCAGATCCGGGTGAGATGCCGATACAGGACGGGATCAGCGAAAACAAGAACATCATGCCCGATATAACGAGGACGAAAAGGACCATGACGGACCGCCCGCACACCATATTGAGCACTTCCGTTTGGTACATATCATTCGGTTGGAATTTATTAAATATTTGGGTGGCCGGGAAATGCTTTCTGATCCCGTTGATCCGAGGATTCAATCATGTAAGAGAAATACTATATACCAACGCGGCCGAAATGATACCATGGAAACCCAGGATGAAAGTCTTCAATATCTCATGAAACTATCAGGAGGATTGGTCGTGATTATCATATCATGCACGATCCTTGCTCTTGGGACGATCATCGGAGTCCAGGCACTTGGAACATCCAACAGCCTCAAATGGTTCCTGGGACCTTTCATCGGTTTCTTCTTCGGCACTCTTGGTTTCCTCTACCTTGTCAACAGACTGGGGATCAGGAAGAGGGAGTGAGGTCCGGTCGATCATCCTCAATCGTTCTTTGAAGTCACGGCCTCATCATATTCTGCAGCGAGGATATCTATCAGCTCCTGAACCGTGTAGAGTCTGTCCACCCTGTATGCGTTCGAACCAGCGAAGGCGAAACCCCGATCGAGCCTCCCCTCCTTGGCCGAAACCAGAGCGACCGCGATGCAGTAGGGTGAGTTCCTATAATCGCATGTCCTGAGGCATTTCCAATGGCACGCGAAGGGCATCTTCTTGCCTTTGGACACGGCGTCCAGGAAGTCGTTCTGAATGGCCCTTCCCGGCATGCCGACGGGACTCTGGATGATCGTTATATCCTCCTTCCTGGAATTGATGTACATCTGTTTGAACTTGATGGAGGCATCACACTCATGGGTTGCCACGAACCTGGTTGCCATCTGGACACCTTCGGCACCAAGATCAAGAAATTTCTTGATGTCCTGGCCGGTGTAAACACCACCCGCAGCGATGACCGGGATCCCTTTCTTGTAGCTCTCCCTGTACGGCAAGACAACCTCTATTACCTCGGGCACGAGGTTCTCAAGCGCATATGTCGGATCGTCCAGCATTTCCTTGGTGAAACCAAGATGACCCCCGGCCATCGGTCCCTCCACCACCACAGCATCGGGAACATGATCGTAGAACCTCGCCCAGTACTTGAACATGACACTGACACCCTTTGCCGAGGATATCACGGGAACGATCTTCGTTTCCGATCCGGTGATCTCCTCGATCTTCAGCGTATCGGGGAGTCTGAGCAGAAGCCCCGCCCCGATGAATATGAAATCGACACCCTCTTCGATCGATGTCTTGATGAGGGCGTCGTAATCCGACAATGCCATCATGATATTCACACCGATGAGGCCGTCGGAATTCCTTCTGGCCTTTCTGATCTCCCTTTGAAGGGACCTCTTGTTGGCCTCGGCGTAATTCGTGTGTATGTCCGGTTCCATGGAGCCTATACCTGCCGTTCCTATCACACCTATTCCTCCCGCATCCGCAACGGCGGCAGCCAGGCTTGACAGGGAAACTCCAACACTCATCCCACCCTGGATTATCGGTATACGCGCGGTCTTCTCACCGATCCTTAAAGGTGGTAACTCGTTATGAACCAAGATAATGACCCTTTGATATTCCTAGAACTAATCGTTCGGAAGAACTTTTATCGTCCTTAAACCTGAACTATTATATGATATCTTCCCATTGATGATTTGACATTCCGTATATCACATGGATACCATGGGCAAGGAGGGTCAGTAATCATCCAACGACGGATCGTCACCGTTCGTGGACCTTTCCGGTATCCGATCCATCTCCAGGCTATCTATGCTCGGCATGGTCACCCCGGCAATCCCCTGCATCGATCCGTATATGCTCGTTAGGTTGGTCAGTGCTCTGAGCATCTGTTTCTCCCTTTTTGCCCAGATCCTGCCAAGGGCTGCCTTCTCCTTATCAAGTTCCTTTTTCATATCGAGGAAAGATTCGACGATACCCTCAACGTTCTGCTTGAACTCCGGGCCTATCAGGTAGTTGTACAAAAGCTCCTTCTTGCCCGAGATCCCCTCCGATGCTCTTTTTGCCCTCGAGACCTCGTTGAGCTGATTGCGGAGTATCGTCGCAATGGGTATAGCAAGACCGAAGGTTGTGACAACAACCCCCTTGACCATATCGAAGTTTTTCACATCCCTTGGGAGGGATTTCGTGCACAGGATGGATAGATCGGCTCCGAGTTCTCTCTGGTCGTCCTTCAACTTCACGATCCATTCATCGGACCAGTTTTTGGTTCTCTTGGTCTCCCATAGGATCGTACCACAGAGCCTTCCCGATTCCGTCCTTACCTTCTGTATTATATCCGCTCCCCGGATCCCCTTCGGAACCTCGGAGATATCATCATAGGGGAAGCTGTGGACCAACGCCTCTTCCATCTCCAGCTCCAGCACCTCACCCTGCAACTGCTGCGATCCCTGTTCGGCTTTGATCTTCATTATCTCTATCTGGTCCCGGAGGTCCTTTATTGTCTTCTCCTTCTCGAGCTCCTTTAGATGATGCTGCTCCTGGAGCCGTTCAGACACCCTTGACTCGATCTCCTTCTTCTCCTTGTCGAGCTTTCTCTCCATTTCCACCGTTAATGCCTGCTCCCGGTCCTCAAGCTCCCTCTGGCGTTTCCTCATCTGGAGCTCCTGCTCCCTGAACTGACTGATCGTCTTCTCCTTCTCCTTCAAGGTCTCGCCCAGGTCGGATATCTCCATCGAGAGCTTCTCTTCCGCCTCCTTTCTGAGTATCTCCTTGAGATTCAGTTTCTCTTCCTCAATACGGGCCTTAAATTGTCTGTCGAAATCCTTTTCCCGATCCTGGAGCTCTCTTTCCCTCTTCCTGAGCTTCAATTCCTCCTCCTCTAGCTCCTTGACCCTGCATTCCTTCTCGTCGAGCTTTGCCCGGAGGTCCTTCATTTCCAGGCCGTACTTCTCCTCAGCCTCCCTTGATATGGTCTCCTTCAGCCTGTTCTTCTCCTCTTCCATCTTCAGTTTGAGGTTCTCATCGAACTCCTTCATGGAGCGGTCAAGCTCAACCTCCTTCCGCTTCAGCTCCTCCTCCCTTTCCTCCATGCATGAATCATACTCCTTACGAAGCTCCTCCTCGAGAGCTCCGAGGATTGTCTGGTTGAGCGCGAACTCCTTCTTGCAGTTGGGACATATGACGGATCTTTCGGTCACGGATCAGGCCTCCTTGGCCCGGGAGCTGTAAGGAATCGGCATTTGGTATTTCTTAATTGGATGCCACAGGTAGGTGAAAGTACGCAGCCCGTCCGGTTCCTCGAATGACTCCGATTTTCATCATCTGACGACAAATATTAAAAAGGGGCAATCCAGTGGATCATGGGAGGCTCTGTCCAGGCCTGCCCATATCCGATGAATGGTGAAGGTTCATGATGGAAATCCATCGAAGGATCAACAGGTTCGGGGGATCCCTTGGACCCATCAGGGGAAAGACCATGCTGTCCCTTATCGCCATCGTTGTCATGGCGATGGTCCTGCTGACATCCATCGGAATCTTCCTCCTCATAGATGACCCTGAACCGATCGATCCAGGAAATACCGGTTCTGAGAAAGGACCCCTCAGCCTAGAGATCACTTTCATCCCGCAGCAGCTCAGGTCGGGAATGCAGGAGGAGGTGAAGGGGCTGGTGACCGATGATATGGGTGTCCCTGTAAGGGATGCCACCATCACGTTGAACTTCACCTCGGACTCCGATGACACATACAGGACAACGACTGGTCCGGATGGGACCTTCATCCTTCCCTTCTGGTCTCCGAGGAGCGACAGCAACACTACATACAGCTTCAACCTGGTCGGTGAGAAGGACGGTTACGATGCCAAGAGCATTCCGATGGAACTCGAGGTCCTATCCCCTCTGGAATGGACGGTCATGATATACATGAGCGACTGTGACCTCGAGGAATACGCACTTGAGGACATCAATGAGATGGAATCAATAACCAAGGGTTCACATCTGAATATGGTCGTTCAGCTTGACCGATGGGAGAGCCCATCTCCCTCGGACGACCGTTCAGATGGGAACTGGACATCGACGAAGAGATTCCTCATCGACCAGGACGACGATCCGCTTTCCATAGGCTCGACCGAACTCGAGGACATCGGGGAGATCAACACGGCGGATCCCGATCAGCTCGTCGATTTCACCCTGTGGTCGATCGAGAACTTTCCGGCGGACAGGTATGCCCTCATCCTGTGGAACCACGGATCCGGAATCGACGGGATATGCTGGGAGCAGTCGATCGAGGATGAGGACGTTATCACTATCGATGAACTGGGCGGTGCCCTCTCCGAGATCACGGGTGATATCGGAAAACCCCTCGACATCATCGGCTTCGACGCATGCCTCATGTCTACGATCGAGGTCGCGTACGAGACCCGCGCGGAGGCGCTCGAGGAGACGGCGGCGGGCGCCCGCGCGAAGCAGCGGCTGCCCGGCGGCGTGACCGTCGGCGGC
>JBLIRL010000125.1:0-8639 GCA_049472275.1 Thermoplasmatota archaeon | reverse complement strand
CCATGGAGCGGACGCCCCTGATGAGGTCGTTGCGATGGCTTTCGACGGAAGCAGTCAGTTCCTGATGCTCTCCTACTATGAGCTGGGCTTTGTGAAGGACTACGATTGGCAGTATCTGAACGCGGACACGATCCTCGAAGGATTGCTCCAGGTGAGGTCCCTGTAAGCCGACATGTAGACTTCATCGGTGTTGTCGTCCTTCCAGAAGACAAGGATATCGGACCCCGCCTGGATGATCTCTCCTCCGGAAACGTGTCCGTTAGTGTCGATGCGATACGGGACGGCATTGATGATCGATACCCAATCATGAAGATCGGCCTGTTTCACGTAGACACCGCTTCCGGAGCCCTCGCTGGAAACCAGGTATATGCCGTAGAACAGCTGTTCACCGGCTGCAGCCAGTTCGCATGCCGCAGATACATATCCCGTCACATTGTGTACCTCGATCGACTGGTCCCAGCGGTCCAGTCTGCTATCATATCTGGAGAGCCAGAAGGATATATATGAACCCGGACCACCGGTCAGGATGTGGGAAACGAATGTGAAAGGACCGCTCACAACAATGGACCTTCCATTGTTCTGGTCCTGGGTCGTAAGCTCGGAGGAGGGCAGGGATACGAACGGTTCCAGTGAGTTGTCCTCGAAGGTGAAGGCGATACCACCCTCGCTTGATATGTTGTCAGTTGAGGCTATCTGGCCGGTAATCGATGGAGATATCATGACATTGGTCCTTGTCCCTGTACCCCTGGTCGGAGTTTCCTCCGAAGTACGGGGAATGGGACCGTCTGAGCCTCCCTCACTGCTCACAACCATCGTGAAGAAAGGTGCAATCAGAATGGATAGGGCAGTGAGAAGAACGATACTCCTTATATTCAAGGCAATCACTCCAGAGGCCCGAAAGATAGGCCGCCATTACATTTTTATCGACCTATAAAACCGTTGCCCTCGTTACCTAGTACATTTGTATATATCAGGAAAAACACGAACAGCCGTTCGACGCCCGTTCCTGTTCACGTCTCACTGCGCATCCGTCGCCTTCGTCAGCTCGGTAACGTTGCTCCTTGTGAAGAAACCGTCGAAATCCCCGTATCTATGTATGTATTCGTTGACAAGGAAAGTGTTCGCAGACCCCCTCGTGAAGGTCTGTTTCAATCCCTCTTCAGGAGAACCTACAAGGTCCACGAGGAATCTCTGTCCGTCGTCGTGAAGGGATCCGAAGGTATCCTCGATGTTCTCCGTATGAAAGGCTGCGTGATGGACCCTCGGACCGTAATTGTGAACGAACTTCTCCGTCGGTCCAGCGGTCTCGATGGACCTGAAGGGTTCGATCCCCGTCGTGAATACCTGAGCATATGCGTCCTTGCTTAGCCTTGCCACGTTGGTGATGGAATTGAAGCTCTTCACATAGATGGCGAAATCGAATCCGTAATTGGTCAGCTCCATGAACTCGATTATAGCAGCATCCCTGTTGTGGCATTCCAATCTTGTCGCAGCATGGTCGAGGTACTTTATGTTGTCGAGGTAGGGCCGGTCCTTCTTCTCTACATCGATCACCAGGTCCTCATCGGTTGAGGTCCTGTAATTTCCCCTGTTCCCGTGCCATTGTATCAGCCCTATGGCATTTCCCGTGAAACAGGAGGGTATGGTCTGGATGTACGAGTAGTTTTCCGTATGCATGGGTCCATCCTGCTGGAATGTCACCCCCCTATCCTTCTGGATCCCGTGATATCTCTCAAGGTCCCTGCATTCGAAGATGAACGTCTCGAGCCTTGTGTTCGGCATATGCCTGGTCTTCGGACCGGTATTGAACTCCAGATGTGGAGATTCTCCGGATCTCCGATGGGTCACAATGAAATCGGCGGACATCGGTACCTTGAGGACAGCATTGTAATATCGGGGGTTCATGAAGGAGGAATGCAGGGACAATCCGGTCCTGTCCATTAGCTCCTGTATCGCCGGAGCGAAGTTCTCTTTCTCGGTGTTGATGACGACTGCATTCAGATCGCCGACCAGTCCATCCAATCCCCATTCCCTCCGGTTCTCCTTGACCATCGGGACGGCCTTTCTCAGGACCTCATCGGAGTTCTTGAAATTGTACGGGTCCCTAATGGTCGGACCGCATCCCTCGCATCTGAAGTTGGGTATCCTGTCGTGGTAGCGGGACATGATGTCGTGGCAGATTAGTTCGACCAATCTCGACCCTCCGGACCTGATCTCAACCGGTGTATCCGATTTCATGTTGAAATAAGCTTTTGATATCATCCACCGATTACGAATACCCTTATGACAAGGAAGAGTACCGACTGCAAGAGCAGGTATGCAATCAATGTCTTGCTGGCCCCTTTCTTCCTAACCAGGGAATAGGTGGTCGCCATCAGTGTTGCTATGACGAACCACGCGACATAGTTCTGGATCGGGATCTCCCCACCCGCCCAATCCCAGTAATCCAGCTCCATCGCGACCGGTTCGAGGATGATGTCGAAGATCACGGCAACCGCACCCGCAATTATCGGATAGATCCTCCTGTCCTTGAAGTACATCCTTGCCAGTTCGGTGGACCCCATCACAACGATCACCCAGTTGAACCCAATCACGAGAGGCACCCCGAAAGGACCAGGGCCCAGAGTTCGCCCGTATTCGTATTCACCGAATATCGCACCGGTCCAAACTCCAACGGCTTCGATGGTGAAAGTAAGTACGTATGTCACGAGAGCCCAGATGAGGACCTTGTGGTCCTTCTTCTTCATGAAAGGATACAGCACCAGAATCCCCATTCCAAGCAGGAAGAAAGGAGTGAGAGTGAGCATCAGGTCCCTTGTGGCCTCTAGTACATGCCCGATATATCCGACGATGAAAAAGCACAGCATGATAACGACTAACAATGTCTCCGAGGCTGATGGTATCCTTTTCATTCAAACACCGCTCATCTTACGGTAATCTTCTTTCCTATCAGGTTCATGACGATCCTGAACTTTGAGGGTTTCACCTTCTTCCTGTATATTATCATCGGGTTCCTGAGGATCTTCATGGCAGTCCATTTGTACATATCTGAGGCGTTCATGATCGGGATCCGGACCTTCCTGTCCAATCCACCGTAACCTCTTTCCGCTTCAGCCTGCCATCTCAGGTATCTCTCCACCTGGTGGTCGATGAGTGCCGCAAAGCATTCGGGTCTCTTCTTGACCGTCTCCTCCCTGAGGTCCTTCAGTTCGTACAGCTCAAGTTCGGAGAGAGGGATGTAAGTCCTTCCCAGCCGGTTGTCCTCCTGGATGTCCCTAATGAAATTTATGTACTGCATCGCCTTGCCGAGGGCCCTGGCATTTTGGAGGAACCTGTCCTCCACACCCAGGATCCTGCACATCATCAATCCGACGACCTCCGCCGATCCGTAGATGTATTCCTCCACCTCCTCGACCGTATCATAACTGCTCTTGGTCAGGTCCATTTCCATGGAGCGGAGGAAGCCCTCGATCCATTCCTTCTCGAACTTCTTCCTCTTTGCCATCTCGACGAAACTGTCAAGGACAAGATCATTGGATTCTTCCCCTTCCCATGCTTTGCAGAACTTCTCGAAATATTCGCAGAACTCCTCTTTCTTCTGGGGCACCGCATCGACGAAGTTGTCAGCCTCCCTGACGAAACTGTACAGTATGAATACGTCCTCCCTCACATCCCTGGGGAAGAAGAGGGAGTTGTAGAAGTAGGTCTTGCTTCCCTTCTTGAATATCTGATAGATCTTGGATTCAACCATGGTCCTTCAGTATCTCCTTGGCAATTATCTGGGAGGAGATGATCACCATCGGCACTCCTATACCCGGATGTGTATATTGCCCCGTATAGTATAGGTTCCTGACCTTCTTGGACCGATGTCCGGGTCTGAAAACGGCTGTCTGCCTGAGGGTATGCGCCAATCCCAGTGCGGTTCCCTTGTAGGCGTTGTAGAGTGAAGCGAAGTCCCTGTGGGTGACGATGCGTTTGGATATCACATGATCCAGCAGTTCCTCGCCGATCAATCCCTCCAGATGCTCCATTGTAGACCGGTAGTATCCTTCCCTTACTTCGTCCGTATCATCAAGTCCCGGGGCTACCGGTACCAGGAAGAAGAGGTTCTCCTTTCCCTCGGGTGCCACGGACGGGTCAGTCTTCGAGGGGCAGCAAACGTAATACGACGGATTTTCTGGCCACTGCGGTTTATCGAATATCGAGGAGAAATGTTCGTCCCAGCCATCGCTCAGGTAGAGATTGTGATGCTCCAGCCCTTCCACTTTCTTGTCCAGTCCGATGTACATGAGGACGCATGATGGTGCGATCGCCTTCTTCTTCCAGTATCTCTCGTCATAGGTCCTCTGGCCTTTCTCCAGGAGGTCCATTTCGACATGGGGATAATCTGCATTGGCCACGACCATGTCCGCTTCAAGGGTTCCCTTTGAGGTCTGGACCCCGCTGACCTTCCCTCCATCCGCCAGGACCTTCGTCACCTCTTCCCCGAACCTGAACCGGACCCCGTTTTCAACGCACAACCTATGGAATGCCTTGGAAAGCTCGAACATGCCCCCCATGGGGTACCACACTCCCAGATTGAAGTCCACATGGGACATCAACGCGTACATGGCCGGGCTTTTGTAAGGGGAGCCCCCCAGGAAGACGATCGTGTATTCCAGTATCTTCCTCAGGTCCTTCTCCTTGATGAACCTCTTTACATAACCGTCCAGACTGTCGAATATGTGAAGTTTGGTCCCCTCGAAGACAAGTTTCCTGTTGAGGAAGTCGAAGATGGACGAGTATTCCTTGTAGATGAACTGCCCCATGGCGATATCGTACTGGTATTTCGCGGAGTCGAGATATTCCTTCAACTTCCCCCCGGCTCCGGGCTCTATTCCCTCGAATATCCTCTGGGTTTCCTCGAAATCGGCAGGAATCGAGAGCTGTCTGTCGGGTCCGAAGAGTACCTTGTAGGAAGGGTCCAGCCTTTCCAGGGTGTAGTAATCCGAAGGTGACCTGCCGAATTCCTCGAAGAATTCCTCGAACACCTCGGGCATCAAATACCAGGAAGGCCCCATATCGAAGATGAATCCCTCATCCTCGTGGATTATCGCCCTTCCTCCGGGTTTGTCGTTCTTCTCGACGACGGTCACATCGTAACCCTCTTTGGCAAGAAGTGCGGCGGCCGACATACCCCCGATTCCTGAACCGATAAAAATTACCCTCTTGTTCCCCTTTAACATGTATTGTGAATCCAATAATAAACAATTTATAACTTTTGCATGGGCATTTTTACTATTTCACAATGTTGTTGGAGTTCCTGTCGTACCTGCTGACAAGGTCCGAGGTTATCTTGCCAGAAAGGATCACAAGGGGTATTCCCCCTCCGGGATGCGCGCTTCCTCCGCAGAAATATAACCCCCTGATTCGTCTCGACCTGTTCCCCTGCCTCCGGAAGGCTGATCTCCGATCGTTGGAGGAGATCCCGTAGATCGAGCCTTTGTTGCCGCTCCATCTCCTCTCGATCCCTGGTGGGTCGAGCATCCGTTCCACATCTATCGCCTGTTCAATGTCCTTCCCGATGGCCCGTTCGATCCTCCGGAACACCCTGCCCCTGAGGAGTTTCATCTCCTCGTCCCAATTCTGGCCTGAGTCGTATGGAACGTTCACGAGAACGAACCAGTTCTCACACCCCGGGGGAGCATCCACCGGATCAACCTTTGATGTGATGTTCACGTATACCGTGGGATCTCTCGGAGCCCTCTTTCCGATCCAGATATCATCGAACTCCTGCTTGTAGTCCGATGAGAAGAAGATATTGTTCGTGAGCATCTCCTCGTTCTCCGAACTCACTCCCCAGTAGAACACTCCGCCTGAGGAGGAAGGCTCCAGTGAGGAATATTTCTTCCCAGCGCTCCGGTGATTTTTATCAAGGAGAGATTTGTAAGTGTTCGACGCATCACTGTTCGAAATGACCACGTCATATCTCTTGATGAAGCCGTCGATCCTCAGGCCGTGCACTTCTTTTCCCCTGAGTTCGATCCTTTCAACTTCCTTTCCGAAATGGAATCGAACCCCGAGTTTCTCTGATATCTCCGTGAGGGATCTCGTTATCTCGAATATCCCGCCTTTTACAGCATAACCCCCCAGCCCGTACTCAACATGATGAATGAGGTTGAAGGTCGCAGGGGTCTGATATGGTGACGAACCGTTGTAGGTGGCATACCTGTCAAAGAGCTGGATGGTCCTCTCGTCAGAGAAGGACTCACGGTTAGCATCGTGCATGGTCCTGAGAGCATCTATCCGGCGGATCCTGGAAAGCGTCTTGAGTGCGTCGGTGCTGAAATATGTTGAGATCTCCTGAAGGGACTTGAACATGAACATCCCCGATGTAAGATCGTAGATCCTTCTGCTTCTGTTCAGGTGGTCCAGAACATCCCGTACCCTGTCACCTAGCTTCTCCTCGACCTCTGAAGCGAACCGTTCGGGATCGCTGAAAGCGTCAAGGACAGTTCCATCCGGGAAATGATATCGTGTGATGGGGTCCAACCTGACGAATTCCAGATGATCCCCCCGCTCCTCACCCAGCTCCTCGAAGAGCTGGTCGAGGACCCCGGGCAGGGTGAGGAGGGACGGCCCCGTATCGAAACGGTATCCTCCCAGGATTAGGTTGTTGGCCTTGCCCCCGGGTCCCTGGTTCTGTTCGTACACATCAACATCGTATCCTCTCCTTGCCAGTCTCGAAGCCGCAGAGAGACCCCCCAGACCCGCACCGATCACCGCCACTCTCTTGTTCATCTCAATCCCCCTCCGCCCGGCTGGTATGTCTTTCCAGGAACACGCATGCCAACCTGTAAGCCAGAAGATACCAAACCAGCATGGAGATGTTGTAGAAGAAATCCTCGAGGGGGATCGTGAAGAACCGTCCGTTGAAGAGACCGTCGCCGCCCCAGATGTGTTCAGGTCCGTATCTCACGACCGGAACGGCTGTCAGCACCATGTTGAACAGCAGGAAAAGGCCCAGCGTCACCACGATATAGACCCAGAAGATCCTTGAGGAGACGAGTGGTCTTGCCAAGAGGGGGAGCAGGAGGGAAAGCAATCCCATCTGGACCAGGACAATCGTCGTGTAACCCTGCGCGAGATACGCGAGACCGGACAATATCAGAAGGGCCCCCGCAATCACGTATGGCCAGGGGCCGTACAGGACCTTCCAATCTTTCAGGTAGTAGCTGAGGGATTCGTAGGTGAACAGGCAGGCATAGGGAACGGTGAAGAAGAACATGATCTCCTCCACCGGAAGCCCCATGACCTTCACTCCCATGATGTATTCCTCGTTGAAACTCCAGTGACCCTTTGCCGTTGCGTACACATCCCATAGGATAAAGGCCACACCCACAGTAAGGAAGGAGAATAGAAAGGGCAGCCATCTCTTGTGGAAACGGACTTTCTTATCGAAGGAAAGTACAAGCGGAAAGAAGATAATCAGGATATTCAGGTACAAGTAAAGATACATTTCAGTCCCCCAGATTCGATATCCTATCCACGTAGGAATCGATATCGAACTTCCTTTTCAATCCTTTGTCGTTCATGTAACGGACCTTGCCGAATATGGGTCTTTCCGTCCATGGTCGATCGTGTTTTCCGAAGCACCACGCAATTCCTGCATACGAGTTAGGGTCCCTTCCGTCCAATGAGTATTTGTTGTTCAGATAAAGGGCCGTACCAAAGGCCTCTGCCGGGTCATCCATCCACTCAAGGACCTTCTTTCCCCAGTACATCCTCATGTAGTTGTGCATCTTCCCGGTCAGGACCATCTCCTTCTGGGCAGCATTCCAGTACGGATCATGGGTTCTTGCTTTCTCGAGGCCCTCGAGATCGAAAACGTATTCCCTCAGGTCCCTGGAATGTTCGTCGAGTGTCTGTCTTGCCCATACAGGGAGGCAGTCTAACGAGTCGTATCTCCCGTTGAAACGAACTAGATTGAATGCCAGTTCCCTCCTGACTACGAGTTCCTCCAGAAAGGATTCGGTACCGGGGCTCCCTGCTTCGTTGGCCTCGAGTGCCAGGGTGAGCGGGGATATCTGTCCGAAATGAAGATACGGCGACATGTCGGATCCTATTCCTTTTGAGGGGTCGTTCCTTTCGGTATGATACCGGTCAAGATCGTTTTCCAGGAAGTTCCTGAACCTTACAAGTGCCTTCGAAGTTCCGCCCTCCATCCACGAGACACCCGGTACCGATCTATCGATATCAAGGTCTTTCAATATTTTTCCCGGATCGTCGAGTTCCAGGCCATCGAAGGATATGTCGTTTGAAGGAATCCTGGGCCGGTGCTGGGTTGGCGGCATCATGAATCTGTCGATAAGCCTGTGGATCCTGGGTCTTAGGGTCGCTGCCGAATACATCTCCTTCTCGGAGGCCGTATCAACCGGTATGAGCACATCGCTCTCGACCTCAATTACCGGACATGACACACTCTCAGCAAGCCCCCTTCTCCAATCGACCTGATGTCTCAGGTATCCCCTGTCACAGACCACAATTCCGGCTTCCTTCGAAAGGTCGATCTCGATCTCCGAGATCTCCAAAACCTTCCGCCGTATCAGCTCTTCCCTATCCAGGAACAACTCTCTGTCGGTAATGCCTAGGCGTTCCAG
>JBLIRL010000124.1:0-8651 GCA_049472275.1 Thermoplasmatota archaeon | reverse complement strand
CCCCTCGAGGTCGAGTACGTAGAGGAGGAGGTCGTCGATGAGGATGGCGAGCCGGGCATCGGCGACAAGGTCGCTCACCCGACCTTCGGCAGGGGGGTCCTTCTCGGCAGGCAGGGCGACGGGCCCAAGGAGATGCTCTTCGTCAACGGCGCCAGATCGGTCCTGCATACCCTCAGGGGAGACGACGGCCGCGGTCTGAGAACGGTCTGGAACTTCTCCAAGTACATTAAACTCCGCAAGAGATGGGATTTCCCGGTCCTGGACGAGCCCTATGTTTAGATCGGGGGCCTCGGAGGTTCCGGGATGACAGGTCTTGTTGGAGGCTTCGGAATGTCCACCGGAGCCCTTGCCTTTGGATTGGGCTTGTTTTCGGGGGGTTTTGCCACGGCCTTCTTCGTTCCAGCCGGTACGGTCGCAGGTGGAAGTTTCCGCCCTCCTTGTGATGGTTGGAGTCCCGATGCGGAATGAGGACCTTTGGGTGGATGTCCGGGAAGGGGATGCAGGGGGTGGATGTGTATTGAGTGATGCGCGTAGTGATGGTGCCTTCTGCTCCGTATGACCACCGCTGCCGCAACGACCAGAATGAGCACAAGGAACAGAGCGGAACCGCCGATGATGAGCAGAAGGGTCATGTTGACCTCGCTGTTGACTTCGAGCTTCAGGGAAACCTCGTCGCTCTCGTGTCCAACGCCATCCCTTGCCTTCACCAACACCTCGTAGCTTCCGCTTGAGCCGTAGGCATGGGCGACCTTCGGTGTGAGCACCCATCCGGAATCGGTACCGTCCCCGAAGTCGATGAAATAGGCATCGACGGTGACACCGTCCGTCGTTCCCGTGAGGTCGAAGACAACCTCCTTGCCCTCGTCCACGGAACCGGGTGCGACCACCCTGACCTCCGGGGGTCTGCTGTCGATGGGAAGGGTGAGATATTTCTGGCTCTCCCTGTTGCCGGCAAGGTCAACGGAATAATAGATGAGATTGAATATGCCCTCATCCCCAGGAGGATAGAGGCCCCCTGAATACTTCTCGTAGTTGGTGTACCCCTCCCAGCTGTAATATATCTCGGCATCATCGGAGGTGCTCAGTATCACCTGTGGAAGGTCGGTGTACCAGCCCTCCTCGTTCGTGGACAGGTCGATGTAGTCCTGCGTGGGGTCCGAGCTCGTGTCCACCTTGAACTCGTGGCTCTGAGTGATGCCCCTGTTCCCCGCCTCATCCTCGGCGTAAGCGTACAGGGTCCACTGTCCCTCGGGTATGTCAATGGGTGACAGGTATTCCCGCGGCTCCTCCCCTTCGAGGTAGTAGAAGATGCTGTAATCATTGTCCTCGAAGGCGACCTCGAGCACCACCCTCGGTCTCGTGATGTACCATCGGGATTCACCATCGGGAGACCCCGGGGTTATCTTGAGCTCCAGGTCGGGAGGGAGGATGTCGTACGGGACCCGGAAGGTCCTGAGAGGTTCGATGTTCCCGTGGTCGTCCTCGGCGAAATAATAGAGGGTGTTGTTGCCCGATGGGGGCGTCAGCGAGTCGGAGTATTTCGTGAAGTCGCCGTCATCGCCCCATCTGTAGTAGATATAGCTCCTCCTGTCATCTGAGCTGAGTGTCAATGTCATGGGTGTGACATACCATCCTCTCTCATTGGGATCGATCCCCCCCGTGCTGACCTCGGTGGTCGGTTTAATCGAGTCGACCTTGAAATGGAAGGTCATCTCCTCGCCGCGGTTCCCGGCCTCGTCTACGGCGATCATGTGGAGGTCGTTGTCCCCCTGGGGCGGATATATCGTGCCGTTGCTCGTCTGCCTCGCATCCCTTCCGAACCAGTAGTCGATCCTCTGCGGGGAGCCATGGGATTCCTCCAGGTGTATGGTCACGACGGGCTGGGTTATGTACCACCCGCTCTCCCCGTCAGGCTCCGCCGGGTCTATGGTGACAGATGCCACGGGAGTGTCCGGATCGTACTTTACAGTCATGAACTTGCGGTCCTCCTCGTTGCCGGAGGAGTCCAGTCCCCAGAACTCTAGGGTGTTAGAGCCCTCGGGAACCTGCATGTAACCCCCGCGGTACTCCTCAACGTAGCCTCCGTTCCACTTGTAGAATATCTCCGCAGGCTCCGAGCATTCGAAATACAGCAGCGGGTCCGAGACATACCATCCGTTGGCCCCGTCCGGATTTGGCCTGGCACAGGTCGGTTTGGTCTCCGGTTCGGTCCTGTCTCTGAGAACGAACTCCTTCTGGTATGGCTTGAAGTTGTCCTTTGTGACAGTTATCTTGCCGTAGGCGGTCTCGCTGATCCTGAATGGGACGATCGCCCTGCCGTAGCCGTCGGTGTGAACGTAGGAACGCTCCTCCAGTGTTGCGGAGTAAACGGTTACCCTGGCGTCCTTGACGGCGTTGTTCTGTCCGTCCCGGACGTTGACAGTTATGTTGGAGTAGTAGTCCTCCTCGACCTCGTACTGGACGTTGAAGGTCTTAGGAGTTGAGGTCCAAAGATCGACGTTGGGAGGTCCGAGGATCTGGTGCTCCATCCACGCATTGAAGGTGTACTGGACCTGGTCGAAGTACGCTCCCCATCTGTCTGCGTAATATGCCTTCGCCCGCTGGAAGACCTCCGCGGGGGTCCTGTACCCCTGTTTCAGCATTCTCAGCGTGTCCTCCTGGATCCCGGGAGCGCCTGGAGCATATCCGTAACCGATGACCCCCTCGGTTGTCCTGATGGCTCCGGCATAGGATATCGCACCTCCTTTCCCGTTCTCGGTGAAGGCCTCGGAGATGGATTCATGGGAATCGTCGAACCAGTTCGTCTCGCAAGACATGGCTGATATGAAAGGCAGTTTTGGCGACTGCTGGAGCTGAGCGGCAGGCGAGGAGTCGTACAGATAGGCAGGATTGTCCTGGGGCCCTTCCGTCCAGACAGCCCAGTGCCCGTGCCCCATATATACTATTATGGAAAGACCGTCGTTGAGGCCGCTCTGGAAGTTGCTGTAGGTCAGAAGCTTCGCTCCCGAGGAGGATCTGACATTGCCGTTGCTGTAGTACCTGTCGGGTGTGGCATAGACAGGTTCCATATGGCTGTTCCACAGGTATTCACAATGGGTGGGCCCGTCATCGTACTCGTGCGTGTAGGAACCCAGAAGCGCAGCTGTTCCGGCCCAACCTCCGACGGGAACGTCCCGCTCGTAGGCCACGGCTTTCGCCGCCCATCCCTTTGCCTCGGTCTCCGAGTTAACTGCTATCCTGGAGACGTATACCTCCGGTATGTAATCCCTGATATCGTTGACCTCTCCCCAGTTGGAGTCCCCGTCGGCGTTGTAGTTCGTGTAGCCGTTGTCGAGGCAGCCGAAGTATGTGTCGGTATGGAGTGTGGAGGGCTCACCCGCCGGAGCATAGGGGTCCAGGTCTTTCACGGTCCTGCTTGCGACCACGTTGTGTTCTCCGACCAGAAGCAGGAACTTCAGGTTCTGCTCGTCACCGAAGTATGTATCATGGACGTATTTCCAGATGGAGGTCGCCTGATCGTCCTGCGGGAACTGACCGTTCACCTGCGAGATCGTCACTATTGAGACGCAGACACCCTTCTCCCTGTTCCATTCCACGTACGGGTCCAGCTCGTTCAGGTAGCTGTCATAGGTTATGACAAGAAGTTCGGTCCCCTCTTTCACATGGGGAGGGGGGGTAGGCGCCCTTACCTCTCCTCTTGTAGGTTGTGTATCGGATGCCAGCGTCGGCTCCGCTTCACCGACCTCGAGAAGGATCCTGACGTTCCCGTAGAATGTCAGCCTGTCGCTGCCCGGGTCGTAATCGAATGGGGAGACGCTGATGGAATAGTGTCCGAGCCTCTGTCCGTCCTCCCAGCCCCACCCCGTGTGCTTCCAGAGAAGCGGCCGGGCAGGGAAGACCTCTCCGCTGGAATACCTGTCCCAGTCCGGCTCGACCGGCGAGCTGGATTTCAGGTTCTCCTCTGTTAACGGTAACGCCGTCGGCGACGGCGGAAGTTTGTAAGGGAGCCTCATCGAAACGGGGTCCGAGCGCAGAAGGTGAATGTCGAGGACCTCGTACGGCACCTCGAGCGGATGCGAGATCACGGGTAGGGCCGGTTCCCCTTTCGTCGGCGGGTTCAGACCGTCAGCGAGCTCTATGGTGGACCAGAGGCGCCCGTCGAGCCACCTCTCCCGGACTTCGAAATCGGGCGTACCCAGATCGATCTCGATCGTCCTTCCCTCCGGGGCCGTTTTGTCCGGTGCACCCTCGGAGGATGCCGGGAGCATCATGAACAGACCTGCAAGGAGGAGCGACCATACGACCAGCAGAGAGGGAGTCCCGGGCCTCATCTTACATCACCGACAATCTCTGGCAATGGAGGCCCTTCTTAAAAAGCTATTCCGTATCATTGTAACAATGGCGGGTCGTGGAAAAGGGTTTAGAACTTGTTTCGCATCACCTAACGCGTCCCATGTCACCCGAGGTCAAGGAGAGCGAACTCACACCCCTGATGAGGCAGTACATGTCCATCAAGAAACAGTCTCCGGACATGATACTCTTCTACCGAATGGGCGACTTCTACGAGATGTTCTTCGAGGATGCCGAGATCGCCTCCCGGGAGCTCGACCTGACTTTGACGGCAAGGGACAAGGGCCCCTACGGAGGAAAGATCCCCCTTGCGGGCATTCCGTACCATTCGCTCGACAACTACCTTCCGAAGATGGTAAGAAAGGGATACAAGGTCGCCATCGCCGAGCAGGTCGAGGACCCCAAAAAAGCGAAGGGCCTGGTGAAAAGGGAGGTCGTTCAGATAGTGACCCCAGGTACCCTTCTGATGCCTCATGGGCAGGATGACAGGGGGAATATCTTCCTGTCAGCCCTGGTTCGAAGGCTCGATGTCGGGAACGAATGCGACCTTCCCCTTGCAGAAGAGAAGGGGCAGTCGCAGGAAAGGGTCGTGCTTCCCAAGGCCTCCTACGGCCTATCCCATCTCGATATCTCCACGGGGGATTTCTTCGCCACGGAGGTCTCCTCCGACACACCCTTTCAGAGCCTTGTTTCCGAACTGATGAAGTTCGATCCCGCCGAACTTATCGTCCCCGCATCACTCGCGGAAAGGAATGACCTCATGAACGAGCTCAGACTCCATCTCGGCGAGGGATGCGCGATAACGGCCTTCCCCGACCATCATTTCCTTGATAGCTATGCCGATAATGTTCTCAAGACACAGTTCAAGGTAGTGGACCTTCAGGGGTTGGGACTTTCCGAGATGGAGCTTGGGAAGAACTGCGCGGGGGCAGTGCTCGCATATGCCAGCGAGAATCAGATGTGCGACCTTGAGCATATCAGAAGGATAAGGCCATACACGGGTTCCGAGTTCATGGTTCTGGATTCCACCACTCTGAGGAACCTCGAGGTCCTCCGATCGGTCAGGGACGGATCGGTGAAAGGGACCCTTCTCGAGGTCCTGGACCAGACCAGGACCGCAATGGGGGCCAGGCTTCTGAGGAACTGGCTCCAGCAGCCCCTCATGGAGACATCGGCCATCGAGGAGAGGCTTGATTCGGTCCAATCACTCTTCAACGACCTGTTTTTGAGGTCGGATATCAAGGATGCGCTGAAGAGGATCTCGGACCTCGAGAGGCTCGTGATGAGGATGTCCCTGAAGAGGGCCAACGGCCGGGACCTCGTCGCGCTCAGGAACTCACTTGAGGCAGCTTCCGAACTGAGGGTCTTGCTTGACGGTTCCGAGACAGTGGCGAAGTGTGAGCCTCTCGGAGCCCTTGCTTCCATGATATCGGAAATGGGTGAAGTCATCGATCTGATCGGATCATCCGTAGTTGACGAGCCCCCACTGTCGGTCAGGGACGGCGGATTGATAAGGGAGGGATACTCGGCGGAGCTGGATGAGATATCATCCGCCGCCAGGGATTCGAAGAAATGGCTCAGGGGATTCGAGGCGGACGAGAAGAGGAGGACCGGAATAAAATCACTGAAGGTCAAGCACAACAACGTCTTCGGATACTACATAGAGGTCACCAAGGCCAACCTGGGTATGGTCCCGGACAACTACATACGAAAGCAGACCCTGGTGAATGCTGAGAGGTTCATAACCCCTGAACTCAAGGAGAAGGAATCCATCATCCTCAACTCTCAGGAGAGAATGGCCGAGCTCGAGCTCGAGCTGTTCGACAAGATCGTGGAGCGGGTCCTGGAACGGGCCGGGGAGGTCCAGGAGACCGCAGCCGCCCTTGCCAGGCTCGACGTTCTGAACGACCTCGCCGAGGTCGCCTCGCGAAGGAACTACACCAGACCGTCCCTGGCGCTCTCGAGCGAGATCACCCTCAAGAGGTCCAGGCACCCCGTGATCGAGGACCGGGTGGAATGGGGTTTCGTTCCCAACGACCTCTACCTCGACGGCGGCAGCAGCAGGTTCATGATACTGACCGGCCCAAACATGGCCGGGAAATCGACCTATATGAGGCAGGTGGCCCTCATCACCATCATGGCCCAGATGGGGTCATTCGTTCCGGCGGAGAAGGCGGAGATAGGCATCATCGACAGGATCTTCACAAGGGTCGGTGCTTCCGACGATCTAACCAGGGGACAGTCCACCTTCATGGTAGAGATGCTTGAACTTGCGAACATTCTGAACTCCGCGACAAGGGGCTCTCTGATCCTCCTCGATGAGATCGGGAGGGGGACCTCCACCTTCGACGGTCTCGCCATTGCCTGGGCCGTGACGGAGTTCATCTCGGACGTATCGAAGGTGGGCGGGAAGACCATATTCGCGACACACTATCATCATCTGACCGAGCTCGAGGGAACCCTGGACGGTGTGATCAATTATTCGATGGCTGTGAAGGAGGACCCCAAAGGGATCACCTTCCTCCGGAAGGTCAGGAAAGGTCCCGCTTCACGGTCGTACGGTGTGGAGGTCGCCGACCTTGCGGGGATACCGAAGGAGGTTGTCGAGAGGGCAAGGGAGGTACTCGGAAAGATCGAGAAGGAGGACGTTCTGGGGGAAAAGGCGCAGGCGATCGCCACGGGGAGTGATCTGACAGATGAGCGAAGACGCACATCCTCTGAAAGGAGGGGGCTCCAGATGGTACTCTTCCCTACCGATGAGATGCTCGCTCTTCCCGAGGATGATCCTGTTTTGGAGGAGCTGAGGTCCCTCGATCCCAACAACATGACGCCGATGCAGGCTCTCGAGGCGATATACAAACTTAAAAAGAGACTGGAGGATGAACAATGAAGATAACACTGGCTGGCGCTACTATTGACAGGAGGTTCTGGATAGACGACCCGGCTGCAACCCCTGAGACGATATCGGCAGCCTATGCAAGGATATCCCACAGCCCGAAGACCGTTGCTCAGCTTCGCGAAGCCGCGGTGTCAGAGGTGGATAAGGCGCGAAGGTCCAACGAGAACATAGTGTACAGGATGGGGCACAGTTCTGTCGCCGAGCATGCTGTTTTCAATATAGACATCGAGGATGCGTCGCGGCTCCTTGTTGAGTTCATCGAAAGGCACAGGCTCGCTTCCTTCACGGAAAGGTCCCAGAGATACGTCTTTTTCGGGGACAAGACCTTCATAGTGCCCGATGAGGTCGCCGGGACCGATATCGAGGCGGTTTTGATGGAGCTCGAGAGGGATAAGTTCGACCTCTACAACGAGGTCGTATCAAGGGATGACCTGAAGGACAGGTACGGCGAGAAGCTCCTCGAGCAGGCAAGGTATGTACTCGGTCTGACATGCCCCACCGACCTCGGATTGACGGTCAACGCGAGGGAAACGGAATATATCGTATCACAGGGTATGTCCCACCCCCTGGCCGAGGTCAGGGAGTTCGCCAAGGCCCTTCTTGAAGCGACTGGGTCGCTGGCCCCTTCACTGATAAAATATACGAGCGGCAACGACCATGTGCAAAGGACCTCGGCGGAGATCGGGAAGGCCATCGAGGGGCTTGCCAGGTTCCAGGTGACCGAGGATGGCAGGAAGGAGCTGAGGTTCAATCCCAACAGGAGGGCGGTCTGCTCCGACCTTCCGGGACAGGGTGACGATCCTGAATCCGAGGTAGTCGCGGGTCTCATATTCGAGAATTCGGACATGTCGCTTGAGGAGGCGAGATGCCTCGCGAGGAACATGACCGACGAAGAGCTCATGAATGTGCTCCTCCCCGTTTTCAGGAACTACCCCGTACACTCCTCCCTTCCGAGGGCGTTCGAGATGATGGACCTGACGTTCGATTTCGACATCTCCGCTTCCGGTTTCGCTCAGCTGAAGAGGCACCGGATGGCAACGATACTGTCCCAGAGGTACGATCCGGGCCTATGGGAGACCCCCGAGGTCTACATGGAGGATCGCGATCTGCTGATGAGGTACTGGGACCTGATGAGAAGGAGCAGTGACCTCTATCAACGGATCAGGGATGTCCACGGACCGGAGGCGGCCCAGTACGTCCTCACAAACGGCCACAAGAGAAAGGTGGTCTTCAGGCTCAACCTGCGTGAACTTTATCATTTCGTCAGGCTCCGATCGGACCACCACGCCCAGGATGAGATAAGGAGGATATCGGAGATGATGGTCAAGGAGATGACGGAACGCTTCCCCATGGTGGCCTCCATGCTCTGCGGTAAGGACGGTTTCGAGGAGGGGCAGAGGAG
>JBLIRL010000123.1:0-8738 GCA_049472275.1 Thermoplasmatota archaeon | reverse complement strand
ACCAGCTGCTGCGCATCGAAGAAGAATTGCACAGCACGGCATACTACCCCCAGGAGAAGGCCTTCAAGGTCGGTTGAGACCCCTGATTTCAAATAGAGAAAGCTGAACGTCGTTCAGCTTTTTTTATGCTTGTCCGTCAGGTCCAGGATGTATATCCTGCCCGAGGAACCGTCCACGGTACCTTCCATCGAGGGGGCGTTGGATACGATCACGAAACCCAGGAAATCGACAATGTACATGCTCACAGGTGTACCGAGGACCGGGGTCCTTCCTTCCACGTAGGGTCTGGCCGGGTCCTCCATGTTCACGGAGAGAAATCCCATGTAATTATTGAGTACGAAGATCCGGTCATCAATGGCCTTGACTATATCTGCCTCCTCGACCTCCCTCTCGTTCGATCCGTCCGATCCGTCATCAGTTTCCTTGTCGCTGCGATCGTCGTCGGAAGCGTCATAGGCCCCCTCGTTGCCACCGGAGGGAGCGGGTTCCTGATAATCTGTGTTGTCACTGATGCTTCCCGGAAGCGAATCCACCAGATCGAGCTCCCTGTCCTCGAGCTCGGAATCGAAGCTGTGAGGTTTGACCTCGAGGGAAGGGGCGGTCTTGAGATATTCCTCCCAGGCCTCCCTTGAAGCTCTGTCCATCGGTGCATCCCCTGTCGCAGCACCTGTTTGGTCAATGTATCCGGCATCTTTCACGGGGCCATCATCTCCGTTGAAGATAACGATCCCCAAGAGCGGTACGACAAGTAGCAATGTCAGACCTATCGTTATGAGGGTCATGGTCAAGAATTTTGTATTATCCTTCCTTGGCGGTTCGATCTCGAGTGCCATCTTGAAACCTCCATGCATCGAACAAGGACCCGTCGGGCGCCATGTACGAGATAGCGTCTCCTATGGGGGCCAATATCCTTGAGTTCATATATAGCATGTGGAACATTTTTTGGACGCATTGCCCGAAAGGTCAGTAAGGGGTGCCAAAGCTGAAATAAACCCAAACGGATAAGGAGACCGAGGTGTCCTTTGAAGGAGAAAATGGCGGGACGGGAGCAGGAGAGTTCCTCTCGCATCGCACGATTGGGCAAGCTTGTGCTGGATTCCCGGCACAGCAACAAGTACCTTGCCGCGGTGATCCTCCTCATTGCCACCATACCCCGTGTGTTCTACATATCCAAGGGCATCCTGCCAAACGGTGTCGACGAGGGTATAGATATAATGACAGGCAGGATGTACGATTTCGGTTATGACCTCTATTCGCAGGTCAATACCGTTCAGGCCCCCCTCATGACAAGCTTCTACGGTCTCATCGAAGCGGATCCAGTGGTATTCAGGCTCTTCTCCACGCTCTGCTCTCTCGCAATAATAGCGATGATCCTCCTTGTCGGCTTCAGGATCGGGGGCAGGCATGTAATGGTCGCGGCCGGGGCCTTTGCCGCCCTTGATATAATGTTCCTCCATGAGGCCAGACTCGCATCTCTTGATATGTTCTGCCTGTTCTGGGTCTCACTCGGGGTGGCGTTCCTGGTGAAATACAGGCAGAGCGGCAGGAGAAGGTCCCTCGTTCTGACCGGTTTCTTCCTGGCGATAGCGTCCATGATCAAGCTTTTCGGGGCAATCGCAGCCTTCGCGATCGGTCTGATCCTCCTGTTCGATTGGATATCCGATCTGGAACTGACGGAGAGGTTCGGTCTGCACCGTTTCATTCCCCCAAAGAGGATTGCCGTGAAATTCGAGCACATCGTCCTCTTCTCCCTGTCCTTCATCCTCGTCGTTCTCTTCATAATGGCCAGGTACGGTGTTTCCGAGGTGGTTGAGGGGATCTTTCTCAATCAGCTCAACAGACCTGTCGCGCCCTTCATGACCAAACTCTCCTTCTTCGGCGTCTTCCTTCTCCTGAATGCGGGTGCCATACCGTTCCTGGTGTTCGGTATGAGACCCCTTTACAGGAGACCGGAAGGCGTGATACTCCTGATCTCCGGTCTCTACCTGCTGTGGTTCATTTTCCAGGCCACGACCTGGATCCATCACCTGATCTTCCTGTCTCCTGCCATATCCCTGACAGCGGGAGTTGGCGTCATCAGTTTCACCAGATGGTGGTCAAGGAGAAGCTTCATGAAGGGGCATCCGAGGATAACCGGGCGAATGCTCATCTACGCCGAGGTAACGCTCATCCTACTTGCAGCCGTGATCGGTGGCGGTTTCTCATGGGTGGTCAAGGAAAGCGGCCCTTCGATAGATGACCGGGCGGCCGACATCCTCATTGAGATAACGGATGAGGGAGATTTTGTAATATCGGGAGATCCGATCGTTCCGGTGAAGGCCTATCGCCTCGTCCCACCCAATCTCGTCAATGTCGCCGTACTGCAGTACCCGATCATCACCGACGATGAGCTGAACACCACCTGCATAGAATTCTCGGTGGAGGCCGTTATCATCACGTACCATCTGTCCGAGATGACGGGTTTCGTGGATTTCGTTGAGAAGAACTACCGGATCAAGGCGACCATTCAGCAGGATGAGTTCTTTCTTGACAGGGAGGTAAGGACCTATGAGATATACTATCTCCCCATAGACGCAGTTATCAGACAGCATCCTGATTGGGGAAATGGTCTGACGGAGTTCTGAGATGTTCCTTACGATTTTCCTCGATCCGTCGTCAATGTTCATGTATGGCCCGGGACCGAAAATGATATCTCCTCTCTATCTGATGGCGCATCCGGGAGCCTGAACATGTACCGCCCATTTTTTGGTGGAGAACCCTCTGGACGTGTCAGGGGTCTTTCCGTTGTTTTGTTTTTGGCAGCCATCCTGCTCGTGACACCAATGATCCCCTTGCATTCGGGAAACGCAGACGAGATATCTCCTTCGCGGTCGGACGGGCTTCCCGTGGAACCCGTACCCCTCGGAATCGTGCTCCCCGAGCTCGATCCGACGTACGTCATCCTATGTCCAGGGGAGTTCCAGGAGGAGGTCCTGCCTCTTGCACAGCACAGGACCAGGATCGGACTCCCGACCAGGATATACACCATCGAGTCGATAGAGACCAATTTCTCAGGGGTGGACAGGGAGCAGAAGGTCCATAACTTCCTTCGCTCGCTCCACAGGAACTTTTCCTCTTTCAGATGGCTCTTCATCGTCGGGGATTCGGAGCACCTCATGCCAAGACCGCTTTGGCATTATGCATACGACCGGGGTCAGCCCTTCGAGAACTACTACCATTCGGACGTCTACTACGCCGGGCTGGATTCGGACTGGGACACTGACGGGGACGGCAGGTTCGGGGAATATTCCGTATCCGGAGAGATGGAGGGCGACATTGATTGGGATATTGCGGTGGGCAGGCTTCCAGCATCCACGGAGGAGCAGGCGAAGAACTACGTTGACAAGCTCCTCAGATACGAGAAGAACCCCCCTATCGGGTCGTGGATGGGGCGATATCTCAACTGGGCTTCCCTGATGGAACCCCCCAACAGGGATTTCGATCCCTACCGCTACTACGAGCACAAGTCCAACGCCTACAAGGTAGCGAAGCGGGTGGAATCGAACCTTCCGGGAAACCTTGAAGTGAAAAGCCTGTACGACTATCCAGAACTGGAGGGAGGCAACTACACCGTAGGTGATGGCAGAGATACCCTGAACAGAGCGAACATGCTTTCCGAGTTCAACGCCGGTGCATCCATGCTGAACTTCGTCGGGCAGGCCAGGTACGAGGCGTACGCACTCAACGATTACGGACCTCCAACCGGTAACGGTACAAACTGGGACTGGAACGAGCCGTTGGGATACACTGACCATACATTGTTCCAGAACGGGGATATGATGCCGTTCATCTATGCATCCACATGCGACACGGCGAAGTTCTTCCAGACAGGTTACTGGGAGGACAAATCCCTCGAGACCTGGCTCACATCGGCCTCGGGAGGAACGATCGGCCTGATCTCCTCGACGGGAACATCCGCAAGGGGCGAGGAGATGACATTTTCCTGGGGCAACTGGTACCTCGACGAGGAGTTCTGGAAGCTGTTCCTGAACAAAGGCGAGACCCGTCCGGGGAGGGCCCTGTTCGTCCTGAAGGAGCAGTACCGGGACAAATGGCTGAGCCCGACGATGGAGATCAAGGAGACCATACTGGGCATGATCTATACTTACATACTTCTGGGGGAACCCTACGTCGATGTGTACACCGCTCCAGCCAGAAGGTTCATGGGGACCGCAGCGATAGGGACGACATTCTACACGGGCAATCACACCGTCAGATTCAGGGTATACGACAGGGACAAGGTCCCCGTGGAGAATCCGCGGGTGACCATCTACAACGAGGATATCTATGTGGTGCTCAACGGCAATTCCGAGGGATGGGTAAATGCCACGATCGATCTCGGGGATTCCAGTGGTATCAACCTCACCTTCTCGGGACATAATATGGTACCGTCGTTCTACAGGTACGATGTCGAGCCGGCAGTGTCGGACCTCTACATCTCGAGCTCATACCAACTGGACCCGGAAAATCTGACGATCGGTGAGGAGGTCCGTATCGGTCTGGAGGTGGGGAACCGCGGCGGCATGGTCTCGGAAAATGCTGCACTTCACATAAATTATGAAGGAGGGAACGGAGATCCTTCGGGGCCCTACAGGACCGTCCCCCTCGGGAGCATAGATCCTGGACAGAGGGTCGCAGCGTATTTCAACTGGACCATGAGACCGGGGCAGCATTCCTTCTCCATCGATCTCGATTCCACATCGCCTGAGATAGACCTTCTGAACAACCATCTTGATGTGCCCTTCAACAATCCCGGACCGGAGTTCGAGTTCGGTGTTGACTCGGGAACCATAAGACCGGCGTCAACGGTGGCGCCGGGAGAGGAGCTTGCGATATCCTTCAGCGTTCTCAACCTGGGCGTTGCGGAAGGACCTCTGGAGGTCCAGCTGTTCTACGGTGATCCCGAGATGAACGGCACGGAGGTCTCGGAAGCGGTTCCGCTCGGTGTTATCGGACCTGAAGGGTGGGGCAACGGGACGATATCATTTACTGCCCCCCGGACAGACACCCTCATGTTCGTTGTGATGGACCCGCTGGATAGATACCCCCCGGATTTTATCGGGGAGCCCGTCCGATCCCTGCTTCAGATCAATCTTCCGCCAAGATGGGGAGAACCGCCCACGCTCGCCGTCCTGGAGGATTCCGTGGACAACTCTCTCCGTCTGGACAGCCTCGTCGCTGACGACGATACCCTGGCTGCCGATCTGGAGTTCTCGGTCGTGTCGACCGAGAACATGTCTGCCAGGGTGGTCGACAGGGGCGAGGATGGGCAGTATCTGGTCTGCTCCCCTCCGGCGGACTGGTGGGGGTCCACTGGTCTGATTGTGTCTGTTTCCGACGGTCTGTCGTCAAGGGATATTATGATCAATATCACGGTCAATCCTGTCAACGATGCCCCCTTCTTCCTTGATGCCGTCGAGGGATCCATAGAGACCACGACACTTGAGGACGAACCTTTCGTTTTCCTTCTGAAGGGCGGGGACATCGATAGCGACCACTTCTCCTTCCATTACGGAGGGGACCGGCTGCAGGTCGACGAGTTCAGCGGAGAGGTAAGCTGGGAGCCGGTGCAGGCAGACGTGGGATCGAACTCCTTCATCGTCACAATCAGGGACCTTGACGGGGCGGAATCGGACATCATCCTCCAGATAACGGTGATCGGAGTGAACGATCCCCCCGTGGTCCAGGACTTCCCGGATGTGACCATGGAAGCAGGGGAGAAGAGAAGCATCAGGCTGAACGTGACCGACGAGGAGGGCGATCCTCTGACGTTCGGAGCTAACGTCTCATTCGTATGGGCGGACGAGGACGGTCTGATCCATCTAAACGGCTCCGAGGAGCATATCGGGACCAATCAGGTGAGGATAGCGGTCTCCGACGGGGTGAATACGGTATATGTTCTGTTCACGGTCACCATTGAGGGTGAGAAGGACGACAGAGGCGGATCCGGGAGGGAAATCGATGTCCAGGCCGTTTTTGGAGGTCTCGGGATCGCCATTGCGGCAATGGCCCTTCTCTTCCTGCTGTTCGTCTTCTTGAGAAGGACCCCCCTAGATGAACGCGTCATGATGGAACTGGAGGAAGCGCAGGACCTGTACGAGGAGGATATGGCCAGCATCGGGGAGGATTTCGAAGGCGAGATCGAGGATGAAGGCTGAGGAGGCTTCCGGCTTGAATGACCGATGTTTCGAGGATCTCAGAAGGCAGGTTATCGACGCGGACCTATGCACGAGGTGCGGGGGATGCGTTGCCGCCTGCCCGGTAGGAGTCCTGGAATACGGTAGGGAAGGGATCTCGATCACAGGGGACTGCATCGCTTGCGGTGCCTGTTTCAGGATATGTCCGGGAAAGGGCATGGACATGTCCGGGCACGAGAAGCGGCTCTTCTCGAGGTCCAGGAGGACACCTCTCGGAAGGAGACAGGGAATATACAGAGGAAGGGTTCACCTGACATCCGCCAGCAAGGAGTACATCAGGATAGGCTATTACGGGGGGAGGATAACCTCCATGCTGGTTGCAGCCCTTGGATCCGGGCTGATTGATGCAGCCCTGCTGACTGACTGGTCCGAGGACGGGAGCCTGTCCGTCGGAAGGGGCGTTGTGGCACGGACCAGGGACCAGGTCATTGGGGCCGCCTCATCGAAATACTCTTTCAGTTCAGTTCTCACCCTGCTTCCCGTTATCAAGAGTGATGAGAGCATCAAGCGGGTTGCCCTAGTGGGTCTTCCCTGCCATATACAGGCCGTCCGCAACATGGAAATGGACGTGGCCACCAGGCATTTGACAGAGAAGCTGGCATACCTTATATCCCACAACTGCGGGGCACCGAACATGAGCGAGGAGGACTGGAGAAGAGCAGCATCGGACCTGATAGAGGTTCCACCTGCGGATATCATATCGTTCAGGTATCGGAAGATCTCCTCCACCGGGATCAGGATCGATGCGGCCACCTCGAGCGGGAAGAAAATGTCAAGGGAGCTTCATGTCAGCAAATTCCTGCACAGGGTCAACAAGGGGCCCCAGTGGACAAGATGCCTTATATGCCCCGATTATTCGGGTGAACTCTCGGACATCAGTTTCGGAGCACCTCTTATCAGGACAGCCAGAGGGGAGGAGTTGCTCGGGAACGGATTGGACCGAGGCTTCTTCAAGAGGTCCTCCTTCAAGAAATCCCTCTCCCAAAATATCACCGACCTTTCCGTGGGATGGAGGAAGAAGAAGCGTTTCGTCAGGAATTCCAGGGCCCGAAGGAAAAAAGGGCTCCCCGTCCCCGAATACCGTTAGATAAGGTTTTCATTCAGATATCCGTTCCCCGTCCATGGCGGATTATGACCTTCCACCCCCTCCCGCGGTAAGGATCTGGAGAGGAAAGGCCTTCACGGTCTCTACAAGATACTCATCGGCAGGTCTCTCGACCTCGATATTCCTTGATACCTCCGGTGGACGCTTGATCGTTGACTGCGGGGATGGATGCGTAAGGGACAGCATAGAGATAGAGAGGTTCATGAGGGAGACCGGCCACGCTCTTCCGAGGCGGAACCTGAAAGAGGCCGGGGAGGCCATTGTCGGGGCTGTCATATCCCACCCGCACTACGACCATTACTCGGGCCTTCTTACCCTTCTGAACTTCCTTCAGCTGCTTGGAAGGGAGCTCCCTTTCCCGGTCATCTATCCCTCGGGATCGGAAGCGGTGGAATCCATTGTGGATCACTTCACGGACCACCTCTGGGAGGAACCACTCTTCGATGTGGACCTTGTCCCGATCTCAGCCGGGGACTCGATCGAAATGGCCGGCATGGGAATTGAATGCGTTTCCTCCGAACACCGCAACAGCAGACCGGGAAAGGTCGGAGGTCCCGTTCGTGCCCTGTCGTTCGGTTTTCGGATGGACGGGGAGAGGATCGTCTATACCGGCGATACCGGTGATGCGAGGCCGATAATGGAATTCGCAAGGGGTTCCGACCTGTTGATCGTCGAGGCGACGTTCCCGGAGCCATCCCCCGACTCCCGCGGTGTTCACCTGACACTGGACGAGGCCATGGAACTCTCAGCTGTTTCGAAGGAGTACATGCTGGTGCATTTCACCTCAGGCTCCTACAGGAAGGCCTTGGGAGAGGGCTTTGTGGAGACCAGATGATCAGTTCTCCGACCAGGGGAGGGAGATCACCGATGAACCCCCCGGTCCAAGGCCGTTATCGGCCCTGAGCTCACCGCCGTGGAGTTCTATTATCCCCCTTTCGGTCTCCAGACCATCGGACGACTCCTCCCGGTGTGTGATGGGTCGGTTTCGGGGGGAGTCGATGTTAGCGTTGTCATCGACTATCGATATGTTGATCCCCTTGATGTCAGCCGAGAGAGAGATCCGGACTCCTGTCCCTTCCGGGGAGCGGTCGGCTCGGTGGTTGATCAAGTTTTGAAAGGCCACCTTGAGCAGAGGGTGCCCCCTCACCCCGCAGTATTCCGCCTCCGGGGAGAATGATATCCGTTCTCCGCACTTCAGTCCTCCAAGCTCATGAACGGCCTCTTCCAGCAGTGTGACCACGTCGGGCCATCTTTCACGTTTTTCCCCCGGTTGGTCCTTCCGTCGTGATACTGCATCGGTGAAGAGGCCCGACCTGATCCCCGTCATCCTCACACCGATCGGGTCACCATCCTGCTGATACGGGGAGAAGATGCAGAGGTGAGTCACCCTGGCCCCC